>JAYVRX010000079.1:0-23937 GCA_043775825.1 Deinococcales bacterium
GTTCACACACTGAATTTACCAGCTTTGTGGAATTGAGTAGCAACTAAAGTCTTGCACTAAAGTGCATGGCTTCGACCAGCGTCCTGATACAGTGAACGCTTTATCTGGACTAAATGATAACCAATTGACTGCTTCTTGAATAAAATCACCGATCAACAATTGATGTTGGAAAGGCTTTTTGAACTCATAAGTCAAGATTGTTTGGCTTAAATACTCAATTAAAGAATCATCTATTTCGCAAGTGGTTAACTCGAGAGACTGAAAATCGAAATGACCACTTGCCCAACGGTTTAAAAAAGCAGCCGATAACGAACCAATACCTGCACCAGGATCAAGGACATGACCGTGTTGAAATCCGTTGCTCGAGAATAAGGAAACCATGAAATCAGCGATGCTTGAAGGTGTCAAATACTGCCCAAGCAAAGCCTTGTTCTCGGGGTTTAAACCAGCAGAAACGCGAAGGCGTGTTTGGTCAATTTCAGAAAGCAACTTGTCAACCTCCAAATCTGTGCTGCCTCATGATACATGGCATTTCATAGAAACTCGAGCATAATAATCTTGTGATTTCTTTTCAGGATTCAATCTCTGGTGGGTTGATTGGTTTGCTGGTTGGGGACGCGCTAGGTGTGCCTTATGAATTTCACGAACCCGAAAATTTGCCTGCACTGAGCGACCTCGAGTTTGAACCGCCGCATGGTTTTAAACGCGCTCATGCTGGGGTAAAACCTGGCACGTGGTCAGACGATGGCGCTCAAGCGTTGTGTCTGCTGGCAAGTTTGCTTCATTGCAACAAGCTCGAGCCGCAAGATTTGGGAAATCGTTTTATCAATTGGTACGAACATGGGTATTTGGCGGTGGACAATCATGTGTTTGATGTTGGGATTCAAACGTCTAATGCCATTCAAAAGTTAATGCGTGGTGTGCCAGCGCTCGAGGCGGGTGGCACAGATGAGTTTTCGCAAGGCAATGGTTCGTTGATGCGGGTCTTACCGCTTGCCTTATGGCATCGGGGTTCGGACGTCAATTTGGCGCAAGATGCCCACGACCAATCTCGGATTACCCATGCCCATGTGATTGTGCAGGTTTGTTGCGCGTTGTACTGCCTCTGGGCGCGTCGGACGCTCGAACAACACCAGAATCCTTGGGATGCCGCGCTCGAGTCTTTGAGAACCATTTACGCCACACAACCCGAATACTTGGACGCGCTCGAGACTGGGATTCTTGCGAAGCAAAACGCACCAACTCGAGGGACGGGTTATGTGATTGATTGTTTGTTCAGCGCAAAATGGGCGCTCAGGCAAGGAGATTTTGAGGCTGTGGCGAAAGCCGCAATTTCACTCGGGCATGACACCGACACCACCGCGTGCGTGGCTGGGGGGATTGCAGGCATTCGAGATGGACTGCCAGGAATCCCCGTTCGTTGGCGTTCGAGTTTACGGGGACAGGTCTTGCTCGAGTCACTGATGAAAGGTTTACTCGACTCAAAATTGAAGTCAAATTAAGGCTTGGGTTGTTTGTAAACCCCTGCAAAAACTGAACACGCCTTTGTCTCGCTAAAAATTCGCATAAAACCATTTAAGAAAACCCCGTTCAGACTGCACGCGGTTTTGTTGTTCAGTTTGACCTCAAGCGTAAACGCCGAGTACGTCAATTTCAGTACACCAGACAACCAACTCGAGCTGCGAGCGTTTGCGGTCAGACGCACTTGATGGCGGTTTGAGTTTTGACTGAAAGCCAGCAGTTCCATCATCAAGGTTTGCTGCCCTCTTTTTAACTGCCAACGATTCGGTATGTCCATCATGTCGGCATCCTCAAGAATTTCCAGACCATTGTTCTGAAGCCAGCCCACGGTTTCTTGACCAAATTGATTGATGAACAACACGCAAATACCATAATCTTTGACATTTCGTACCGCCACAAAATCACCTTTTACCACAAAAGCCCGAGTTGGCTTGAGGGTGTTGTTGCGAA
The DNA here is from genome assembly GCA_043775825.1 of Deinococcales bacterium. Taxonomy (GTDB): domain Bacteria; phylum Deinococcota; class Deinococci; order Deinococcales; family JAAFIG01; genus JANXTZ01. The sequence goes on from JAYVRX010000079.1 coordinate 1,972, forward strand.
AAAACAATTTGGCAACTTTGACTTTTGCCACACTGGAGAACAAAAACTGCCCCGAGGCGACGCAATTTGCACCTTCGGCAAATCCTGTCGAACTGAAACCAATTCCGATGCAGCACAACACAACAAAACCAAGCCGTAAACTACGCATGGTCAAATGTTAATCAAAATCTCAATGATAAAAACACGAACTCGAGCCGTTCATGAAAAACTTGCTCGAGATTTACCCCTTCACAGCCCCTTCAAGCCCACGCATGAAATAACGCTGGAAGAACAAAAACACGATCAAAATTGGCAGAATCATAATCACCGCACCCGCGCTGGTGGCTCTGGTGTTGGTGCTAAATTGCGAACTTAAATCCAGCATTCCCGCCGAAAGTGGCAGAAGGTTTCTGTCGCCTTGCAAAACAATGCTTGGCCACAAGAACGTGTTCCAAAACGCAACAAATTGCAGAATCGCAAAAGCACTTAATGTTGGCAAGGTCAGCGGCAGCATGACTTTGCGCCAAATCGTCAATTCGCTCGCGCCGTCCATTCTTGCAGCCTCAAGCAGCTCGAGCGGCACACTTAAATACGCTTGTCGCATCAGAAATAAACCCGCGACATTGCCAAGGGCGGGGGCGATCACGGCAACGTATTTGCCAACATCGGATTTCAGCCAGCCCAGTTTAGCGCTGGTCACGTAATTGACGATCATGCCTGCTTCGTTGGGCAAGACCAGGGTTGCCAGGATGATGTAAAAAATCAAATCTCGACCTGGAAAATTCATTTTGGCAAGCGGATATGCGCCAAGTGTGGCAATCAGAACACTGCCCGTAACGCCAATAAAACAAATCAAGGCACTGTTGAGAATTTGCCTTCCCACAGGCACAAGCGCAAACACATCGATGTAATTGCGAAAACTGGGCGATTTTGGAATCAAACTGGGTGGAAATTCAAAAACACCGCCCGTCGTCTCGAATGAGGTTGAAACCGTCCACAAAAACGGGTAGATGAAAACAAACGCAATCGCGGTCAACAGCGCGTAAATAAAAATGTTCGTAATGAACTTGTTGCGATCACGTTTTTGTTTCATCAAACGGATCGTCTCGAGCGCAGCAGCATTGGATTCTCGAGTTTCGATCATGATGCTTGGTTTCCTCTCGTGAGTCTAAAATTAATCAAGCCAAAAATCAGGCTAACGAATGCCACCACAAGCCCTGCGGCAGCCGCGAAACCAAACCTGAAATCTTGGAAGGCTTTGGCGTACACAAAATACATCACGGTGTACGTGCCAGAACTGCCGCCAGTCAACACGTAAATTTCTTCAAAGACTTTGATTGCGCTGATGGTGGACAGCAAACCACAGACTAAAAGCGTTGGGCGCAAACCGGGCAGGGTGATATTCCAAAAAACCTGCCAACGGTTCGCGCCGTCCATCACGGATGCCTCCTCGAGCGTGCGGTCAATGCTTTGCAAACCCGCCAGGTACAAAACCATATAGTAGCCCAAACCTTTCCAAACCGTCATCAGCATCACGGCGTACAGGGCATAGTTTGAATTGTTCAGCAAACTCGAGGGGTTGTTGGCATCCATCAGACCAAACACGCTGAGGATGTAATTTAGTGGTCCATGCTGGTCGTACATGCCTTTCCACATGAAACCCACCACCGCCAAGCTCGTGACCACAGGCACGTAATACGCCGTGCGAAACAAACCAATCGCCGGAATTTGACGGTTGACCAGCATGGCAAGCCCGATGCTTAAAAATTGAATCACTGGCACGCACATCAGGTACTTTAAACTGTTCATCATGCCCTCAAAAAAATACGGGCTGGAACCTCGAGCCTCAAATTCTCCTGTGCCAAACAATTCCCGAAAATTTTGTGTGCCAATCACTTTGGTTTCAATGATGTTGGACTGCGTGAATGCCAAAAAAATTCCGAAAGCGATGGGCCAGAACGTGAACAAGAGTTTAAATGATAATGTTGGCAGCAAAAAACCATACGCGGTCAGAATGTTGCGCCAGAAACGCGTTCGAGAACCAACTCGAGTTTCGGGGGCTGAGATTGAAGTCATGTCGTGATTCTATCGTGTTTACGGAGCTTTCTCGAGCAATGTTAACCCAATCAAGGCTGGGTTGGCTTGCGTGGCTTCGCTCGAGAATAGAACGCTGACGATGGTTTTGCTGGGGTTTGGATTGACCCAGGTGAAGACGTTCAAGCCTATCTCGAGTCCGTCGGTGGTCTTTCCGCGCCAGGTTGGGTCATTGATGATGCTGCGAACCGTGCCTTCGACGCTGGGTTCTGTCCAGGCGTTGATGTTGCGTCCGTACTCGAGGGCTTGAACAATACTTGTGCCGTCGGAATACGTGATGGTGTAAGCGCCCACTTTTTGCCGTGGACTGGTCAGCGTGCCAAGCCAGCCGGTGGTGTGCAAAAAGTTAATCGCGGCGGCGGGAGCGCCAATCTCGAGCGTAATTTTGTCGGGCAGGTTTTCGGCGGCGGCTCGAGCACCTTTCAGCATGATTGCGCCTGAAATGTTGAACGTGTAAGCGCCAAGTTTGACGTTTGCACCTGTGGGCAAACTCGAGAGGTCTGTGCTTACGCCTTTTTGCACCCACTGGGTTTCGTCGGGGTCGGCTAGTTTGCGTGTAACCAGGCTGGAAAGGTCAATCAATGTTCCTTTGATTGGCGCATACTTAGCGGATTTAAACGCGTCGCGGTAGCGTCTGGCACTTTCCAGATTCTCAAGGTTTGGGGCGTTGACATTCCAGAAGCTCGAGGCGGCATTAAAGTACGCCGCACCCTGTTCGGCGTTGCCGTCGTAAATGGCAATGTTGGAGTAAAAATATCCAGTCCAACGGGTTTGAATTGCGCCGAGCGCGTTTTCTCGAGCCACGGCTTGCGCCATTTTTTCGGGGTTGCCCGTCGGAAACCAACTCGCACCAAGCACCCGAAAACCCTGGCTTTGGGCGTATTTAAGGCTGGGGTAATCATCGGCGGCGCTGTAATGCCAGTTGGTCAGCACAATGTCTTTGGGTAATTCTGGCAAGATTTTATCACGGTGAGCCTGTGACAGCGCGACATCGTGCCAGATCATCGTGCCAACGCCCAAAGTTTTCAGGTGGTCATGCAGTTTGATGGTGTCATCGACAAACAATTTCTCAAAGCCCAGAGCAATCCCGTTCTCTCGAGCTGGAAACCGTCCGCGTCCATCGGCAATCACCTCGTCGTGTCCGATATGGACAAATTTGGGTTTAAAAACCTGCACCGCCTCAGTCAAAATCGGCAGCAAAACCTCGTAGCTGCGCGGGTTGAGCGTGTCGTAAGCGTAAGGTTCTTTGATGTCTGGGTCCTGGCTAATATCACGGTTTTGATTGTTGTAAAAAAGCCAACTGGCGTGACCTGGCGTTTCAATCAATGGTATGGCATCCATGCCGTGATTGCGAATCAATTCCGCCACCCGTACCGCCTCGGGCTTGCTTGCGCCTTGCGGATGCCAAATATTTTGGGTGCTGTCCCATTTGACGTAATTACTCATCACCAGCACGCTCGAGAATTTCAGTTTGGCTAGCATTGGGATCAACCAGTCGTTGGTCGGTTTGGAATACACATCCAAATAAATCATGGCGACCCGAGTTTGCAAACTTGGGTAATCGCGGATACTCGAGAATCGAAAACCTGTTGGCGTTAAAAGTTGGCGCAGACTTTGCGCCCCTCGGTAAGCCCCGAGCGCATCGAACCCAACCACTCCCGCGCCCTTGTCATCCACCCACAAACCGTAACCCTCGGCTTTATCGGGCAAAATCCCTCGGGTTTTGGCTTCAGTTGCCAGCGTCGCATTCTCGAGCGTCCCAATCCGAATCGTGTTCGCACTGGCTTTCATCTCGAGTGTTTTTCCCAACCTCGAGAAGACCTCTTCGTTCACATCTCGCGCCGCCCAAACCAGTTCTTGCGCGTTCCCCTCGAGTTTGATACTCAGATTCTCGAGCGGCAATATTGCGTTTGCATCGGTTTGTTCTTGCGGTTTTGGAATAATGCTGGCAAAAGCATCGCCTTGGTAAGCGGTATCGGTTGGGATTTGCGGCAATGGTGCGGCGATGGCGGTGGACACCAAAAAAACAAGGGATAACCCTCGAGTCAGAATTCCAATCACGTTCATGACGCGCATTTTGGCATCTCGAGGTGAGAATTCTGGACTTGATTTTCATTACACCCGTACAATCTTCCTTTTCGTCTGACACTTTCCAGCGTAGACTCGTTTTCGTGTCTGATGCTCCCATTCTAAAATTGGTTGATCTCGAGGTTGTGCTGGCTCGCACGCAGATTCTCGAGAACGTAAATTTGACTGTTCATGCCGAGTTGGTGTGGTTGACGGGTCGTAACGGTGCGGGCAAAAGCACGCTAATGCGGGCGTTGGCGGGGTTGTTGCCGTTTAAGGGCGATGTTGAAATTACCGGTTTTTCGCCGCGCAGTATTGATGCGCGTTCCAAGTTTGCGTTTATACCCGACGAACCCGCGTTGTACGAGGATTTGACGCTGCTCGAGCATTGTCGTTTTCAGGCGCTTGCCTACAGGCAACCTCAAGCCGAGGCTCGGATGCTCGAGTTTCTCGAAAAATTTAGTCTCGAGGGTCGTTTGGGCGAGTTTCCATCGTCACATTCGCGTGGAATGCGGCAAAAACTGAGTCTGTCGTTGTGTTTGGGACTCGAGTTGCCGTTGTTGGTCTTGGACGAGCCGTTCAATGGTTTGGATGCGCCCGCTCAGGCGTTGCTCTCCTCTGCCTTGCGTGACCGTGTGAAAGCGGGTCATGCGGTGGTCGTCAGTGCGCATCAGGGCGATTTGGCGAAAACCATGCTCGAGGGCAATGTGAAAGCTCGAGTCTTGTTGATTGAAGATGCAAATTTGAAAGACACCTCGCTCGAGGTTGGCGTGCGGGTCGAAACCCAGAATTTGAAAGAATTGAACGCATGACACCCGCCCGTTCCGAATCTGCAACGCGTTTTGCCCGTCGTTTGTCACTCTCGAGGGGTTTTAGTTCGTGGGCGGTTTATGTTGGTAAGGCGATTGGTTGGGGAACAGTCTTATGGATAATCGGTTGGGTCGTCGTGGCAATCATTGCGGGTGCAGAGATACTACCCAAATTCAAGCAACCGATCAGCATCAAATGGTTGCCCGTCATTTTCTCGAGTCTTGCAGGGTTGTGGTTGTTGTTTTCCGCATCTCGTTCGAGCACACCGCCAATCAATTTAAACGGGCGCGACGTCTACCGTTTGGCACTGACCGCCGAGGACGCTCGAGAGGTGCTGGACTGGCCACTGTGGTTTGCTCGAGTCTTCAGGTTTACTGTCGCTTTTATTTTGGGCGTGCTATGGACGGTGATTGCAAGTTACTGGTTTGACATTTTTACGCCGTTCGCACCCATCACACTCGGTTGCATTGCCGCCCTAACCGTTGACCTCGAGTGGTTGGCGTACAGCGCTCGAGGCACAGAAAACACAGCCGCTCGAGCCTGGTTGAACGCTCTGGTTTTGGTGGTTGTCGCCTCGAGTGTGGCGGGTGGTGCGCTTGGTTTTGGGCTTGCCAGTGGTTTTTGGAATTTGAACCCTCTTGGTTTACTGCCTGTTGCCTTGTTGGTCTTGGGAATCATTGGTTCTCGAGCGAGTCTGACGGCTGGTTATCCGCCGCGTTTTGCCGCGCAATCGCAAATTCTGTCCGCTTTGCGTTCCATGATGCTGATGAGCCTGGTGGCACGTTCTCGTCCCGACCCAGATCAGCACCGACGTTTGCGCGATCAACTGCTGGGTCGAGTCTCGAGCATCCGTCCAACCCGCAGCTTGCCACCTCCCGCTCTGGACTCGAGTGTCTTGCTGGCTGTCGCATGGCGCAGCGCTTTGACGCTTTACCGCCGTCCCGTATTTGACCAAATCGGTTTGCTGCTTCAACTGGCATTCGTGGTTTTCTCGAGCATCTCAACCGTGTCTGGCGTGGGTGGTTTCTTGCTGCGTGCTCTTGCCCTTGGGTTTTTGCTGCCGCGCCTGGTTGGTCCCGCCATGCCGATCATGTCAACGCCGATTCGTAGCAGTGAACGCAGCCTTGGGCGCACCCTGCCGGGACTCGCAATTATTGCTGTGGTTGGCATTATTTGTTTGCTCGTCTCGAGCCTTTTAAATTATCCGCTCGAGCCAACGCTTTTGGGTGTAACACGCGCCATGCTCGGCTTGTTGCTGCTCGAGAAAGTTGCGACTTGGGCGGGGTTTGCCAGCACGGGCGTGGAAGCCTCCACCAGCGCCGCCACGCTTGCGCTCGTTCCTGCGGCATTGCTCGAGACGTTCGGGGTGGGTTCGTACACCTTGATCGCCCAATTTAGCGTCATGATGATTTTGCTCTTGCCAACCGATTAAAACTCGAGGCTCAAAACGCATCTTTCACCCACTCGAGTTTCAAAGCTTTCTGATCCCCTTCGATCAGCACGGCATCAAACCGACAGGCAATGTCGTCCCGTCCCAGGTAATGCAGCGCGGCACGACGAACCAGCATGGCTTTTCGGGCGGTAATGCTTTCGCCTGGCGTGCCGTGCAAGTTACGGCTGCGTTGTTTGACTTCAACAAATACCGTCACACCGTCTGGCTCTAGGGCAATAATATCAATCTCGCCGCCGCGAATACGGTAATTCAGCTCGAGGATTGTTAAGCCGTGTTGCTCGAGGTGGTTGGCGGCATATGTTTCTGACCAGTGCGGCACAGAGAACATGGTACAAGAAAAATCCCTCGCTCGAGACACGAACGAGGGTTTGAGGAGTGTTCTGTTTTGGATTATTCGCGGATCATGCGGGCGTTTTGTGAACCACTGGCTTCCATTCGCATCACAAACTCGAAAACCAGGGCTGTAATACCAATCGAGGTCATGCCGAGCAATGCCCAGAAGCTGATGCTCATGAGTCCGCCGAAGAACAAGCCAATGACTGCCAAACCTGCAATCTCTCTGTTTTTCATGGCTTAAGCTTAGAGCATAAATTCGTTTTTTGTCAAGTAGAAACTAAAATTATAGAAAATTCAATTTTATATTCGCGTAATCTTGATAAAGTAAGGCAACAAAAAACCTCGAGCCATCAATCTCGAGGTTTCACGGCAGCTCAAAAACTTTAACGCTGGACTTGCTTGGCATCTGCCCACAAACCCTCGAGATCATAAAAATCACGGGTTTCTGGGGTCATGATGTGCACCAAAATTGCGCCCAAATTGACAAGAACCCAGCGCGGGCTTGGACCTTCTACGTTGATGGCACGCACGTCCACCTCGAGCAATTTCTCGAGCACGTGACGCTCCAGGGCGCTCATCTGAGGTTGGCTGGTGGCACTGCAAATCACAAAGTAATCTAAGGAATCGCTGACGGCTGTTAAGTCCAGCATCACGATATCGGTGGCTTTTTTGTCTTCCAGTGCGTCGAAAATAATACCGAGCTGCTCTTTGTAACCAATCATTGTTGCTGTACTCACATGACTCCTTCATCGGTCAGAAAGCCTGACTGAGCACAGTCTACTCCCTGGCAATCTTTGGCAACAGCACTTTTCGTCCTGTTTAAAGGTTTCAAAGATTTTTGTGAGTTGCAATTAAAACGTTTGCACCCCTGATTTTCATGGGTTTTGAATCCATTTTTGTTTCGGTCACGTAAACTAAATTAAGTGAAGCCAAAGACAAAATGGATTCTCGAGCAACGTAAGGCAAGACGCACACCAATCTAGGCTGTACAGGGTAAACTGGGGTCATCTTTATGGAGCACTTTATCGGAGCAAGGAGCATCACATGAACCGTTACGACGACCGAGCGCGGTTGGTGTTTCACTATGCCAGGGAAGAGGGCAGCAAACTCGGGCATGCCATGATTGGTCCAGAACACTTGCTGCTGGGATTAATGCGTGAGGGCGGCACGGCGTGTCGCATCCTGACCGAGTTCGGTGCGACGCTCGAGGGTTTCAGGCGTCGGGTCGAAGAAATCATTGGTCGCGGCGAGGGTCTGCGCCACACCGAAGCGCCAGCCATTACCCCCAGGGCGCGGCGCGTGATGGAACTTGCCAGTTCCGAAGCCCGCAATTTGGGTTCGCAAGTCATTGGCACAGAGCATATTCTCTTGGGCATTCTACGCGAGGGTGACGGCGTTGCGTTCAGAATTTTACAAGATTTATCCAGGGATGTGGACACGATTCGTTGGCGCATTCTGGCGCACGCCGACCCGCGCCAAGAACAAAAACCTGCCAACACACCATTCCTTGACGAGTACGGGCGTGACCTGACCAAAGAAGCCAGGGAAGGCAAGCTTGACCCCGTGATTGGTCGCGCCGAGGAAATTCGGCGTGTGGTACAAATTCTCAGTCGGCGCACCAAGAACAATCCTGTATTAATTGGTGACCCTGGCGTGGGCAAAACCGCGATTGCCGAGGGTCTGGCGCTGGCAATCATTGAAAACCGTGTGCCACCAAATTTACGCGGCGTGCGTCTCATCTCGATTGACCTGGCGGGCGTGGTCGCCGGCACAAAATATCGCGGCGAATTTGAAGAGCGCCTGCGGCAAATCATTGAAGAACTCCGAGTCGCTCGAGTGGTCGCATTCGTAGACGAATTGCACACGCTGGTTGGCGCTGGTGGCGCTGAGGGTACGCTCGATGCCGCCAACATCCTCAAACCGCCACTCTCGAGGGGCGAAGTCCAAGTGATTGGCGCGACCACGACAGGCGAATACCACCGTTACATCGAAAAAGACGCGGCACTCGAACGGCGTTTCCAACCCGTGATTGTGCTCGAGCCGACGCCGTTAGAGACCTTAGAGATTCTGCGCGGTTTAAAACCACGTTACGAAGAGCATCATAACGTGATTATTCCAGACCCAATCTTGGAGCTTTCAGTAAAAGTCGGCGAACGCAGCCTGCCAGGACGGAATTTTCCCGACAAAGCCATTGATTTGATTGACGAGGCTGGCTCGAGGGTGCGTCTGAACGCCAGCCTCGGCGTGCCAGTGGTCGAGGACGGCAATGGAACACCGATTGTCACCCGTGAGGACATTGAAGCGATTGTGGACTCTTGGGGCGGGATTTACGTTGATGACCGCGATGACGGCAAACTCCTGGCACTCGAAGATAATCTTGGCAAGCAAGTCTTCGGTCAACCCGAAGCCGTCAGAGCGCTCTCGGCGGCACTTCGTCGCTCGAGGGTTGGGCTTGGTGGACGAACTCGGGTTTCGGCATCGTTTTTGTTCGTGGGGTCAAGCGGTGTTGGTAAAACCCATCTCGCCAAAGCGCTGGCGAAAACATTGTTCGGTTCTGAACGCTCTTTGGTGCGCTTTGACATGAGCGAATACCAAGAGGCGCACAGCGTTTCCAAGTTGATTGGCGCACCCCCTGGTTACGTCGGTCACGACCAAGGCGGGCGTTTGACCGAAGCGATTCGCCGTCAACCGTTCAGCGTGATTCTGCTTGACGAAATCGAAAAAGCACACCCAGACGTCTACAACACTTTCTTGCAGGTGCTCGACGATGGACGCCTGACCGATGGACTCGGGCGCACCGTGGACTTTCGCCGCGCCGTTTTAATCATGACCAGCAACACCGGTTTTAACCAGTCGAGCGGCGTGCGCTTCGCTGGCGACGGTGAAATCACCGACACGCAGCCCATTAAAAACCTTTTCAGCCCAGAATTTATAGACCGCCTCGACGAGGTCATTCGCTTCAAACCCCTCGGCGAAGCCGAACTCATCAGCATCACCCGCGACATGCTCGAGGACATGCGGGTCGAACTCGAGAGTAGAGATTTACACGTCGAATTTGACCCTAAACTCGCGCCGTATATTGTCTCCAAAGTCAAACTTAAAGGCTCGAGCCGTCAGTTGCGTGCCATCATGCGCGACGAAATCGAAGACCCGCTCTCAATGTCACTGATTTCTTTCCCAGAGGGTGAACTCTACATTGGACTCGAGGCTGGCAAAATTGTCTTTGCGCGTCCAGAGTTGGTCGGCGAGTTTTAAAGTTGCAAACGTAAAATAAGTTATTGTGCTACATCCCTTCTGTGGGCGATACTCTTCGCTTGTAAGCATTCAGAAGGGGTGAATTTGTATGGAATTTCGTCGTTTGGGCAAATCAGGTTTGCAAGTCAGCACACTGTCATTTGGCGCTTGGGTCACGTTCGGCACGCAATTAAACGCAGACGGGGCGCTCGAATTGATGTCGGCGGCATACGACAACGGCTGCAATTTTTTTGACAATGCCGAAGTTTACGCTCGAGGTCAAGCCGAAACCATCATGGGCGAAGCCCTGACCAAAGCGGGCTGGCGACGCGACAGTTACCTTGTCTCGAGCAAGGTTTTTGGCGGGGCGATTGACAATCCATCACCGATTCAACGCGGACTTTCGCGCAAACACGTTTTCGAGGCGTGCCATCAAGCGATTAAACGCCTGCAATGCGAATACCTCGATCTGTACTTTTGTCACCGCCCAGACCGCAGCACGCCAATCGAAGAGACGGTTCGCGCCATGACCGAATTGATTCACCGTGGCGACGTGCTCTACTGGGGAACAAGCGAATGGTCGGCGCAAGAATTGATGGAAGCCTACGCGGTCGCCCGTCAGTACAATTTAATTCCACCAACCACGGAACAACCTCAGTACAACATGTTCAGCCGTTACCGCGTCGAAGTCGAATACAACAGGCTTTACAACCCAGACACGCTCGGTTTGGGCACAACCATTTGGTCGCCGCTCGCCAGTGGTTTACTGACAGGCAAGTACAACGATGTCGTGCCGAATGACACCCGCATCAATCTTCCAGGTTACGAATGGTTGAAAGCCAGATTTGAAAGCGCAGACGGACAAGCCCAACTGGTGAAAGTCAGGGATTTGGCAAAAATCGCCAGCGATTTGGGAACGACCCTGCCCAAGCTCGCGCTCGCATGGTGCGCCAAAAATCCGAACGTCAGCACCGTCATTACGGGCGCATCCAAAGCCGCCCAAGTCAAAGAAAATTTTGCGGCGCTCGAGTTGATGCCGCAAATGACCGATGAGGTCATGGGCGCAATTGATAAAGTTCTGGGTAACAAAGAAACCCGTTTGCACGGCTCGAGCGAGTAAATCCTTATTGCCACAAGATTTTGAGGCTCGAGTTAGACAACGGACTCGAGACGATTACGACACGGTATTGCGTGAGGTTTTCGATCTGCGAGTCGATACCGACAGACTGTGGTCTACAGTTTGGGCTTCGCATCTCGAATGGCTTAAAAACTTGCCAGCCAAGCCCGAAAATCGGTAGGGTTATCAACACACTGTGGATAAACCTGTTGATGAAAGTTTAGATTGGTTGTTCGCCCGTACCCGTTCCGGTGCGGCGCGAGGCACTGAACGCGCTCGAGAGTTGCTCGAAAAACTCGAGAACCCGCAAACAAAATTTCGTGCCATTCATGTGATCGGCACGAATGGCAAGGGAAGCGTTTGCGCCATGCTCGAGGCTGGTTTGCGTTCGACTGGAATTCGGGTTGGGCGTTTTACCTCACCGCATTTGCTCGAGTTTAATGAACGTATTTTGGTGAACGGCAATCCGATTCCAGCTTTTGAAATTGACGCGTTTGTGCGTTGGGCGCAAGGTTTGCAACTCGAGGCGGCATTTTTTGATTTTGTGACCGCGATGGCGTTCAAGTATTTTGCCGACCAACGCGTTGATCTTGCCGTGGTTGAGGCTGGCGTGGGTGGCTTGCACGATGCCACCAACAACCTCGAGCGTGTCAAACTGACGATCATCACCAACGTTGACTTTGACCACGTTGAAGCCTTGGGCGGCACGTTGGAACGTATCACCTTTGAGAAAGCTGGCGCGATACGAGCTGGTATTCCTGTTGTGACCGCCGCTCGAGGTGTGCCGCTCGAGATCATCCGTGAGATTGCCTTTGAGCGTCATGCGACTTTGCATGTTTTTGACCTCGAGAATCCATTGTTCACACTTCCGCACGCGCCAGCTTTACGTGGCAGCCATCAACTCGAGAATGCCGCGTTGGTCGCCGCGACATTGCGAATCCTCGAGCAACCCGAATCCAGCATCAATGCCGCCATGCGAACGACTTGGGCTGGACGGTTTGAAATTTTTGATTTTCAAAACCGTCAGTACATTCTCGACGGCGCTCACAACCCCGCTGGCGCTCGGGCACTCAGCGAAAACCTCGAGCCTGATTATGCCCTGATTTTTGGCGTAATGGCACGCAAGAACGTCTCTGCCGTTCTCGAACCACTGCGATTGAAAGCCTCGAGTGTCAGTTTTGTCTCGCCTGGTGAATTGGGCGCTGACCCGTTTGCACTGGCACTCGAGTTTGAAGGGATTGGCTTTGAATCTCTCGAGATGGCACTGGAAACGATCACCGCACCCAAAATCGTGATTGCAGGATCGCTCTATTTGGTCGGACGCGCTCGAGCTTTACTGCTGAAAGCTGGCGCAAGATTGCGGCTTGCTTGACTGTAAATTAACCAATCTGGCTTACGATGCTCGAGATGCGTCGCCTCTTGCTGGTTCTCCTGTTATCTCAAATGTTAATCTCGAGCGTCTTCGCCCAAAAAGTTGGCGTGACGATGGCAGGCGGCGTCGCCAGGGGTTTTGCCTACTTGGGTGCGCTTCAAGAACTGGTGATGCGCGGAATGCCACTCGATTTGATTGTCGGCACGAGCGCCGGCGCGATGGTTTCGGGCTTGTACGCCAGCGGTTACAGCTTTGACACGGTAGCCGACATTTTTTCCGAACTTCAGCACCATCAAACCGACCTGGCTCGAGTCACTTTCCCACCCAGCAAAGGACTTCTGGACATTCGCGGCTTGGAAACCGTCTACCGCGCCTTGGTGGACAACCAGCGACTCGAGAACACCAGCCCGCAACTGGCGGTCATGGTCACAAAACTCGAGGTTGCACCGTCGATTGCGTTAACCAAGGGCGATCTGACCACCGCCATGCGAGCCTCGATCAGTTTGCCGATTGTCTTTCCTGCCGTCGAAATTGATGGGCATTATTACGCCGATGGTGGCTTGAAAAACCCAATTCCCGTGGACGTTGCCAGGAATTTAGGCTCGAGCGTCGTGATTTCAATTCGCGGACTCGCCGAACCGAACGTTAAACCAGACAATTTAATCTCGAGTCTCGGTTTGACGGTTGCCGCCGTAACTTTGCCAGTCGATCAAGCCCAGCCCGATTTATCTATTCGTGTCAAAGCCTACGACGCACAATATTTTGATTTTGGTAGCGCCCGTGAACTTATCAAACGCGGACGTGAAACCGCATCGGAGCACTGGCTCGAGGTTGCCAAAATCTTTGAGCAAAAAAACATCAAACTCAACCCTACCGGCGACCCGCACACCAAAAATTCAGTCAATCAAGTCTGGCGCTCAAGACTCGAGCAAGGTTTAAACGCGGCTCGAGCCATTCCAGCCGAACTCACCATAGCCCCGCAACTCGAGCTTGGACCGAGCGCCTTTGACTGGGGAACTCGGGTTGGCGCACCGAGCGCTTGGGGTTCGCTCGGACTGGGTTTGGAAGCCACGGGCGGAGCACTTGGAAACTTTGGGATTGCGGGCGGTTACGTCAAACTGCTCAACGCCCCAGAAAGCAGTGGTTACGCCAGACTCGAATACCGATTCTCGAGCAACCTGCGCGTTTACGGCAGTTTCGACCCAGCCCGCAGACCAACCAACACCTCTTGGGAATTGGGACTCGAGTTTCGAGAATCCGATTTTGGAGTCAAACTATCGCTCGATTCACAAGCCATTGGGTTAACAGGCACAACTCGAGCGCAACTCGGAGATTTCAAATTCTCAAGCTCACTCGAGCTTCGATTTGGTGAAAACCTGAATCCCCGTGTTGAGAGCCAAATCGCTTTCAAATGGCAAATTCTCGGCTCACCCTGGTTCACCCGCGCTCGCGCTCTAATCAGTTACTCAAATAACACCCAAGGTTTTGCCCTCGGCTCGAGCAGCCTGCTTCGCGCCTACCCAGAAGCTTACCTGACCCGCCCAAGTGTTCTGATTGCCAACCTCGAGTTTGGATACCGTTTTCAAATCCCCAATGTATTGGGTATTGCCAGCCTTGAACCCGAAATACGAATCTTCAGCGACTTTGGCTGGGATTTTAACTCGAGCTACCTGTTTGATGCTGGAATTGGATTGAACCTGCCCGGGCGCTGGTTTGGGTTTTTGCCGTTTAATTTGGGGATAGATTTGGCATTTGGCAGTCTTGGTGCTCGAGTGACGGTGTTTACGGTGTTGCCGACAGTTTGGAAATAAGAATACAATTAAGTCATGAACCTGAACGCAGTACGTCGCTATTGGTGGGCTGGCTATATTGTGCTTTACGCCATACTGTTCTGGCCCCTCCAAAACCCGAACGCTTCGGGAAGTACCCAAATCAGATTGTTGCTTAGTTTTTTGGCGGTACTTGGTGGTTTCTTTTTAACCTGGACTGCATACCCGAATTTACGCTTGAGTAACATCAAAAATATAGTATCTTTTACAAGAAAAAATCCAGCACCTTTTGTTGCACTTTCATTTGGCTTTTGGGCAGTTTTCAGTTCCCTCTTTTCGAAAATACCAATTGTTGGATTGTTAGGTGATTTGAATTCCAATGTTGACAGTGCCTTTGGAACAGTTTTACTTTCACTTGTCTTTTTTCTAGTCTATTTTGAAGTTATACGAGACCAAAAAATAAAAGATGTTCTTATTCTTGTTATGAAATATCTTTTAATTATTTTTATTGTGTTTGCGATTATCGAAGTTATTTTGAGAAAATCTTTTTTAATACCCAGCGCTTTTGTTTCAGATTTACCTGTTTTAAACTTTGGCTCCAATGGTCATTTAGGTGGTTTTTTGGTTTTATTGACTGGTGGTTTTTTTAGTTTTATAAATAAAGATTTTTGGAATACACTTTTTTTAATATTTTTCTCAAGTTTTAGCATAGGTTTAGCTTTTAGTAAAACCCCTTTTATAAGTTTAACAGCACTTAGTATTCTTTTTGGAGTAATTAAAAAAATTAGAACAGGTTTAATTCTAATTTTTACTATAATAATTGGTATTGTACTTGGCTTTTGTTTTATTTTAATAATTAATAAATCTGCCAGTCGGGATTTCTTAGAACCAGGACAGTATCAACAAAGATCAATTTTATATAAAACAGCCTTAAAAGGAATTGTCTATCAACCCATTTTTGGCTATGGTGGTCCTCAGTTTCAATATGAATGGACCGAATTTGTAACAAAGAATGATCTCGTTGATTTTTTCCTTAATTCTTATCGGGTAAAATATGTTAGAACGATCCGAGACGAAAATACAGGAATTAAAATGTTTCAAGTTTTAAACGATAAAAATCAACCATCTTTTATGAGTGTTTCAACTTGGAAAGCACACAATCAATTTTTAGACATTGCTTTGATGTGGGGATTGATTGGTTTGATTTTGTATTTATGGCTCATTTCATTTTCTCTTAAAAATCTTTTAACACTCCATTTTTTTTCACTGTCAGTTTTTGCTTATATGATTTGGAATTTATTTTGGTACATGACTGTCGAAGCAGAGGGCATATTTTTTGTGATTCTTGCAGCAAGTTGTATACAAAATAAAAGTGTCCGAAACGATATTGTTTCGGACATATAGTTCAATAAAAGTATTTTAGTACTACCTGCCATTGATAAAAGTTTTACTAAATGCGGTTGAATCGGTAACAACCGTAACCGTGAAATCTGTATCTGCTGCTGTTGGAGTTGTAATGGTGCAACTTTGAACTGTAGGTGGAGAAGCATTCCAGCCATAAAGAACAGAGGTCGATGTTGCTTGTGCTAGCTTACAATCTGTAGAACTAAATAATGCAACGACTTGTTGAACATTTTTATTTGGTTCACTTGATATTTGAGCTAAGAGGGCTTTATACACATTAGAACTGTGCACTTGAGCGGCTCTAGCATTAGCAGTAGCTCGAGCGCTGAGAAGATTTGGAATTAAAACGGCAGCGAGAATACCAATGATGGCAATAACAATTAGAAGTTCGATCAAGGTAAAACCTTGGTCATGATGCTTCATACACTCTCCTTTAAAGAAAACCCTGCCATGTCGCTTAAGACATGGCAGGGTTCATAGCAGCTATGCTTGCGAACTTTTCCTAAGCTCGATTAGAGTGAAGAGCCGTTCGTTGAAGTTCCAGCACCAGTTGCGCCGTCAGCCTTAACTGCAACCGAGAAATCTGCTGCTGTACCTGCAGTAATGGTGCAAGTGTCAACTGCGCCTGGGGCTGCTGACCAGCCATACAATTTGGAAGTAGTTACTGCCGTGGCTGTCTTGCAATCAGTTCCGTACAATGTACCAATCGAAGAAACTGTTGCAGCGCTGTCGCTGGCAAGAGCGGCGGTCAAAGCTTTGTAGACGTTGGCGCTGTGTGCTTGAACGGCACGCTTGTTGGCGGTGGTACGGGCTGACAGCAAGTTTGGAATCAAAACTGCGGCGAGAATACCAATGATGGCGATAACGATGAGAAGCTCGATCAATGTGAAACCTTGGGTCTTGTTCTTCATTTTCTTTCTCCTTGATCTTCCCGAATAGGTATTTTATAGGCTCGGGTTGATCTTCTTGTAGTGCTTGTTCCTCTTCGGAACACAGTTATCTTAGCAGCACAGACTTAAAGAATTCTTACAAAACCCGCATTGCCTTCAGGGAGGGAATAATCTTGGGTTTTTTGGCAGAACACCTTCAAAATATGAATTCAAAACACTTAATTCTCGAGAGAATTCTGAGGGCAAATCTCGAGGTTTTCAGGCTTGAATTCTCGAGCGCGATTACTGGGATTTATTCGAGTTGTTTTTTGCACTTGACTTTTAAAATTGGTGAGTCTAAACTCACCACATGGCTCTGATCGCCTATCCTTACTTTCCCAAGAGGCTCGAGAATTCCTATCCACCACTGGTTCAAGACCTGATTGAACTCAAATATTCTGGTCATCATGATTGCATTTTGCAAATGGTTCGGATGGTGCGCGATCTCAAAACCCACGGCACAGACTCAAGGTTCTTTAAAGGCTTGGGTGGTCCACTGGTCGAACTGAAATCGCGTTCTCGAGGTGGTGATAAGGGTGGTGCGCGAATTTATTTGTTTCGGGGTTTGAATGACACTTTTTTCTTATGTCGAGCCGAATGCAAACATGAAGCTCGAGCCGATGCAGTTCTACTGGCAGCTACCGTCGAAATTGCCAGCGCTTACCGTGATGGTCTGCCAATCTTCCCGCACCGCGAATGGCGAGGACGTGAAAGGAGTCAAGATGAAAAAGCTTCGTAACCTAGAAAAACTCGAGCCTGATAGTCGTACCGCACTTGAAGCCATGCTGAGTTTACCAGAGGGCGCAATTATTCCAAAGATTGTGCAACCTGTTTTAGAAACCAATCCTGATGATCTCGAGACAATCATTGAAGAGGGTGTATTGGCACTGACCATTGGCGAATTACTCGAGCAGGCACGGACTGAGCGCGGCGTGGGTGTGCGTGAACTGGCAAGGCGCTTAAACTTGCATCACGCTCGGGTGGTGCAACTCGAGGATGCAGGGCGTGGTCGTGCTGAGAACATGGAAGTGCAATCGTTGGCGCGTCAGGCAAAGGCACTGGCATACCGTGTGCGGATTGTGCTCGAGCCTGAAGAGGGTGGACGAAGTCTTGAGGCGAGGCTGGGATAGTTTGCACACCAAATTGATTCCAAACTATTTAATCGTTTCTCGAGTTTCAAAAACGGACAGCATAAACATTGTCCGCTCGAGATTGATTTGTACTGTGAAGCTCGAGGTTTACAAACCTAAAACCCCGAGAAACTGTGGTGGTGTTCGTGCTTCAAATCCAAGCTTGGTAGCAGCTTTGAGCACTTTGGTATCTCGAGTAACAATGCAATCAGCGCCAGATTCAAATACGAGGTCGAGTATCCACCAGTCTTTTATGTCTGTTAAAGTGAGCCAGTCAAAACGTTCGGGACGATATGCTGCGCCTGTTGTACCAACGGTCAAAGCAACTTTGAACGCACGACCTGGATCAAGTATCAGTTTGGTAATTTCGGGGCGCGAGAGAAAATTGGCAAGTTCTCGTAACCAAGAGTCGCTCGAGGCAAGACGTATTACACCTGTTTCGACCAAGTGTAATACTCGAGCATCTGAACCGTTGGGTTTGCCAATGATTGCTCCGAGAACAATCATTGTGTCAATGATGACCAATGGTGCAAGTTGGGCAGCTTGGGTCATGAATGTTTAATTTGATGTTCGGCTTTTATTCGGTTTTCACGACGTTTTCGCATTTCATCAGGGCTTGGCGCGGTTCGACCTGTTGGTATTGGTGTTGGTTGCGTTGCTCGAGTTTTAGCGATAATTTCTATTGCGACCCTGGTTGCTTCGTCTTCCTCGAGCGTACCTGTGCCAATAAGTTCCGAGATTGCTCCGAGTGGATTGAAAAGATCGCGGTAGTGTGTTGCACCTAACCATGTGCTGAGGTCATTGGAGGTTACACGGTATTGGCTGCCAACTCGGGCAGCGTTAAGAATGCCACGTCGAATTTCACGTCGGATGCTTTCTTCGCTAACGCGCAAAACCCTTGCCACTTCGGCGGGTGTGTAAACGGTTTGTCCAAAAGCGGGACGGGATAACATTTGAGCAGTCATGAGCATCACCGCCATCAATATACACAATTTTTGAATTTTATGAAGTCTCGGTTTTAGAATTCGAGTACAGCTTATTTATAAAACTCGAGGATTTCTTGCAATCCACTGTCTAACCACGGGTCTGATTCTCGAGCAAAGTCTTCTACCATGTGTTGATAGCCTGTTCGCAATGCTTGTTGACGCTCGAGATTCTGTAATGTTCGTAAGGCTCTGCGAATGACTTCTGCGCGGGTTTTGATCTTGTGGAGTGTTTGGTATGTGGTCATGAAAGCGTCCAGTTCGGATTCGAGTCGCACAGCGATTGTAGTCATGGGTATATTGTATCCTAAATAAGAAAATTATTTTCCCATATGGTATATTGACATATGAGCAATGCAACTCAACTGAATCAATTTGTTAGAAATCCACTTGCGGCAAGTGCGGCGGTACGCAAAGGTCTTTCTTATAAAACCCTCGAGATGACTGCGACCTTACTCAACAGAACTCCAGCGCAAGTGGCAGATGTGATTGGTCTTCCCTCGAGTACACTGGCACGCCGACGGCTTGCAAAACGCTTAAGTGCAGAAGAAAGTGATCGTTTGTATCGTTTGTTGCGGGTGGCAGATTTGGCAACCGAGGTTTTGGGTAGTCAAGAACGGGCGAACACTTGGTTAACTGGGTCTAAACTGGCGCTCAATGATGCAGTACCGCTCGAGTTACTGGATACGGATGCGGGGGCAATAGCCGTCGAAACATTGCTGCATCAGATCAGTGAAGGTTTGTTCGTTTGAAAGTCTACAGGGTTACGCAATTACGTCATGCCGATACCGCTTTTTCTGGTCAAGGCGCACGACGTTACGGTGCGCGTTGGAACTCGAGTGGTACGTCAATGGTGTACACGTCTACGCAACTTTCTTTGGCGATACTCGAGATTTTAGTGCATGTCGAAGACCCAAAGGCATTAGGCGGTTTTGTGGTCATTCCTGCCGAAATTCCTGATGAATTGATTGTGCCACTCGAGCTTCCCACGCATTGGCGTGACCCAAACGGGGCGGCTTCTAAACGTGCAGGAGATGCTTGGGTTAAAAGTGGCTCAAGTTTGGGCGTGCTTGTGCCGAGTGTGATCGTACCGCTCGAGTTTAATCTGCTGATTAACCCACTTCATGCTGATATGAGGCATCTCAAGTTGGGGGAATTATTCCCACTCGAGATTGATCCACGACTAAAACGTTAATCTCGAGCATCAAAGAAACGGACAGCACAAACGCTGTCCGCTCGAGAATTCAATATTTACTTGCCGCTAGCAACTGTTTCCGCTTCCGCACTCGCATTCACGACAGGGTGACGCAGCCGCATCCTGAGGCTCGAGACGTATTCTGCCACATCAGACAAACCCCGCTCGAGGTTGGCGCGAAGGTGGTATTCGCCCACGCCCATTGGTGAAAGCAGGTTGAAGGGTGGTTTGGAGAGCGTCTCGAGGACTTCGGTGATCGTGCCGGTGGTGATGCCGGTGGCGCTGAGTTTATCTTGAATTTCTTCTGGGGTAATGATGCGCGGCGCGTCAAAGTGATTCAGTGCCAGGGTGACAAAACTGAACAAACCACGGCTTTGAATTTGGCTTTGGACGTTCGCCTCGAGCGATTCCAACGTTTCGGTGTTGATGTTGCCCGCGTTCCAGTAGCCTTCAAGCTCGAGTGGTCCGAACGAGAAGAGTTTGGCGAGGTCGCGCAGGTCGGAGAGCGATTCGAGTTCGACTTTGCAGACGCGTCCAAAGGCGGCGCTGGGTTCGAGGAAACCGAGCACGTCTCTGGGGGCGGCAACGGCAAGGTATTTGACGCCAGTCACGCGTCCAGCCTTCAAAATGCTGTTCATGGCGTCCATCTCGAGCTTGCCGTCGGTGACTGCCAAGGCGACGCGGTGTCCAAGCCGTCCAAGTTTGGTCTCGAGCAACAAACCGCTTTCCAGCGCACTGACCACGTAACCAAGCGCGGTGAAGCTGGTGTGGACATTCTCGAGCATGACTTCAAACGGTGTGGCTTGTTTGGCTGGTGCGGTTTCTCGAGCGACAGGTGCTTCTAAAATCTGTGGTTCAGACGTTATTTCTGGTTGTGCAACCTCGGGTTTTGGTGTGCTGGTTTCGTTCGATCCTGGGTACAGAATGCCTCTTGGGTACGGCGAAACTTTGACCTCGCGGACTTCACGGACGTAAGCACTCTCTTCGATAATCTGGCGCTCGAACTTGGCTTTCGGTACGACTGGCGTACTTTGGGCGGGACGCTCAAAGTCGGGTTTGGTGTCACGGTTTTTGGCGATGCTCTCGAGTTGCAATTTATCGCCAATGACGGTGATAAAGAGTGTATCATTGACGTTTAAACCACGTTTTGCAAAGTACTCTGTTAGTCCGTACACGCGTTTTTCGGTTGTGCTGGCGGTCAATTTGATTTCCTCGCCAGAGTCAGTCACGGCAAGAATAAAACCTTCCGAGGGCAGTGTGCCCTCGAGATATTTTAAGACCGCTATCGAACCCGTGTTTAAGCACAATCGGGTGAGGATGTACCGCACGCGACCTTTCGCTTCACTCATCGGGAATTCCTTTGTGGGCGTTTTTCACGCCAATTTTGAGATTGATTTTTGTTGGCTTGAGGTTTGATTGGGTTGCCGACTGGCTTGACAAGCCCATGATGTAAATCTGCAATAGTCATGTTACGTCCGTGGGTTAACGAGTAATACAGGTGCTTGGAAATCTCTAAAGTGACTCGAGCATCGCCGAGTGCGCGGTGACGTTCCTGTAGTTTGACACGAAAAAGCTTAGAAAGTGCATCAAGCCCACGTTTGCGTCGTCCTGGCAGTGCCGCAAGGGCGAGGTTGATCGTGTCTACGACAGGATTGCTCAACTTAAATTGTAGCTTACCAAACTCTCGGGTCAAGAGTGCAACATCAAAGCCCGAGTTTTGAACGATTAAGGTCGCATCGCCCAGGAAGGCTTTGAAATCGGTCAGGACTTCCTCGGCGGAGCGGGCGTTCAGAACCATCGTTTGATTGATGCCCGTGAGTTTAACCACGAACGGCGGAATGTGTCGTGTGGTACGAACCAAACTCGAGAATTCCTCAATGCCCTGACTTGAAATTTTGACCGCACCGACTTCGATAATGTCTTCGCGGATCGGGTCGCCGTTGGTGGCTTCAAGGTCGAGTACCACAATGGTTTCGCCATTTGGTGGGAATGGCAGCGTCCAAGACCAGAGGGCAACCTCAGACTCGAGAAAGCGAAACCGTCCGTCGAGCAGTTTGGGCAAAAGCTCATTTATGTTGGGAATGTTTAAGCCCA
>JAYVRX010000080.1:0-23116 GCA_043775825.1 Deinococcales bacterium
CATGTAGACTTTTAAGCCGCTAAAGCCGAGGTCTTTGGTAATGTGCGCGGTTTTGGTCAGGTCGGCTTCAGAAATCCCTTTTTTCATCCAGTCGCGCAAGCGCTGGCTGGCGGCGTCAGAGGCAACCGTAAACGAACGCAAGCCTCCGTCGCGTAAAATCTGAGCAAGCTCCACGTCCACGGTGTCGGCGCGGATGCTCGAGACGCCAAGCTTGATGCCGCGCTCGGTCAGGGTGCGTCCAACGTATTTGGTGTGTTTAAAGTCAGATAGTGCCGCGCCGACCAAACCAACTTTGGTCACCCAATCTGGAATGCAGTCCAAAAGGTTTTGGGCTTCGTTGTTGCGGTTTGGTCCGTACATGGTTCGGGCTAGGCAGAAAGTGCAGGGGCGTGGGCAGCCGCGTTGTGCCTCGACCAAGAACATGTTGGAAAGCTCTGATCGTGGCGTGACAATCTGGCTGTAGGCAGGCAGTTTTTCGACGGGCGCAGTTGCCCACATCGGTTCAGAACCCATGCGGTCTGGCAGGTAAATTCCTGGGCGACCCTCGAGCATTTCAAAGAATTCTTCCCTGGTGGCGGCTTCACGGTAGGCTTCGGCAATGATTGGCACGATCAACTCGCCATCACCAATGCAAATCACATCGGCAAATGGCGCGAGCGGGTACGGGTTGCTTGAGGTCAGCGGTCCGCCGACGATCACCACGGGGTCGGATTCGTCTCGCTCCTCACGCCAAGGGTTTAACCCCGAAAGCTCTAGGAAACGAATGATATTGGTCAAATCAAGCTCGAACGAGACGCTGAACGCCAGCAAATCGGCTTCGCCCACAGGGTTGCCACTCTCGAGCATCGGCAGATACTCGCCGCTTTGCTTGAAGGCTTCCACATCGTCTGGCAGGAAGGCGCGTTCGCAGGCGAAGCCCTCTTCTTGGTTAAACATGCGGTAAATCACTTGAAAGCCCAGTGATGCCATCGCCACCGAGTATTTGTTGGGAAAGCACAGCGCCACGCGGCGTGATGCTTGCGTGAACATTGTGCCGATTTCAAGGTCGAGCAGTGGTTTTAAGTTTTTACGCCAGTAATTCATGTCACCTTTTTAATCGTGTTGCAGACCTGTA
This sequence comes from Deinococcales bacterium, assembly GCA_043775825.1. GTDB lineage: Bacteria > Deinococcota > Deinococci > Deinococcales > JAAFIG01 > JANXTZ01. Next base: position 1,115 of record JAYVRX010000080.1, read on the forward strand.
GGGGTAAACCTTCTTGATTCCAAGACGCACCTAACGGGCGGAATCGCTTCTGTTCACTCTGCACTTGACGTTCGGCATTCACCAAACCTCGAGCAATCCAGATTCTAGCAGCCTAAAGCCATATCATTCGGGGCTTTTGACGCTTTTGTTAACGCCGACGGTATCGCAGGGCAACTTGCTCGAGAATCGCAATGATGACGTACAAGCCAATGCCGAGCGCCATGAGTACGAAAACGGCGGCGAATGAGACATCGTAACGACCCTGATTTTTGGCATTAACGACAATATAACCCAGTCCGCCACCGCCCGAGAGCGTAAATTCTGCGACCACAGTGCCAATCAATGCCAAGGACGCGGTGCTGCGCAAACCGCTCAAAATCACGGGCAGTGCGCCTGGGAACTCGAGTTTGGTCAGCATTCCCCAATTACTCGAGCCGATGGTTTTGAAAACCTCTCGGTACACGCGGTCTACTTCGCGCACGCCAACCATCGTGGAAATTAGAACTGGAAAGATTGAGATCAGTGTGGCAATCAGAACCCTCGAGCTTGTGCCGTAACCGAGTCCGAGCACCAGCAAGGGTGTGATAACAACGATTGGCACGGCTTGAAGCGCAACCACGAAAGGGGAGAGCAGCCGCTCGAGGACGCGAATTTTCCCCATCGCGTAACCGATTGGTAAGCCAATGCCCAGCGAGTACAGCAAACCCAGTCCTGTAATGCGCAGCGTCTCGAGCGTGCCGGTGACGAACTGGTTGTCACGGTTCTCAACGAAGGCACGTAAGACTTTGCCTGGGCTTGGGAAGAAGTAACTTGATTCTGGAACAAGAATGTTCCAGGCGACCAGAAGCACATTCAGCACGATTAAAATGCCCAGAAGCTCCCAAGGGAAACGCACGGCTTTGGGTGTGGGTTCGACAAAGGTGCTGTCGCCCAAACCGAGCCTGGAGCGAAGTTCTGCCTCGAGCGGTTCGGTAAAGCTGGTAATCCGTCCTTGCCCTCGAGTCTCGAGAATGGTGTCAATCACGCCGTCTTTCAGGACGACCACACGGTCAGCCAGGTAGACTGCCTCGCGGATGCTGTGGGTCACGAAAACAATGGTTTTGCCGGTTTTACGGTGGATTTTTTTGGTTTCCAAATTAAAACGTTCGCGCACGAGGGCGTCCAGCGCGGCGAAAGGTTCGTCGAACAGAATCACTTCGGCATTTTGCGCGAGTGCTCGGGCAATCGCAATTCGCGCCCGCATTCCACCCGAGAGTTGGTGCGGGTAAAGGTTGGCGTACTCGAGCATCCCGACTTGTTGCAGCACATCGTCTGGGGCTAAACCTTTGCCGTTTAATTCTCTGGGCAATGCCACGTTTTGACGCACCGTGCGCCAGGGCAGCAACCGGTAATCCTGAAAAACCACGGCGGGTTGCCCTTGAACATTGACTGTGCCATTGGCTTTCAACAATCCTGCAATCACCCGTAGCAAAGTGCTTTTGCCACCGCCGCTCGGACCAATGATGGCAATAAATTCGCCGTGCGCCACAGACAACGAGACATTCCTGAGCACCGCCCGAGCGTTGAATTCAACGTTGACCGCCTCGAGTTTGATGACTGGGGGCGCGTTCAATATGGATTCTAATGTCTCGAGTTTGACTTCACTCACCGCATCAGTTTAAGGGCTGGTCGGGTTCAAAGGTGTATTTCATTCCACATACATTTCAAAAACGCTAAGATACTGGGTAATGCCTCTTCTCAAAGGAAATCCATGATTTTTGAACATAAACTCGAGCCTGCCGCCATCGTGATTTTCGGAGCGAGCGGGGATTTGACCAAACGAAAACTCTTGCCCGCCCTGTACCGCATGGTCAAAGATGGCAACATGCCCGAAAAGTTTGCGATCATCGGTGTGGCACGAACGGCAAGCACCAAAGAAGAATATCAGGCACTCACCCGTGCCGCGCTCGAGGCTTCCAGTGAGGTGGGCACGATTGACGAGGCGGCATGGCTGCGTTTCTCGGCGGCGCTCGATTACCAGACCACCGAATTTGGCAGCAAAGAACAATTTCAGGCGCTTCGTGACAAACTCGAGGGTGCAGGTTTTCACAATTGGTTGTTTTACTGCTCTGTGCCGCCCAGCGTTTTTCCGATTATTGCCGAGCAACTGGCGGCGACAGGTTTAAATGACGAAGACGAGGGTTATACCCGCATCATCGTCGAAAAACCGTTTGGGACAAGCCTCGAGACTGCAAAATCATTAAACACCGTGCTTCATGCCGCCTTTAATGAATCCCAGATTTACCGCATTGACCACTTTCTGGGCAAAGAAACCGTTCAGAACATTTTAAGCTTACGTTTTGCCAACACCATCTTCGAGCCGCTCTGGAACAGAACCTACGTCGATCATGTGCAAATTACCGTTAGTGAAAACCTTGGACTCGAGGGGCGCGGCGGTTTTTACGAAGAGGCGGGTGTGCTGCGCGACATGATGCAAAACCATGTGATGCAGCTTTTGACTTTAATCGCAATGGAACCCCCAGTCTCGAGTTACAAAGATGGCAGTTTTTCGTTGGGCGCGAACGCTTTGCGTGACGAGAAAGTCAAAGTCATTCAATCGCTTCGTCCATTGACCGATCCGGCGGCGGTCAGCATTTTGGGACAGTACGCACCAGGTTCAATCCTTGATAAAAAAGGTCTCGCTCAAACTGTGCCTGGATATTTACAAGAAGATAAGGTCGCACCAGAATCCAAAACGGCAACCTATTTTGCGATCAAAGTCGAAATTGACAACTGGCGTTGGGCGGGTGTGCCATTTTTTGTGCGTTCGGGTAAACGCTTGCCCGTCAAGAATACCGAAATCACGATTGTTTTCAAACGCCCACCGCTGAACATGTTTCCCAAACAAACCTCGTCCAATCAATTGATTTTGCACATCAATCCCGACGAGGGGATTAGTCTGCGCTTCGATGCCAAAGTTCCTGGTTTGGACTCGAGCTTGCGCGTGGTTGAAATGGATTTTAATTACCGTGACAACGGCGACCTTGGACCAGCCGCCTATGAGCGCCTGATTCTGGATGCCTTGCTTGGTGACGCCAGTTTGTTCCCCAGAGAGGACGAAGTTGTCGCCTCTTGGGCTTGGATTCAACCGCTCTTGGACGCAGCCCTCAATCCCGAAACGTATGTCGCAGGTTCTTGGGGACCGAGTCACGCAAGTGATTTCATGGGTTCATCTTCCGATGGTCTGACACGAACTTGGCGCGAACTTCCAGCCTCATGAAACAACACGTTTTCTCCAGCGTTTTTGAACTCTATCAAGCCGCCGCGCTCGACTTTGAAGCTCGAGCCATCCAAGGCATTGCAGCCCGAGGACGGTTTTGCGTGGCACTTGCGGGTGGCAGCACGCCAAAAGGCGCTTATGCCGCACTGGCTCAACTGAGAGATGTTCCGTGGGAACACATTCACCTTTTCTGGGGCGACGAACGCTGCGTGCCACCCGATCACACGGATTCTAACTTTGGTATGGCTCGAGTCACCTTGCTTGACCATATCGGCATTCCTCATGAAAACATTCACCGCATCAAAGGCGAAATGGGTGCGACTGCCGCCAGCGCCGAGTACCAATCTCAACTCGAGGTGATGTTTGACGGTGTACCCATTTTTGACCTGATTCACCTTGGGCTGGGCAATGACGGTCACACCGCGTCACTCTTCCCAGGACAAAGCACGCTCGAGAATCCAGCATTTGTGCTCGAAGCCTTTCCAAATCCAGATTTAAGCCCTCAAATTGCCAGGGTTAGCTTGGGATTGACCACGATCAATGCAGCTCGAGCGGTACAATTTTTTGTAACTGGCGTCGGCAAAGCCAGTATTTTTGCCAAGCTTGGACACGGGTTGTATCCTGCCGATCTGGTCATGACACCCCAAGCCCAGTGGTGGCTGGATTCTAGCGTGTTGAACGGTTCAGATGAAGTGATGGACAAATCATGAACTGATTATTCATAGACTTGATGTATAATTCTCGAGTTTTAAGATTGATGTTGTACGTTTTCTAGGTTTTAAAGGAGTTACAGTGCAAGACGAAATTTCAATACGCGATATTTATTTTATTTTCCGTAAACATGTCCGTTGGATTTTGATTTTCCCAGTCATATTCGCCGTGCTGGGGGCAATTTACGCCTTGTTTCTGATGACCCCGATTTTTAAGGCGGAATCAACATTTACAGTGCAAAGCAGCCAACTTAAAGCATCGTTTGAATCCAAGATTCAAACCACGGATGTTCAAGGTTTTAGCAACTCACAAATGGAATCAATTGCCAACTCTTATCCTGTGCTGTTAGCTGTTTTGAAGGTGGTACAAGCCCAATCAGATGTTCCTGCCTCTTGGTTAAGGGATGACTTTGATGTTGATCGTATGCAAAAGAAAACCAAGGTCAAATTTACCAAACCTCAAGTCGGCGCGTCTCCAGACAAAATTCTTGTACCAACAGTCACTCTGGCAGTCGAAGCTCCTACTTCGCGTTTGGCTGCTGTGATGTCAAACGAGTGGATGAAGCAAACATTAACGGCTTTAAATAAGCTGCCAAAAATTCGTATGGAAAGTTCGATTGATACTGTTTTTAACGAGCTTGAAAAGTCAATCAATACCCGTGATATTGCGCAAGCAAAGTACCTCGATTACACAACACAAAGCACCTTAACGCTTGACCAAGGCGAGTTGAACAATGCTGTTTCAGAACGAACAGCTTTAATCAATCAAATTGTACAAACCAGACAAGCCTTAAAACAAGCCGAAGTTCAAAAAGCGGCTCAAAATGTCAATTACCTCCGAGCCGAAAATGTGATTGCCCAAGTTGGCGGAGCCGAAGCGGCTTCTTTGGCTGGGGGTAATTTAGAACAAGTTCGTGCGCAGCTAACGCGTCAAGTCAATGAAGCAAGAATCAAATATTATGCGGCTCGAGATCGTTTACTGGCTTTTAATCGTCAGTACAACATGGCTATTTTGGGTGGGCAAGAGAGTACAACTTTGTCTCGGATCAGTTCAATTATCAATCGTCTTGCATCCATAACCACCGAATTAACGATTTCTAACTCGAGATTGGCTGAAGTGAGGGCGCAACTTGCAGGACAACCCAAGTTATTGGTACTCGAGCGTGAAATTACCAGCGATCCGGCAGTATTTGCGGTTGCGTCGCAAAGTGGCAGTAAGCTTTCAGATTTGATTGGTGTGAAGCTTAAAAATCAGGAAGTCAATCCTCTGTATCAAGGCTTGTTGCAAAGCTCTATTTCTTTGCAAGGAGAGATCAAAAACACCGAAACTGAACGAGCCGCGATCACCGCTGAGAAAGCCAAACTCGAACCTAAATTAACAGTTTTGCGCAATCAGAATGCCAATTTAAATAAGCAATTGGCTGATATACAACTCGAGTCGAGTATTTCCAGTGGTATTTATGTTTCTTTAAAATCTAAACTCGAACAATTTGCCAGTGTTCGCAGTCCAAATGAACGTGATCTGACTTTAGACAATCCAAATCCTGAGTATCAACGCCTTAAAAGTTTGCTGAATGATTTGACGGTTTCAGTGGCTTTGCAAAAATCGACACTTGATAACTATCTGGTTCGAGAAAAGCAACTCGATGCTCGGATTCTCGAGTTGCGTGGAAAAGTCGCCATTTCTGTGGTTAAAACACAGCGTCTAACCGAAGATTACACGGTTTCTCAAGATGCGTATAAGGCATTAAAACAAAAGCTTTCGGATTTAAGACTCGAGCAAGCTTCTGTCGGTAACTTGGCTCAAGTGCTGGTTGAGGCGTATCCGCCTTCCAGAAAATCAAATCCTGGCAGTACGCCTGTTTTGATTGCCGCTGTGCTAGGTCTGTTGATTGGTTTGCTGGTCCCATTTTTGATCGAAGCTCTGAAAGAACCCACTCCAGTTCAAGCGGTTGGGATGGGTTTGGGGCGTCAGGCGAATCCCGCAGATTAAAGTCCTTGATTATGCTCAAAGTCCACCAACATTGGTGGACTTTTTCTTGCATTTGTGGCGTAGGTTCTCAAACAATTGACTGTCTTCCATGTACGATACCAATATGTTCGAGTCGCGCCCTACTCTATCTCTACCTCGAGTTTTGGTGTGGACGTTTTTTGTGATCCATCTTTTGGCTCAACCGCTTTACTCGCTTGCGCCAGACTCGCTCGAGCAGTTTGGCAGTTTGGTGATTGTTGCCGCTTTTGCCCTGTTCTCGTTTTCGCATTTGTGGGTGTCTCGAGGCTTTAGGACGGCGTTCGGTTTGTTGCTAATCTGTTTTGTCGTGGCTGGTGGCAGCGAGGTGCTTAGTGTTCATACGGGTGTGCCTTATGGCTGGTATTCGTACACGTCCAAGCTTGGTGTCGGAATTTTTAGTGTTCCATTGCTTGTACCAGTTTGCTGGTTGATGATGGCGTATCCTGCCGCTCGAGTGGCGGTGCTGATTGCACCTGCGCGTTGGGTTGTTCCAGTGGCTGCACTGGCGTTGACTGCTTGGGATGTTTTTTTGGACCCTCAAATGGTGCGTACCGGGTATTGGGTCTGGGCGCGTCAGGGCGAATATCTCGGTATTCCGCTCGAGAATTACGTGGGTTGGTTTGTGACGGCGTTCCTCGTCTTTGTCTTGTTTTTTAGGTTTTTTGCGCCACAACCCTCAGTCAGAACCGATTGGTTTGGCGTGCTTCCAGTGGCGGCGTATGTTTGGACTTGGTTTGGCTCAAGCGTGGTGAATTTGTTCTGGTGGGGACAGCCTTTGGTCGCGCTGGCTGGTTTTATCTGTATGGGGGTTTTTGCAGTTCCAGCCGTTTTGAAACTGCTAAGGCGTCCGCCCGTTCGATTGCTGAGGTTGGGCAATGCTTGAAGCTTTAACGCACCCAATTTTGACGCCACTCGTGCGCAGTTACCTGTTGTCTACGGTGCGTGGGCATTTTGCCGATGTGCGGGTGTATTTTGAGCAACCCGTGCTGTCAATGCCAACAATTTTTTTTGCCACGCATCAAAGTTGGTGGGACGGTCATTTGATTTTAGCGTTAACCCAGTTTTTAAAGCTCGAGTTTCGGGTTTTAATGCTCGAACAGAATTTGGCTAAGTACGGTTTTTTGCGTTACGCGGGCGCATTTGGGGTGAACCGTGCCAGTGTCGCCAGTGTTCGTGCGGCGCTGCGGTACTCTCGAGCGCAACTCGAGGCTGATGTGCCAAGGATGGTCTTGATGTTTCCATCGGGCGAGATCATGAGTCCATTTGCGCGTCCGATGGTGTTTGAATCTGGTCTGGCAAGTTTGGTGTTAATGTGCCAAAAGGCTGGTGTCAAGGTTCAAGTTTGTCCTCTTGCCATGAGGCTCGAACATGGTTTAGAGGCGCGTCCGAGTGCTTTAATGCGGGTTGGTGCAGCATTCAATGTTAGCGAGGTTGGTGTCTCGAGTTTAACCTCAGCGCTTTCAATCGAGTTGACTTTACAGGCGGATCGTTTGCATCAAGATTTATTGCACGATAATCTCAAAGGGTATGCGCCTATTTTGCGTGGTGTGCCGAGCGCCCAGCAGGGCTGGGATTTTGTACGGCGCACCCTAGGAATTCGGGTATGAATCTCGAGGGTGGTTTGCTGCTGATTCTTGGGTTTCAAGCTGTTTTTGCCTTGTTGAATTTGCCCTTTTTTGCCTTTTTGAAGCGAAAAAATAAAGTGGTTTCCCAAACAATTTCTCGAGTCAGTGTGCTGATCCCTGCCCGAAATGAGGCTGGCAATTTAGAGCGTCTGCTGACTTCATTAAAATCCCAGGATGACCAAAATTTTGAAGTGATTGTTTTGAACGATCACTCGAGCGACGATACTTTGCAGGTGGTGCGGCGTTTTGCCAGAGAGGATTCTCGAGTTTTGGCTTTGACGGGTCAAGACTTACCAACTGGCTGGCTCGGTAAGAATTTTGCCTGCCATCAATTGTCGCTGGCTGCCACTGGCGAAACACTTATTTTTACCGATGCCGATACACAATGGGCGTCTGACGGCGTTCGTTTGATTCGTGAGGCATTTGAACGAACCCAAGCCGATGCTTTAAGCGCTTGGCCCGAACAAGCCTGCGATGACCCACTCTCGAGTTTGATTCAACCGTTACAGCAATGGAGTTTGATCACGTTCTTGCCAATGTGGTTTGTGCCCGTGCGGGCATTTCCTTTGGCGGTGGCGGCGAACGGTCAATTGTTGTGCTTCTCTAAAAATACTTACCAACAAATTGGTGGTCATGCGGCGGTTCGGGGCAGTGTGATCGAGGACATGAGTTTGGCGCGACTTGTCAAACTAAACGGCGGCAAGTTTGTTTTACTCAACGCCGTTGGAGTTGTGCGAACCTTCATGTACTCGAGCTTCCAGGAGACTTGGGCAGGTTATGCCAAGAATGCTTATCCTGCATTTGGCGCGAATCTGATTGCCTTATTCTTGGTTTTGATCTTCAATTTAATCTTGTACGTGCTGCCCTGGCTGTTGCTGGCGTTTAATCCAAACCTAGAGACTGGGTTGTTGGTGCTCTTAAGCCTGTTTCCACGCTTTATTGCCGATGTTGTATCGGGTTATGGCTGGCGAGTTTTTGTTTTTCATCCCATTTCGGTGCTGGCGTGGACGTGCATCAGTCTTCAAAGTGTTTTTTGGTATACAACTGGTCGGGTGCGTTGGAAGGGTAGGGCTTACGACTTGCGTCAAACTTCTAAAGACGCTCAATCGGTATCACTGCTCCAGACAGCCGAACGTCCAAGGCAGAAGCGTTCTTCATGAAGCCGCTCGAGGTGCTGGTGATTGGTGCTGGGGTTGGTGGTTTGGCGGCAGCAATTCGCGCGGCGGCGCTTGGGCATAACGTTCGGCTAATTGAACGCCTCGAGCGCGTTGGGGGAAAGTTAAACCTGCTCGAGCTAGATGGTTTTAAGTTTGATACGGGTCCGAGTTTGCTGACGCTGCCTTGGGTGTTTGAAGAACTTTTTTCGGCAGCAGGCGAAAAACTGGAGGATTACCTCGAGCTTGTTCGGCTCGAGCCTGTTTGCCGCTATCAATTTGCGGATGGTTCGGGTTTTGATGCTTTTGCCGATATGCCGCGCATGATGGACTCGCTCGAGGCGTTCAGTCCTGGCGCTGGCGAGGATTTCAACGCGTTTTTTGGTCATGCGGCGCGGGCTTGGCGCGGTTCGCGCAAACCGTTTCTCGAGTCTGCAATTACCAGCCCTTGGGATTTTGTCAAAAACGGCGTGCCGTGGATGGATTTGACGGCGTTACTACCGATTCCAACCCTGCACGGTTTGGCAAAGCGTTTTTTTCGTGACCCAAGAATGCAGCAGTTTATTGGGCGTTACGCCACCTACACAGGCTCGAGTCCGTATCTTGCGCCAGGAACACTATCCACAGTTTTGTATTCCGAGTACGCGTTTGGCGCTTGGTACGTCAAAGGCGGTTTGTATAAGATTGCCACGGCGCTCGAGAAGCTGGCACGGCATTTAGGTGTGCAATTCGAGTTTGGTGTAAGTGTGTCTAAAATCTTGCTCGAGGATGTTACACAAGGCGTGATGCCCGATGCAAAACGTTTTGAAGTCGAGGGCGTGCAACTCGAGGATGGACGTAAAATTCTAGCCGACGCCGTCATTTGCAATGCCGACGCCGCGCATCTTTATGATGACTTGCTCGAGAAAACCTTTGACCCCAGAAGCAAAAAACCCGAGCCGAGTTTAAGCGGTTTTGTCATGCTGCTGGGTTTGGAAGGGCAAACCCCGAACTTGGAGCATCACAATATTTTCTTTTCCAAGAATTACCCGCTCGAGTTCAAACAGATTTTCGATGATTTACAGGCGGTGACGGACCCCACGATCTACGTGACCATCTCGAGTAAATCTGATCCGAGTCAAGCTCCGCCGGGTATGGAAAACTGGTTTGTGCTGGTGAATGCTCCGCCGACAGGACGCGTGAATTGGCAAGATTATGCTGAAGAGTATTCAGATTTGATTCTCGAGAAACTTGCCAATCATGGCGTGGACGTTCGGCATCGCATTCGGGTCAAGCAGATCATGACCCCAATTGACCTCGAGACGCGCTACAGGACGTTTAGGGGCGGGATTTACGGCACAAGTTCCAACAGCATCAGCAGCGCCTTTTTACGCCCACAAAATCGCTCAAACAAACTTCGCGGCTTGTACCTGGCAAGCGGCAGCGCCCATCCTGGCGGGGGTTTGCCACTGGTGATGCTGTCAGGAAAACTAGCAGTCGAAATGCTGATCCAAGATTTCACAAACTAAGCCACAAAGAACACGGTCTTGTCTTGTAGCAAACACAATACTGTACTCGAGTTCTTTGAACTTATTGACTTGTGCGCTAAACTTCTGGCACATGCTGGGTAATCGTAGCAAGATTTAAACAGGAGGCTGCCCATGACCACAATGCCAATTAAAACAAGTACCACCAAAAAACCTCAAATCTCGAGCCGTGGTTTGTGGTTGATCTCGCCTTTTTACGACCTGACGTTTATTATTTTCTCGAGCGTGTTGTTGGTCGTGCCGCATTTTGCTGCGTTACTGGCAAACCAAATCTCTAATTTTAGTACGATCAATAATTTTCAAGGAATTTTTACCCCCAACGTGATTGTTGACTTGTTGGTCACAGCTTTTATTGGTGGTCCACATTTGTTTGCGACGTACACCATGACCTTTATGGAACCCAATTTTCGCAAGCGCTACACCAAATACACTTGGGGTTCGTTGTTGATGCCTGTTTTGGTGGTGACATTGGCAATTATCAATTTGACTTTGCTGGTCACGATTTTTTTCTTCTGGGCGAGCGTTCACGTGATTCATCAAGCGGCGTATATTGCCGATTCGTACCGTTTCAAAGACCCGCGCACTTCAGCCCCGCAACTCAAACGTGCCCAGGTGATCTCGAGGCTGATTGATTACGCGTTACTGTTAACCAGTTTGTACCCGGTGGCAACGTACCGTTTTACGGGTACGCCGTTTGTGATTAACGGTCACAATTATTCTGGTGCGTTTGAAACCGGTGGACGTGCCTTGTTGTTCCCAGATTTTCTAAAAGTGGACTGGCTTGGACCGCTGGCGCTTGGCGTATACATTATGTGCCTGGTGGCTTTTGTGGTGAAAACCATCTGGGAGGCTCGAGTTGGCTTGTTTCACCTGCCTAAAACCTTGCACATGACCCTCGCTTCGGTTCTGTTTTTCCTGACGCCAATGCTCGCCAACCTTGATGTGGCGTTTCAAGGTTTGAACGTCTGGCATTCGTTTCAATACCTGGCGGTGGTTTTGTTCTTAAACCGTGTCCGCTCTGAGCGCGGTTTGATCGGATCAGAATTTGTAGCCAAAGTCTCGAGCAACGGACGCAGTTTGTACTGGTTGTGCTTTTTGTTCACGCTTGGGGCTGGTTTGGCGTATGTTTTAATGCGCGGTATTTTGATTTTGACTGGAAGTTGGGCGAATGACCCCATGCAGCAGCATTATTTTGCCTTTTACAGTGTTATCTTATCGGCGCTTTTGATCCATTATTATTTTGATCATTTTTTGTTCTTGCAAGTAGATGACGTGATTACCCCAAAGTGGACTTAAATCTCGAGCCAATCTAAAACCCCCCACTTAAACACATGGGGGATTTCTTTACCGTTAAAATTAAAGCTTAGCACTGCCGCTACTAGGACCAAATGTAACCGAGACTGTACAACCAGGCAACGCTGGTGTGGTTTCAATGCCTGTGGTCACGCTGGCATTGTTTGGTGTTGGTGCGGTGGTCAAAATTGTTTTAGCAGTGTTGATATTAGCACTTGTGATGACAAAGGCTAAAGCAGCAAGGTTTAAGTTAGAGATAGTGCCACTGGCTGGGTTGATGTTAAAGGTGAGAGCAGGGACAGTCACCGAAAGGCTGTGTGTAGCACCAGCACCGTCGTTAAGGTTGAGGGTCAAGTTGGTCAATTTCACTGCGATGCTGGTTTGGTTGACCGCAGCAGCACAAGCGGCGGATACATCACCCTTTGCCAATTCTAAATTAAGTTGGATTGAAGATGGGGTAACTGTAAACCTTGAAGGGTCAATATCGGGGAATGTTGTACTTGCGCTGGCAGTGCCAGTTCCAGCCACACGGGTTGAAAGCCCACCAGTGCCAGTTGTACTTAAGGTTGTGCTTGTCAGTTTTTGTCCATTAAGTCCAATTGGGTCTGCTCCAAGGTCGATTGGTGGTAGCAGCCCGCAACCAGCCAAAAGGGTGCTTGTACCAAGTGCCAAAAGTGATGCAAAAGCAAGTTTCTTCATAAGTCTCCTTAATCACCCTCGGGAAGAGTTGAGCCGCCATTGATGCCGTGCCTGAACGAATTCCTCGAGTATGAGATTTTATTCTAAACCCGAGTTTGCATTTTTGCCTGAAAAAACCAGCATGATGCCATATGGAATTTTGAATCAATGCGTATCTAGCGGTGTTTTTTCCGCAGTGCCTCGAGACGGTTTTTGAGTTTCTCTTCCCAGCCCTCATTACCGACTTCAAAAAAAACTTGATGCTCGAGTTCATCGGGAAGGTAGGTTTGGGCAAAACTTCCCTCAATGTCATCAAAATAGTACGCATAGCCTTGCCCATAACCCAGTGTTTTCATGTAAGTTGTTGGTGCGTTGCGCAAATGAAGTGGTACGCCGTAACTGGGGGCATCGGTTGCAAGTTTCATGGCGTTGCTCCAGGCGCTGTAAACGCTGTTGCTTTTTGGGGCGAGCGCCAGGTAAGTCACGGCTTGTGCTAAAAACAGTTCGCCCTCTGGTGATCCCAAAAAATCAATGGCTTGATAGGCGGCAACGCAGAGTTTGAGCGCGTTCGGGTCAGCCAAGCCCACATCCTCGGCGGCAATGCGCACGATTCGGCGTGCCAGGTAGAGCAAGTCTGCGCCGCCTGCGACCATTCGTGCCAACCAGTATAGACTGGCGTCCACGTGCGAAGCCCGAACGCTTTTATGCAGCGCCGAAATCAGGTTGTAAAACTCTTCGCCGCCCTTGTCCATCGTGGGGATTTGAGCGCCAAGCGCTTCACGCACGACAGCAACCGTAATCACATCAGAACTTTGCGCCGCAACCTCGAGCGCGGTCAAGGCTTTACGGGCGTCGCCGTCCACCGCCACTGACAATGCCACCAACGCTTCGGATTCAGCTTGTACACCAGGTAAACCCCTGGGGTCAACCAGCGCTTTCTCCAGCAAACCCAAAATATCCTGACTCGAGATTGGCTCGAGTTTGAGGGTTCTGGCTCGAGAACGCAGTGCGGGGTTGACTTCAAAACTGGGGTTTTCGGTGGTTGCACCGATCAAGGTTAGCAAGCCACTTTCGACGTGTGGCAGCAGGGCATCTTGTTGGGCTTTGTTGAAACGGTGGATCTCGTCCAGAAACAACACGGTTTTACGTCCGTAATCGCGGTTTTTCTTGGCGTGCTCAGTCACGTCACGGACATCTTTAACGCCAGCACCAACTGCCGACAAGCCAAAGAATTCTGCGCCCGTCGAATGGGCGATCAACCTCGAGAGCGTGGTTTTACCTGTGCCAGGCGGACCCCAAAAGATCAGGCTCGAAAGTCGATCACGCTCGAGCATCAAGCGCAAGGGTTTGCCAACCCCGACCAGATGCTGTTGTCCAACGACCTCTGACAGGTTTTGTGGACGCATCCGTTCGGCAAGCGGTGCATTGGGTGAAAAAAGAGAACTCGAGCCAATCATGACTCGAGTTTAACAAATTCTGTCCTGAACAAAATTTAGGGTTTGAAAGCGCTAACGCCGCCCATTTTTTTAAGTTTGGCTTCTAAATCTGCGGCTTTTAACGTTGGTTTTGATTTCGCATCACCTGGCAATGTACCAGCCACCACCTCGAGCACGTCTTTAAAACCGTCTTTATCGGAATCTGCGTTTTTCTTGAGAAGGTCAAACAAAGCTTGATTGACACCGCTCGAGCTTGCCATTTGCATTTTTAAAGCCTGCCCGAAACCATTCCAACCCGCACCGCCAAAGGCATTGGTATGACAAAATTGGCAAGCCGCTTTATTGGCGGCGGCGTTCTTCTCGAGTTTAAATTGCTTTGAAGCAATTGGACGATAAGAACTACGGGCGTTGGAGACTTGCATTCCAACGACAATCAAAGCCAAAACGAATGCGAGAAAATGAACTGGTTTCATGAATCGTCTCCTTACATTGTGACTTGCTCAAGGTGACTAGATCATATCGTTATGAGGTAGCATAAAAGTTAAGTAGAAGATGTAAGAGTCAATTTATTTGACGACTGGTTTGAAAACTTCAACACCGCCCAGTTTTTTCAGTTGCGCCTCGAGATCAACCACGGCGGCGCTTGGTTTGGATTTGGCATCGCCTGGTAAGGTTTTTGCCACAATCTCGAGTGCATCGCTGTAACCGTCGCTGTCCGAATCTTTGTTTTCTTTTAACACCAAATAGAGCGCATCCTGAATTTTTCGGTTTGCAGCACCTTCCCACTGGATTTTCAGGGCAGTCCCGAACTTATTCCAGCTTTCACCCCCAAAGGCGGTGCTGTGACAGAATTTGCAACCCGATTTGGTGACGGTGGCGTCTTTCTCGAATTGATACTGGGAAAACGCCAAACTGCCATACGAACTTCTAGCCCCTGCGAGTGAATAGGCGAGTGTTACCAAAATACTGAACAGGACAATCAAATGGCTGGGTTTCATCTTCTATCTCCTCGGGGAAAAACTGTTGACTGAATTTTACAAAACGCTTTCAAGAATCTAGCAATAAAACCAGCTTTAAACGATTGAGGAATCCTTTAGTTTGAGATCTCGAGGTTTATATTGTGCTGAACAGCTTTCTTGGGTTTCTAACTTTCTGGGTCAAATTTAATAACTCATCTTGACCGTGCACCAGCATACTGACGTACAGTAAGATAATGGCTCGGAGCGGCTTGTAAGCCAAACTTATGAATCATTCAAAACGACCCTCAACTCAAAAAACAGGATGGTGTTTGTGCTCGAGGTAAAGGGACTGCAAAAACGTTACGGTAGTTATGTTGCAGTCGAAGATGTCTCGTTTTCTGTCGCCTCTGGCGAGGTTTACGGCTTATTAGGACCAAACGGCGCTGGGAAATCCAGCACCATCAAAGTGCTTTCCTGTCTGGCAAAACCCGATGCCGGCAGCGTGGTGATTGACGGTTTTGACATTGTGAAAGATGTTGGTCAAGTCAAAAACCGTATCGGTATTGTCCCCCAAGACATTGCGCTGTACGAAGATTTTTCGGCTCGAGAAAACCTGTTGTTCTTTGGGCGACTTTACGGTTTGGGTGGTAAAAGTCTTAGAATTCGTGCGGATGAATTGCTCACCGATGTGGAATTGCTTGACCGTGCCAAGGACAAAGTTGGTACGTTTTCGGGCGGCATGAAACGCCGCATTAATATTGCCGCAGGTTTAATGCACAACCCAAAAATTGTTTACCTCGACGAACCCACCGTTGGCATTGACCCTCAATCGCGGCGTTTGATTTTGGATTTGGTCAAAAAACTAAATGCCGAGGGCTTGTCGGTGCTTTACACCACGCATTACATGGAAGAGGCGGAAGAACTCTGCAACCGCATTGGCGTGATCGATCACGGCAAAATCATTGCCGAAGGCACACTGCAAAACTTGCGTGCCATCGCGGGCGAACTGACCCCGATTCATATTGCACTGCGTGATGCCCCCAAGGCGGGAACGATCAGAGAACTCGAGCAATTTGCCGAAACCGTCTCGCTCGAGGATGCAGAGTTGACGCTGCTGTGCCGCGAACCTCGAGAGGTCTTGCCACAAATTCTGACCAAACTTTCCAGTTTGGGTTTAAGTGTGCATCACCTCGAGATTGAAGAACCAGGCTTGGAAACTGTGTTCTTAAAACTGACAGGACGCAGACTTCGTGATTAGGATAAACCCATGATCCATCTGGTAAGGATAAACCCATGATACCCGTGGTACTAAAAGCCATTTACCGTGTAACCGAACGTGATCTGGTGGCGCAGTTGCGCTCGAGGGCATTTTTTGTTCAAACCCTGTTGCTGCCGATGATTTTGACTTTAATTATTGGCACGGCGCTTGGTGGGCAACGCAAACTCGAGCCGTCCCCAGTGGCATTGTTCGCCCCAGACAACGAGATCAGCAAAGCCTTGGAAACCACGATCAACAGCACTGACGTGGCAAAAGTCGAACGGTTCTCGAGTGCCGCCGCCGCTCGAGAGTCGGTCAGTTCGGGTCATGCGATAGCCGTGATTGAACTGCCTGAAATCAACTTGCGGGCATTGGCGCGACCCATTGACCAAAGTCTGAAAGTTAAGCTTGGGCTAGATCCCAGCAATCAATTTCGTGGTCGGGTGATTGAACAGGTCACGCGCTCGTACTTGGCGCAACTCGAGGCGGTACGGGCGTCGCTCTTGGGTGCGGTGCGGGCTTTAAAACCCAGCACCGCACAAGAATTGGGGACTTTGAGCGAACAACTCTTGCCAGTGGTACGAAAACGTTTAAGTACGGACGCTTTTAGCGTCAGTGCCCAAAATTCTGGTGGGCGCAGTGCCGGATTTTTTGCCTATTACGCGGTGGCATTCGGGGTGATGTTTACGCTCATGTCAGCCACCAACAGCGCTGGCGGCATACTGGACGAAATCGAGCGCGGCACGATCATGCGGCTCTTAAGTGCTCCATTAACGCCCAGAAGCTTAATTGTCGCTAAATTTTTGGCATTGCTGGTCATTGCTGTGGTGCAACTCGGATCGTTTGTGATCCTGACCAACTTGCTGTACGGCGTCAACTGGGGCGACCCGCTCTCGGTTTTTTGCACCGTTTTTGCAACGGCGGCGGCGGCGGCAGGTTTTGGCGGTATAATTATTGGTATTTCGCAAACCCATGAACAGGTGAATGTGATTGGACTGGCATTTTTGCTGGTCATGAGTCTACTGGGCGGTTCGATGTGGCCCATTGAAACCCTGCCAGGACTGGCGCAACAATTTTCCAAATTGACTTACAACCGTTGGAGTATCGAAGCCTTTCAAAATATTCATGCCGTTGGGCAGGGTTTAAGTGATATTCGTCTGAATTTGCTGGTGTTGGCTGGCATGGCAATCGCAGGTTTGGCATTCGGCGCGTCAAGGCTCGAGACAAGGTTCAAATCATGAATAACATCATCAACGTCGCTCGAGTCATGCTTTCAATTGCTTTTTCTGAAGCGCGTCAAACCTTGATGCAGCCGCGTTTGTTGCTGGTGTTGCTGGTTTTGCCAATTATTTTTTCGACGTTGCTGGGTATTTTTTCGGGCAGCAACCAAGCCCCAGTTCGGATGCTCTGGACTGCACCTGACACCCTGCTGGCAGAAACGTTGCATGACATTCTGGCTGAAAAAATCACGCTCGAGACGGCAGACCGTCGCGCTCAAAACTTGGTCGCCCGCAACGAACGCGACATTTGGGTGCGTATCCCAGAAGATTTTGATGCCAGTATCAAAGCCGCCAAAACCGTCAAACTCGAGATCAGCACCAGCCCAGGCAATCCCCGATCCGCAGATGGTGAAATCGCTCTGCAATCCGCCATGAGCCGTTTGCTCGCGCCTTACGCCGCGCGGTTCGCGGTACAAACTCAGAATAAAACCCAGAATCTCGAGGCATTGCAAACCGATGCTGCAAAAAGAGCCAGCGGGCTGCTAAACGACAAATTGTTTGAGGTGGACGTCGAACAAATTCTTGCGAACGCCAGTTCCAGCACCGCCGAAGCCAGCGGCTCGAGCCAAACCGCACCAGGCATGACTTTAATGTTTGCGTTGTTGTTTGGGGCGCAAACAGGCTTGGCATTGCAACGCGAACGCAGCGGCGGCACGTTGGCGCGACTTTTTGCCGCGCCTGTCGGCTGGGGCGCGGTGATGTTCGGGAAGTTACTCGGCAATGCTTTTATCTTGGTTTTGCAACTTTTTGCCATGATTGCCTTCTCGAGTTTGGCGCTGGGTGTTCACTGGGGCAGTATTTTGGCATTGTTGCCGCCCGTGCTGGCGTTTGGTTTTATGGCTTCAAGCTTTGGTGGTCTAACCGCCGCACTCACCCGCACCTCTGCCCAGTTGACCAGCTTCAGCACCCTGGCGGTTACGGTCACCAGTGCCCTCGGTGGGTTGTGGTGGCCACTCGATGTCACCCCAGTCTGGATGCAAACCCTGGCTAAAATCCTGCCAACATACTGGGGCATGAATGCTTTGCAAGACGTCATTTTGCGCGGTGCAAATTTCTCGAGCATTCTGCCCAGTACCGCTATTTTGATTGGCTTTGGATTTTTGTTTTTGCTGGTTGGCTCAAGGGTGTTTCGTTACGAATAGAGTGATCCCTTAAAACCGAGCAGACTTGCCTCGAGTTCTATTTTCATTTAGGATTTGGCTCGCACGGGTTTTGATTGGTGCTTTTGCATTATCAAAACATCAGAAAACGGTGACTCAATCCCTTATGACCCAAACCCTTCGAGACATTGAAACCCACGCCATGCTGGCACTCGAATTTACCCCTGGACTTGGACCAGTGCGAATTAAGACCTTGCTCGAGCATTTTGGAAATGCGCAAACCGTCCTCGAGACAAAGTTGATGCAATTGCGCAATGTGCCAGGGCTGGATTCCAAAAGCATTGCGGGCATTGGCTCGAGTCAAAGTTTGGAACGTGCCAGTACGGAATTGGAACGGGCGGCAAAACTCGAGGTGCAAGTGGTTGCCAGCTCGAGTGCAAATTACCCTGCGGCGTTAAAGGCGATTTACGATCCGCCGCCAGTCTTGTGGGTGCGTGGGGATGTCACTGCGCTCGAGGAACTGGTCGGCGTGACACCACATTCGATTGGTATTGTCGGCACGCGCAAATGCAGCCCTCACGCCAAAGCCTTCACCGCCAAACTCGCCAGAGAACTCGCGCTGGCGGGTGTGATCGTGGTTTCTGGTTTGGCTCGAGGCATTGACACCGAGGCGCACCGCTCGAGCGTTGAAGCTGGCGGCAAAAGCATTGCAGTGCTTGGCAGCGGTGTAGATCATATTTACCCCAGTGAAAACAGCGCCCTCGCCGCGCAATTGACGCTGGTTTCGGCGTACCCGATTGGCACTCGACCCGCCGCGCACAATTTCCCAGCCCGCAACCGAATTATTGCTGGACTCTCGAGCGGCACAGTGGTCATCGAGGGGGATTTGGATTCGGGCAGTTTGATTACCGCCGTTGCGGCACTCGAGGCTGGACGCACGGTCTTTGCCATGCCAGGACGCCCAGGCGAAAGTAACGCCAAAGGACCGAACCGCTTGATCAAAGACGGCGCGGTCTTGATCGAATCGGTATCCGATATTTTAGAGGAAATGCGTTGGGGTTCTGTCACGTCATCAGCGCCACCCAGCCTCGAGGGTGATGAAGCCAAGGTTTACGCCGCGCTCGACGATGCCCTATTGGTCGATGACATTGTGCTCAGGACAGGTTTAGCCATGCCTGCCGCGCAATCCATTCTGATGATGCTCAAACTCAAGAACGTCATCTTGGAACTTCCAGGTGGTCGTTACTCGAGAATCTAAATGCTATCCTGTGCCCAATGATCGTTTACGTCCTCAACCCAGGCTCAACCTCGACCAAACTTGGGTTGGCAACCGTTACCGCCAGCAACAAGGGTGTGACCGCCGTGGTCGAAAAACTCGAGCTGCAAAACCCGACCTTAAAAACCCGAGCCCCCGATCATGGCGCAGCCGCGCTTTCTTTGGATGGCACAGCCTCAGACGCGCCGGTAGGTGTAGATAGCGATTCAATGGAGGCGATTCGGGCGTTTATCAAGCAATCCAGCACCGAATGGGCGAAACCCGACGCGATCAGTTGCCGAGCCGGTCTGCTTGGACCGTGCGCCGCCGGAACGTACCGTGTGACCAAGCAATTGGCGCAGTACAGTTTGCTGCATAAAAACGGCATTCACGCCTCGAATTACGGGGCGCGTTTGGCGCTCGAGTGGGCGGAAATGTTTAACGTCCCAGCCTATCTGGTAGACCCGCCCACCGTGGACGAACTGCTGCCCGAGGCTCGAGTGACGGGCGTGCCGTACCTCAGTCGCCGCAGTCGCTTTCATGCTTTAAATGCCAGGGCGGTGGCGCGTCGTGCCGCCATCGAAATCGGTAAGCGCTTTGAAGATTCGACCATTGTGGTCGCGCATTTGGGTGGAGGCTCGAGCGTTACCAGTTTCCAAAATGGTCGCGCCATCGACACGACTGGCGCACTGCTCGATGAGGGTCCATTCTCGAGCGAACGGGCTGGAACGTTGCCAATTGAAGGTTTGCTTGACTTGGCGTACAGTTTGCCACGCGATATCCTCGAGTTTCAATTGCGGCGTCAAAGTGGCTTTCAGGGCATGTTGGGCACAAGCGACCTGAAAGTGATTGAAAGCCGCGCCGTGCAAGACCAACCGACCCGCGAAGCCATTAACGCTTTTGTGCATCAAGTCGCCAAAAATGTTGGGGCGTATGCCGCTGCCAGCTCGGGGCGTCCTGATGCCATCGTCTTGACGGGTGGCGCAGCCCGCTGGACAAGCCTGATGCAGCGCCTCGAGACGAGATTGGGCTGGATTGCGCCCGTAGTGGTGATTCCTGGCGAACTCGAGATGGAAGCCCTGGCTGAGGGTGCGGGACGTGTTTTGTACAACCTCGAGACAGCTTTAGACTTTCAAATTCCCATTTAACGGAGCATCCCATGACCGAAACTTTGGACTTCACCAACATCGATGCCGTCACCTCCATGCGCGGTTTGCTTTCCCTGGCGCGGCTTATTGGGCAAGTGCGCGGACCAAAACGTGTGGCAGTCGCCGCCGCCGAAGACGATCATGTGCTCGGTGCGATTCACAATGCCAGACTCGAGGGCATGATTGTCCCGATTTTATTTGGTGACGAAGCCAAAATTCGGGTGATTTGTTTTGAACTGGGCATTGACCCCAGCAAGCTCGAGATTGTGAACGCCAAAGACCACGCCCAAGCCGCCGAGTTGGCGGTGCAAGCCGTGACCAGTGGCAAAGCCGATATTCTTATGAAAGGTCTGCTCGACACCGCCACGATTTTGCGGGCGGTGCTGAACAAAGAATGGGGAATGCGCACAGGCAAACTTTTGTCGCACGTGCTGGTGTTTGAAGCCAAAGGCAAATTTGACCGTTTGTTCTTGATGTCTGACGGCGCAATGAACATCGAACCCGATTTAAAAGCCAAAATCGAAATTGTGCAAAATTCTGTAGCACTCGCGCACGCCCTCGGACTTGAAAAACCAAAAGTTGCCATGCTCGCCGCTATTGAAGTCGTCAACCCCGACATGAGCACCGCCGTGGACGACGCGATTATCTCAAAAATGGGTGATCGCGGACAGATTAAGGGTGCACTGATCGATGGTCCACTGGCGCTCGATAACGCTGTTAGTGAAGAAGCCGCACGCATCAAGGGCATTGTTTCGCCCGTGGCTGGACATGCCGATATTTTGATTGTTGATAATATTGACGTGGGCAATGTTTTTTACAAAACCCTGGTCTACTTTGGCGATGCCCAGGTTGCAGGCATCATTATGGGGGCGAGTGCGCCGATGGTTTTGACATCAAGGGCAGATTCGGAAAGTACAAAATTTAACAGCATTGCGCTGGCGTGTATTCTTGCCGAACGTGGGAAATTTTAGTAAGAATTTTGCAATAGACTTGCAACTTCAAATTTTGACCCTGTGCCATCAGATATTTTGAGATTTTGACGAAAAACGTGTTTGATACGGATTTTGAGCTTGAACTCGAGAGCAAATTCATGTTTTCGTTGGATTGATCTTGCAGCACCAATGTTGATTGTTGCTGCTTTATAAATTTCTGCACTCGAGTTTAACTTGCTGTCAGCAAAGTTGTTTTAAACTCAGTTCAAACTGCGATAAGGTTCACTGTATCAGGACGCTGGTCGAAGCCATGCACTTTAGTGCAAGACTTTAGTTGCTACTCAATTCCACAAAGCTGGTAAATTCAGTGTGTGAACC
>JAYVRX010000081.1:0-6039 GCA_043775825.1 Deinococcales bacterium
GCTGACGGGCATGGTCGCTTCCAACGAAAACCACTGTTCGTTTCTTGACCACAAGACGCACCTAGCGGGCGTGGTCGCTTCTGCTCGCATAGCTCGCGTAATGGTTGAGAAACAAGTTTCTCAACCATTACGGAAATTACTGTATTTTAGCTTGGTTTTGAATCGGCATTGACCGTTTTGGTGTCCTTATCGCTTTGTTGCTCGAGTTTCCAGACGCGGTACTTGTCCAAGTCATTACGGGTTAATCGCAAGCACAGGGCGATCACGGCGGCATCGTCGGTCAAGCCCAAGACTGGAATAATGTCGGGGATAATGTCGAGCGGGCTGAGCAAGTAAAGCAGCGCAAACACGGCGGCTGAAATCGTTGCCCAAGGTGCGGCGGTGTACTTGCCAGTCACGACATCGCGGATCATTTCAACCAGTGCGGTGACATCGCTAATCAGGTCTTTGAGAATGTCTGAACCCAGTATTTTGCCAAAAATCATTTGGGCGCTGTCAATGACTTTTTTAGCGTCCTCAGAACTAATTTTGGCGGCTTTGGCTTTAAAATTTTCTTCGTTCATGGTTGTTTCCTCTCGAGGAATCTACGTCACTCGAGTTAAAGTACGGTGCGAAGTTTAAAATCGTTCCTTAAGTTTTCTCGAGCACATAAAACGTGCGGTTTTCGTCGCTGGCAAGGTCGGTGGCGACGTAACCGCGTGCAAAATAGGCGGGGAAGACTTCACGGTGCGCCAAACGCCAAGCTCGAGCAATTTCGAGGTTGTCGCGTTTGAGGGCTTCGATATCGCGCGGGACTTCGATCAAGACCGATGCGCTGTTTAGCTCAAAGTTGCTTGGGTTGACACCAAGGTTGACATTGCCATTCACGGCTTCGAGTGCGAGTTCGCCTTTGGCTCGGGCGACTGGATGCTCGCTCGATTCGCGGCGCAAATCCCATTCGACCATGAAACGATCTGCGGGCAACCCCGCGTAAATACCGCCGCGAATGGCGTACCAATCGGCGTGATAACTGACGGCTTTTGCGCCAAGTTTACCCAGGTTTAACCGCGCATTTCTCGAGATCAGCGGGTCAAACGTCCAGGTCATCAGGTCAAAGCCAGCCTCGAGCGCTCGGGCACGTTGCATCAATTTGAGTTCTCGAGCCAAACCCGTGCCTCGGTGCGCGGGGGCAATTGCCAGCAGGTGCGAATGGTGCAGCAAACGCCCGCCACGAACCGCAGGAAAGCCGAAGGCAAAACCGACGGGCGTGCTCGAGCCTTGCGGGAATGCCGCGACTACAATGCCGCCGGAATGGATGCTGGCGACCATCAACGAGCCTGGCGTGACCTCGCGGTCATCGTAACCCCAGGAGGCTTTCTGGACTTCCTCGAGCAACTCGAGTTCGTTTGGGTTGGTGATGTTGCGCAGTTCGTAACCGTCAAAAAACATTTGGAAAGCATAACAAAGAAAGCAGATGGCGAATAGCAATTGACAGACTCGAGTTTGGTGCTGTGCACTCTGTTCCTCGAGATTCTTTGAGCGATTAGACGATGTGGGTTTTTTTACCCATAATCAAATCTCGAGCTTGATTGGCAAGAAAATCGGCGCGTTCGTTCAGGGCGTGACCAACGTGTCCTTTGGTCCAAGACCATTTCACGTTATGGGTTTTGGTGAGCACCAACAGACGCTCCCAGAGTTCACGGTTTTTGACGGGTTGTTTGGCGACGGTCATCCAACCGTTTTTCTGCCAACCTCTTAACCAGTTTTTTTCAAAGGCTTGTTGAACATATTTGCTGTCAGTCACCACAATGACTTCGCAGGCTTCTTTGAGCGCCTCGAGTGCGCCAATGGCTGCCATCAGTTCCATGCGGTTGTTGGTGCTCTCGAGTTCACCGCCGCTGACCTCCAGGGTTTTACCGTTAAATTCGAGGATGGCTGCCCAACCGCCTGGTCCTGGGTTGCCCAGGCACGAGCCGTCGGTGTGAATGGTGACTGTTTTGCGGCTGCTCATGGTTGCAAATTGTAACCCAATATTGCGGGTTTCTCGAGGTTCAAAAACGAACTTTGGTTCAGTGTGCAAATTTTACATCCGAACCAGGTTTTAAGGTGCACAATGATCTTAGCAATACTGGATTCCGTGAGCGTCCCCTATTGACTTAACCTCCCGAAAACCTGCTGCTCACAACCAAATCCTCGGGTTTTCACCCGAGGATTTTATTTACATTTTCGCTCGGGCAAGTTTAAGGTAATAGATTGCCATTTGGTCGTTGGGGTTTAACTCGAGCGCCCGCAGGCAGGCTTCACTTGCCAGGGCGAATCTGCCACCCTCGTATCTCGAGCGTCCAAGCAGCGACCAGGCGGCTTGTTTTTGAGGGTTGTAAAAAACGGCTTGCTCGAGGTATCCAATCGCCTCATTGAGTTTTTTGGCGTCCCTTGATTTTAAGGACAGTTCAAACTGAACGTTTGCCATCAGCGCTCTTGAGGCGCTCGAGCCTTCAATCACGGCAAAATAGGCTTTCCAGGCAGTGTTGGCTTTAAGAAGAAGTTGAATTCTGGTGAACAACTGCGCCCGCAACAATAAAGGTTCGGGTTCTTTGGGCGCGAGCAAAACAGATTTTTCTGCCGCGTCAATGACTTTGATCCAAACCTCGAGTTTAAAGTTTGCTTTGCCCACACTGCTCGAGATGGCTTCGGAGTACAAGCGTTGGGCTTGAAGATATGCCTCGAGCGCCTCGCCATTGAGTTCGGCTCGAGCAACGCCAAAGAACATCAGGCAAATCAAAATTTTTAGTATTCGATCCATACGGCACTCCGCAACCCTTGTAAGATGTCCCGCATTGTACCCGGTGAAAGCCGCAATTCGTTACGAATGTTTTCGGCGCTGCGCTCGCCATTGATCAGATCAAACACGGTTTTGTGCAATGTCGTTATTTGGGTTGAAGACCTTGGCGTATTGCGTCCCAGTGGGCGTTTTGGGACTTGACGCGGCACGATCATGACCAGCAACGCGCGAAATTCGGCGGTGGCGTTTAAAACTTCGGGTATTTTTAAACCTTCAACCTCGAGAATACCTTGGCTGTGAAGCTCGAGTATCGCGCTATCTACTGGCATTCCTGGCAAGGCTTTGCGCAAGTCACCGACGGTAATTCCGCTGCGGGCTTTGGACAAGAGCATCATTTCTGGAGCGCCGAGCGATTCGTAAGCCGCAACGTTGTTACGCACCCGAATTCTGGCAATCGCTGGCAAGCTGCGCTCTCGGCTGGCTTCATCCTCGAGTCGCGCCGCCTCGATAAGCACGCCAATGATTGACCCGTTGATATTGGGGGCAACCTCGAGATAGCCGTCGTAAACATTACAAAAAGCGTACCGCCAGCGCAGCATTGTCCTAAGCGCTTCAGTGCCGATGCTGATATTGCCATCTTCAGTTTCGGTTTCGGCGAACTTAACTTGTCCAGAGTTGACAAATACCTGGGCGCGAACTTCGTTTGGACCTTCAACCTCGAGCGTCCCCGTATGCGCGGTGGCGCTCATAAACTCGAGAAAGGCTGGAAGGTAAGAACCTCGAACCCGTCCCGACAAAATGGGAGTGCGTGAGTAGTCGGGTTTCAGGCTGGACAACACGTGTTAAGTCTACCGAGTAGAAGTTTTATGGCTGGTCGAAAACGACTTTGGTTTTGAGGGCACGATTTGGCAAGGGCAGAAATTCATCCTTCCCAGGCACAAGCGGTTAAACTGACCTCATGAACGTGAAATTGCTGTTCTTTGCCAGCCACAAACGCACGGCTGGAGTTTCTGAAACCAACTTTGAACTTACCAACGCCGCAACCGTGCGCGAGGCGGCGAAGCTTGTCGAACTGAAATTCAACCTCGAGTTGGCTGGTTCGATGGTTGCGGTCAATGACGAGTACGCCACACCAGATATGGTTTTAAACCCTGGCGATACGCTGGCATTTATTCCGCCCGTGGCGGGCGGCGAACCCGAATCAGATTTTTTTCTGGTCAGTGGCAAAGCACTGCCCGTACTTGATCTTCATGCCAAATTGATTCGACCAGGCTGGGGCGGACAAGCCATGTTCACGGGCAGCACCCGCACGCCCAACAAAAACCTAGATATTTTAAGGCTCGAGTACGAGGCTTATCCTGCACTTTGCCGAAATGTGATGCGCGACTTGGCGCTGGAAGCCAGGCTGAGATGGGAATTGGGCGCTGTGGTGCTGGCGCACCGCACAGGAATTGTACTGCCTGGCGAAATCAGTATTTTTGTTGGCGCTGGCAGTGCGCACCGCCGTGCCTGTCTGGAAGCCGTGCCGTGGTTGGTGGACGAAGCCAAATCCAGATTGCCAGTCTGGAAGCTCGAGATTGCAGAGTCAGGCGAACGCTGGGTGGAAGGTGCGACATCGCAACCAACACTTTAACTCCAGAAGACATTTTTGAGCGCCACAAACTGAAATTCAAAACTTTTGAACCAGCCGGCGCGGGTTACGACAATCATGTCTTCATGAGCGAAGATTACGTGCTGCGAATTTCAAAGAACACTGTTTTTGCCGACCATGCCAGGGAAGCGCGACTTGCTCAGGCGGCGCTGAAGCTTGGCGTCACAACCGCCGCCTGCGTGGCTTTTGGACAGGATTATTCGATTTGGAAACGCCTTCCTGGAATTCGCAGCAACCGCAACACCAGCCCTAAAATTCTTTGGGAATCACTGCTGAATGACCTCGAGAAACTGCATTCAAATCCGCTCGAGCTTGCACCTGAAAACCAGTCTATCGAATGGATTTCGCACGAGGTTTGGATTGAACGCACGCAAAACACGGCGAACTGGACTGTATTTGAGCGCAAAACCCTCGAGTCAATCTTGATTGCCAAACACCCGATCACGCGGCATTCGTTTATTCATGGTGATGCCTGGCAAGACAATATCCTCGAGTTTGAGGGTTGCTACGCAGGTTTGATCGATTGGACTGGCGCGGGTTGGAGCAGTCTAGAATTTGAATGCTCACGGCTCGAGCAACCCGCCTTAGACTTGGCGTTAGAGCGCTGGAAATCAGACATTGACGTCGAGTTGATGCTCAAAATGCGCCTCGAGTTGCTATTGCGTGTCGGGACGTTAAGACGGGTCGATTGGGCTGTGGTGCGTGAAATCATGACAAAACTGAATTGATCGCCCTCAGCTTGAGCCGCTTGGATTGCGAGATGACTCGAGTTTGGTGCTCTGCATCCAAAAATCCAGTTAAAATCAAACCATCAAAGGAGTGCTTCTTGCCTGTTCGTTTTGTTGTGACATCGCTGAAGGGCGG
The DNA here is from genome assembly GCA_043775825.1 of Deinococcales bacterium. Lineage (GTDB taxonomy): Bacteria > Deinococcota > Deinococci > Deinococcales > JAAFIG01 > JANXTZ01. The sequence continues at coordinate 5,277 of JAYVRX010000081.1, forward strand.
CGTTGGAAAAACCACCACCGCCATTCATTTGGCTGCCGTTTTGGCAACCAAAGGCAAAACGCTTTTAATCGATGCTGACCCTGCGGGTGGCGCATTAACTTGGGCGTCTCGAGGGACTGGTTTGGGGTTTAGAGTTTGCTTGCCCGAAGATGCGAAACCAAAAAAGTTTGATTTTGTGATTGTGGACACCAGGGCGCAACCCAAAGCCAAGACTCTTGACGGGTTTAGCCAGAAAGCCGATTTGCTGATCGTCCCAACCGCGCCAAATACATTGTCCTTGGCGACCCTCGAGCCTCTGGCAAATGATCTCGAGGATTTACCGTTTCGGGTGTTGGTGACGCTCGCGCCGCCGCCACCGTCCAAAGATGCGAGTTTGGCGCTTTTAAGACTAAAATCCTTAAACCTGCCACATTTTGCCGCCAGCATTCGGCGCTATGCCGCCTTCGAGAAAGCCGTGGTAAACGGTTTGATCGTCCGTGATGTGCGCGACCCTCGGGCAACTTTTGCCTGGGCGGATTACCTGGCGCTTGGGCGAGAATTGCTGAAATAAAAATTTCGAGCGACCATGCCCGCAGGTGCATTTTATGGTCAAGAAGCGCTACAGATTGCGCTCGAGATTTAGAGTGATTTCCGTTTTGGTTGAGAAACTTAGTTTCTCAACCAAAACGCGAGCTATGCGAGCAGAAGCGACCACGCCCGCTAGGTGCGTCTTGTGGTCAAGAAACGAACAGTGGTTTTCGTTGGAAGCGACCATGCCCGTCAG
>JAYVRX010000082.1:0-23023 GCA_043775825.1 Deinococcales bacterium
GACCAACCTGAGCCGAATGCACTACCAGGTCAGCAAACTGATCAAAATGAATCTGCTGTACCTAACCCGCAGCAAAGCTCGAGCAGGACGGGCAATCAAGCACTATACCGCGAGAGCAAATCGGTTGTTCGTGCCATTTGACACGACCAGTTTCGCCTCGCTCGAGGAGGCACTCGAACGGGCTAACTTGACACTTTCGCGCAGCCTTTCGCAACATGTGGCTCGACATGCGTTCTCGTTAGGCTTACCCACAGGTTTGTGCATTACTCGAGGTCAAAGTGGTGGTTTGGTGATCGAACCAAGTATCGCACCAGCAGCACATTTTGATCCGCTTTTGGATAGCTCACCCGCCATGATTCCAGGCACGTGGACATCTGATTTGCTGCTGGACTTTCAAGAAGCCAAAGCCTTGCAACGCGAACTTGAGGCGTTACGGATTAAATATTCGGGCAAGTCTGGCGCACAACGGTATCAAATGCACACAGCACTCGTGCCTATCAGCGACTGAACATATTGTCTAAGCAACACATCATTTGGAAACAATGCTCGAGGTTTACAACCACATTTTCATTTGCTGATGCGTCAAATTCCCCCCACAGATAATTGTTGCTACTGAAACATTCTTAAATTTTTCTGGTTGCTCGAGAATCGCGGCTAGACCCACCGCACCTGAAGGTTCGACCACAAGCCCTAAGTGCTGATGCAAGAGTTTCATGCTTTTGATGATGGTTTCGTCATTCACCAGCAGCACATCATCTACAAGACCTTTCATGTCCTCGAGCGCTTCAGCAATCGGCAGGCGCACACCGATACCATCAGCTATCGTGTTGATTTTCTCGAGCGTGACAATTTTGCCTGAACGCCATGATTGTTCCATCGCATCCGCACCTTTGGCGCTGACACCGATGACTTGAATTCCTGGGCGGTGCGCTTTGATAAAGCGGGCAATGCCGTTTATCATCGCGCCATTGCCAAGCGGTACAAGCACCATCTCGAGTGGTTCTGAACTTTGCAATAACTCGAGCGCTATTGTGCCAGAGCCTTCGGTGATGGCTTCTTGAAGGCTGTCCTCAACCATGTACGCACCAGTCTCGAGCGCGAACTTTTTAGCAATCTGTTTTGCCGCATCAAAATCTTCACCTGCCAGCACAACCTCTGCGCCCAAGTCACGCATTCGCTCGAGTTTGAGTGGATTGGCATTCACACTGGCATAGACAGTTAAATCAAATCCGCGTTTGCGGCTCGAGAACGCCATCGCTTGACCAAAATTTCCTGCGCTGGCGCAAACAATTTTGGGATGCGGGATTAGTGACTCGAGCGTGCTGAGAAAATATTCTGCGCCGCGCCCTTTGAAGGATCGAATCGGATTTTGGGTTTCGATTTTGGTCAGCAACCTGCAACCCAGAAGGCTCGAGAGTGGTTCGTTGACAAATTGGGGCGTGTTCAGAAAAACGGGGTCAATCACGTTCATGGCGGCTTGGATGTGCTCGAGTTTGATGCGGTGGTTCACTGGTTGCTCCTTAATTTAGATTTACAGAAATCAATAATTTTTTGTACACTAAACCTATGAACCTCGAGCATATCAAACAAATCGCGGCACGACATTCAGTCCAACGATTGGAATTGTTCGGTTCGGCAGCTCGAGGTGAAATAGCAAATGATTTGGATTTTCTGGTGCGTTTTAAGCCAATGCCAGCACTTGAACATGGTCGAGCCTATTTCGCGCTGCTCAAAGAATTGCGGTTAGAACTTGATAAGCCCATAGATTTACTCGAAGACGAAGCGATTCAAAACCCTTTTTTCTTAGCCAGTATTGCAGCAGATAGAAGACTAATTTATGCCGCTTGAACCTCGAGTTTATGCTGCGGATATCGTTCAAGCCATTGCACTGATCGAGCAGTTTACGCAAGGTTTGGATTTTGAAATTTACCTGAGTGATGTGATGCGAATTTCGGCAGTAGAACGTCAGTTAAGTATTATTGGCGAAGCTGTAACGCAACTTGTGAAACTCGAGTCTGGATTTTCAGTCAGCAGCGCAAGGCAAATTATTGGATTCCGAAATATCTTGATTCATAATTATGCGCGGGTGAGTCAGGCAGTTATTTGGACGATAGTGATTGATGAATTGCCTGTTTTGAAAAAAGAATGCAATGTGATCTTGAAAAATTAAAATTCGAGTTAAGTACAGAACTCCTTGATGGTTTGAAATAAAATTTCCTCGAGTTGGACCACCGAATTTAAATCCACCCATTCGTTTGCGCTGTGCGCTCCCGCCCCAACCGCGCCAAACAAAAAACTGGGAATCCCAACGCTCGAGAGTGCCGCGCAATCCGTCCAAAAAGTTTCGCCACGAATTTTTGGGGTTTTCTCGAGGATTTGACTGGCGTTTTTAAGCAGGGTTTGAACGATTTCTTCGGATTCTGCAACTTCGTGTGGTACGCGCTCGAGTCCCACTGTTAGGCTGTACTCAAAACTCGAGTCGGTGGCTTTGATTCCCTCAAGCATGGTGCGAAATTGTTGTTCGACGACTACCGCAGTTTCACCAGGAATCGTGCGACGTTCAACCTCGAGTTTGCAATGCGCGGGGTAGCTCGAGAGTTCTTGCCCACCGTTAATGATGCTGGCGTGGACGCTGCCGCTTTTGAGCAGGGCATGAGTTGGATTGGTGCGTAAGTTCAAATCTATCTGCTCGAGCGCCACCAAGACCTTGCCCATTTTCGCTATCGCGTCCACGCCTTCGAGCGGGCGTGAACCGTGCGCGGCAACACCGTGCGTTTCAATGCTTAACCAGACAAAACCCTTGTGCGCCGTGACAAGCTCGAGTTCGGTGGGTTCGGTCACGATGGCGGCATCGGCTTTAAAACTCTTAATTAATTCAAACGAACCGATGCTGGCGTATTCTTCATCGCTGACACAAGCCACAATCACATCGCCGCGCAAGTTCAAAGCTTTGGCTCGAGCTGCCGCAACCAGCATGGCGGCGACACCGCATTTCATGTCATAAGCACCCCGAGCAAACATTTTGCCGTCTTCAACTCGAGGCTTGATGCCCTCAGGGTTTCCCGCCAGGGTCACGGTGTCAATGTGCCCGTTCAGCATCAAAGATTTCCCACCGCCAGAGCCTTTCAGTACCCCAATTACACTCGGACGACCTGGGACAGATTCCAACCAGTGGGTTTCAAAACCTCGAACCTCAAGCCAAGATTTGATAAACTTGGCAATCTCGGTTTCGCCAGCACTACCTGGCACAAGGCTGGGATTGACTGAATCAATACCGACCAAATCCTCGAGTAACGCAATGCTTTGGTTCATACCGTCCTCCGATTTTTGAGCGCGTAATGCACGATCACGCCCGCGACCAAGCCCCAAAAGGCGCTGCCCAAACCAAAAAATGGTATTTCGGTAGCGGTGACCAGCAATGCAAAAATGCTCGAGTCACGGGTTTTGGTATTTTCAAACGCGCCGACCAGACAACCTTGAATCGTGCCAGCCAGCGCCAGCCCCGCCATGCCAGCCACCAATGGTTTTGGTACGGCTAGAAACAGTGCCACGATGGTTGTGCCGAACAAACCCAGTGCGATTTTGATGATTCCAGCCGCAATGCCGGCGCCGTAGCGCAAGTCCTTGTTCGGATGGGCGCTTTCGTTGTTGCCGATGGCTGCCGTGATCGCCGCCAGGGTAAAACCATGTCCCAACAACGGCGCAAACACCACGCTCATCAAGCCTGTACTGACCAGTGCACCCTTCGTGGGGGGTTCATAACCATTCGCTCGCATGACCGCCAGTCCTGGGGCATTTTGGCTGGCAAGCGCCAGCGCCAAGAGCGGCAAGCCCAAGCCAACAATTGCCCGAATTGAAAACAAGGGTGCAACAAACACGGGTTGGGCAAGCTCGAGCCTCAAGCCTGAAAGTTGAAATTTGCCCAGGATGATTGCAATCAAAAATCCTGCCAGCAGCGTCCAAGCCATCGGCACACGGCTGATGCGCTTGGCGATCAAAAACGCCAGAATCATTGCGCCGACCAGTTCAGGCTCGAGGTTTAACGCGCCAAAAATACCAAGCCCGTATTTGAAAAGTACGCCCGCCAAAACCGCCATCGCCACACTTTGCGGCACGAGTTTCATGACACGCTCGAATAAACCCGTCACGCCCAAGAACGCGATTGCCAGACCGACAAAAATATAAGCGCCAACCGCTTCGGACAGCGAATAATGCGCCAAACTTGAGGCGAGCACCGCCAAGCCTGGGGTGCTCCAGGCGGTGATGACAGGTTTTCTGTACCAAAATGACAAACCGATCATCAGTAAGCCGCTGCCCACGGTAATTGCCAGTACCCAAGAACCAAGTTGGGCACTCGAGAGGTTTGCTTTTTCGGCAACGTCGAAGGTTAAGACTAGCGAACCTGTAAAGCCGACAATTACAATTAAAATGCCAGCCAGCCACGCGGGAAGAATCAAAGCTCGATGCAATTCAGCGACGCGATTCATGTGCTCCTTAAAAGATATTCTCAACATCTCGAGGTTTAGGATTTGGGGCGTTTATTCCAGCGATCCAGCGCCCGAATCCAGTTCCAAGCCAGTTCGCGTTTGGCTTGCTCGAGGTTGCCCTGCCCAAGTGCGGCAATCAGACGCGCGTGTTCTTGGACGCTTTGTAGCGCGTTTTGACCAGCCTGCCAGTAAGTGATCTCGAGGCGAATGTGATTGGTTTTCAGACCGCCCAAAATAGCAATCAATTCTGGATTACGTGATGCCGTAATAAACACGTCATGAAAAGCCGAATCGACCAGCGCGGCTTTTTTGGCGTCATTCAAAATCAGGGCTTGCTCGAGTTCAGTATTCAAATCGCGCATTTGTGCAAAATTTTCTGGGGTTAAACTCTCGAACGCCATCTCGAGCGCCAACGGTTCGAGGGTGCTGATGATCGGGTAGATGCGCTCCGCCAGATCAAAAGGCACTGGTGAAACCCGAGTCCAGGCATTGTGTTTGGTTTCAACAAGTCCTTCGTCTTCGAGCCGTCGCAATGCCTCACGGACGGGTGTTCTGGAGACACCCAGTTGTGCCGCCAGATCAAGGTCGCGCAGTTTTTCTTCAGGCTCGAGAATGCCCTGAACGATCCATTTTTTCAGATTTTGATACACGTCATCGCGCATCAAACTTTTCTCTAATGGCACTGGATTGACGATTGGCATAAATTAATATATCACATATCAATCTAAGTTTACAACAACTTAAAAACCTTCTGTCTAACGATCAACTGCTTGCCCTTGGCATCAAACGCCTGCAACTCGAGGGTGTGCTGACCCGCTTTGATACTGTTGGTATTCAGTTCAAATTGATACGGCAGTCTGTCGCTGCTCGAGATAAGCTTTCCATCCAAGAAGAAACTGACTTTGGCGATGTAAGGCTCGAAGGTTTTAACCCACGCCCCAAACCGTAAAATGCCGTAAAACTTGAGAACTTCAGGCACTGGAATTGGACGTTTGACGCTCGAGTTGAGGTCGTAGCGCGATAAAAAGTACGGCTCGAAAAACAATTCACCGTAAGCCTCACGCTTTCCAGGCACGAACAAACTGTAATCGTTGCGCCGCTCGACTTGACGGCTGGTAGCCACGAATCTACCGTTAATCATGTCCAAATCGAGCCAATTGATGTTCTTTAACCTTGGAAATTTCAGGTATGCGCCCCAGAACAACATGCGCAATTTGGTCTGCGCGAACAAATCAAAATTCTGTCTTGGCGCGGCAAGCGTGCGGTGACTCGAGGCGTATTCCGAAATTTGCATCGGGTGACGCACGGCGTACTTGTTGTAAAAACTTTTAATCGCATCGAGCGGATTTAAGCGCTGACCACTGTCACGCGTGTTACCGTTCACAAACGGCAGGCTGTACAAACTTAAACCCACCCAGTCCACATACGCATCGCCAGGAAAATACTGATCAATCACCTCGAGCCGACTCGCCATTGGCATCCAAACCATCGCCACATTCGGCGCGTAAGTCGCCATGATGTCATGCACCAAGCGAAACTTCTCGACGTACAGCCTCGGATTTCGTGACCATTCGTTGGCAGGGTCGTTAAACTCTGCGGCAAAACGCAAAAAAATTGGCACACCACTTCGCGCGGCTTCTTTGGCAAACGCCGTCATCAACCCACCCGAGATTTGCGCCAAAGGCATTTTAGGCTCGAGCGCGAGGTGCATCGCAGCCCCAGTGCGTTTGATCGCCGCCGCAAAACGAGAGGGGAAAAACGGTTTTTGAAATGTGGCGTTTCTGGGATCAATCAAATTAAAATAGCGAAAATACACCGCAAAACCGATACCCACCCGTTCCATCGTGTTGATCCGACCATCGCGTTTGTTGATGCCCGTTTCGTCCACATAAGACCCCAGCAGCATCCCAGAACGAGGCTCGAGTTTGGCGGGTTTGACCTTCAAAGGCTCGGTTTCGTCGAGCAAGTAAAATTCGCCCTCTTGCCGGTATTGATTGGTTTGATTCTCGAGCGCGTTGGCGGTGATTTCCTGCCCTTTGATTGAACGGTATAACGCAACTGCCTTGGCAAACGCCGCACTCGCGCCGTCGTAATTCTCGAGTTTGACTCGAGCCTCGCCCAACCAACGCCAGTTTGCCGCGCTGGGGTTGAGTTTGACGGCGTTTTGAAAAGCCTGTTCGGCTTGTTTAAAATTTCTGACTTGAAAATAAGCTTGTCCCGCCGCGTACCACTGATCTGCATTTTGCGGTGTGACCTGCGCAAAAACAATCAGAAAACTCGAGATGACAAGCACGATCAAAACGGTAAGACGCATGAACAATATTACGACTCGAGGGGCAAAAACGTTTCAAGGTCAAGTATCATTGACGCGATTGAATTGGCTTGTTAGCGTAAATCATGACTTTTGAACCAACACTGGAAGTTAAGCAATGACTACCGTAACAAATACTTTGATCAATGTAATCGAGTACACCTCGGCACGTTTGCATGTCAAACAAAACACTCAAGGTATTTCTTACGTTTTTGGTGGACTGTTGTTTTTTGCGGGTATTGTGCTCGATAATTTATTGCGCACACAAACCATTTTGATAATTGTCGGACTGATTCTTGCTGGTTCAATGTGGTGGTTTGTTCCAAGTTCGATAGAGCTACTGGCAGACCGTACAAACGATATTCTTGAACTAAAACGTTTCGGTCTGGTTGGAAAAGCTCACAAACGTCAGTGTCAACTCTCGAGTATTACGAGCATCGAAGTTGAATGGAATCAAACCCTGAAAACGTTCGGGGTTTTACTGACACTCGAGCATCAGATACCTTTCTCAATGACCGAAGAATTCAATTTCCAATCTCAAGCCCAGGCTGAAGAATTTTGCAAGCTTTTGAATGGTTTTCTTCAAGTTCATTTGAATTAAAAACGGCAACACGCATTTCAGCCGTGTTGACTCTCAAATTCACATAACCTGAAATTGATTATTCAGGGCGCTCAATGGGGCTTCAAAATTCCTAACGTCCAAGCTCGATTGACCGCCTGCGAACGGGTGCGTACCTCAAGTTTTTGCATGATGGCGTTGGAATGAAAACGCGCGGTGCGTTCGGTAATACCCAAACGACGTGCCACCAATTTGTCAGTGCTGCCTTGTGCCAGCAACTCGAGCACTTCAAATTCACGGTGGGATAAAAGCTGTTTTGACCTGCCGATTTCCCATAAGGCAGCCTCAAGGAATTTGTTAACCACAACGACCAATCGTTCGACTGCCCCTTTCGCCTCGAGTTGTTTGACGGTATCGATACCCAGACGTTCTTGTGCGGCAAGTCGCATTTCTTGCATCATTTGTTCAGAACCAGATTGTCGGGGTTCTTGTCGGTTCCGACGTTGGTGGTCAATACAACCCAGAGCATAAATTGCTGTTGAAGGGTTGGTTTGTACCAATTCAAGGACAAGATAATCCAGACACACCAATGTGCCTTCAAGATGATCCAGACTGTAAAACGCTTGTAAGGCGTGACGCCAATGTGTTATTGCCCCTTCAAGGTCGCCTCGTTGCTGAGCCAAGTGACCCAAGGCATGATCCACAATGGCAAAATTCATGGGATCGTCAAGTTCTATCGCCAATTGTCGAGTGTACGTGTAGAGGGTTTCAGCCACATCGAACTGATCTCGATTGATGGCGATGGCTGCCAAACAGGTATTTAAGGTGATTTGTGTGTCGTGTGACAACAAACTGCTCCATTGGTCACGGGCTTCGGTTAAAAGCTTGCTGGCTGCATCCCAATCACCCATGATGTACAAGTCTTGCCCATGTGCCACCAGATGTCGGGCAAGCTCGCTGGGTGTGCCATGAAGACGACGCCAGCCTAGAATTCGCTCGAGCACCCGACGCGCCCAATCGTTTTTCCCTTGAGAGTGTGCAACTGAAGCCAAGAGCGCATAGGCTTCGCGCCCAATTGAACTCGAGGCGGCGCGTTTGACCAGGCGCAACGCGGTTCGTAAGTCGTTTTCAACTTCTTTCGCTTCACCGACAATCTTGCCGCTTCGGGCACGCCAGAGGTACAAGGCTGGCAATTCGGGTTGGTCAATCGAGGCGCTAGCGATCAATTCATTCATCACCGTGCGGTGCGCCCGAATGCGTCCCCAGCCCAACGCCAGGGGTCGCAACGCCAGCACCAGCCTTGCCCGTTCATGCCAATGGTCTTGCCAGAACCTTAAAGCCGCATCAAAATTCCAGCGATCCAATGAAAATTGTTTTTTTAAAACGGCGGCTTCTGGGCTTTGTAAACGATCTTGAGCCTCTTCGATCAGTTTCAAAAAGTGACGCGCATGAGCCTTTTGCGCATTTTGTTGCCCCATGTTGAGACGTTGTGAGGCAATCGCGCGGATAGGCTCGAGAAAGTAATAGCGGTCTGGCTGATTTTCATGCACCGCCACCAATTGATGCTGAACCAGATGCTCGAGGGCTTGCCATGCGGCTTGTTGAGTGCCTTCAAACAAAGCGGCGGCGGTCAGGGCATCCCAGCCACCCACACAAACGCTTAAACGGGCAAACAAAATCTGTTCATCTGGTAATAGACGCTCTAAACTCCAAACCACCGCCCGCATCAAAACGCCCTCGATGCCGCCAAGGCTTCTGGTCGGATCACGGCGGTATCGCTCGATTTGGGTTTCGGGCGAGTACAGACCAGCGGCGGTGGCAAGCAATTCGAGTGCCAGTGGTAAACCTTCAGCGGTGCGCGACAATTCTGCCACCGCCGGGGCATTCTGTTGGTTCAGTCGAAAACGTGGGTTGATGTGCGTTGCCCGTTGCATGTACAACTGCACAGCTTCAGATTGTTTCAGGCTTTGTAAATCATCTTTTGCTGGCAGGCTTAAGGTAGGGACGCGAAACAAGCGTTCTAGTTTGCAACGGCTTGGAGCGCGACTGGTGCAAAGGATTCGCAGATTGGGGCAAGTGGTCATGATCGTGTTCAAACTGGCTTCAAGATCGAGATGTTCGAGGTTGTCAAACACCAACATGGTTTCACGGCTTTTGAGATACTCGAGTGATCGTTCCAAAGCCGGACTTGTGCCCTGATCGAGGAGTTTAAAAGCCTGCAATAAAAGACTTCCCAAAGCATTGGGGTGATCAATCACAGACAAATCAACCCAAACGCTGAGGCTCTTGAATTGAGCACGGACGGCTCGAGCCAGATGGGTTTTACCAATCCCAGGTGGTCCAAGCAGGGTGATTAGACCAGGGTGTTCGAGCAGGGACAAAATTTCATTGACCAATTCTTGGCGTTCTAATAAAGGCTGGTCTTGGGTTTGTGATCTTGTGCGCTGCGAATCAATCATTGGGTTTCCAGTGCGTTATGAGAAGAGTTCTCAACCACCTGACGGTTTGGACAGTATCCCTTTACAAAGACCTTCAATATGATAAAGCCAAATGTCAGACAGGGATTTGGTGACTGTTCACAGTCACTGTTTCATCTTTTCTCATTTTTTCTAAGGTGGTACATATGTCAAAAACAATTCTACAGCGTATTCAACATCAAATGGCTTCTTTGTCAAACCATTTTACTTTGGTTACTTTATTCACCCTGGTCTTGGTGTCCTGTAACGCCCCAAGCGAACAAGTGGATCAAACATCTCTAGGACAAGCCAGTCTGGTTTTCCCAGGTCTGTCACCACAAATTCGGCTGCTCGAGGTTGAAATTGCGCTGATCAACGGTGATCTGACCGTCAAATCGGGGGCGGGCAACAAAATACAAAAAAACGCCTTGACCCTCCCGCCACGTGATCCCTCCTCGAGCAGCCCAAGCCTCAACCCATCGCTCGAGTTTCATGATTTAACCCCAGGTTTGCATCGTGTCTTGGCACGCGGTCTGGATGCCAGCGATGGTGTGGTCTTGTACAAAATTGCGACCACCGTCATGGTGCTGCCTGGCGCACGTTCAGACGTGACCGCCAATACCGCCCCTGGCACAATCAAACCCCGCAGCAACCCAGCGCAACAGATTTACCTCGAGCGGGCGGTTGGCACGGTAATGGTTCGGGTTGAAAAACCCATCGATGCTGGCAACAACTTAATTTACAGCGTTCAGATGGGAATTCACCGTGCCGAATTAAACGCCAAAGACACTGGCTTTGCGGCAACCATGTGGGCTGTACCCACAGGGCGGCAACTGGGTTTGATTGTCGAAGCCAAAGACCGCGTTGGAACGGTTTTGTACCAAGGCGAAAGCGTTTTTGATTTGCCCGATGTGACCAAAGAAATCACCATCAATCTCGAGCGGGTTGACGCAAGCACTCCACTGCCAAGCATTGCTGCGCTAACCGTTGAAGGCTCTGGCGTGGTTGGGCAAGCCCAAAAACTCAAACTCGAGGTACTGGCTGGAGCATCTGGAAGTGTGACCTTAAAGCAAGCCCGTATTCAATGGGGCGACGGAAGTAGCGAAACCTCGGTCTTAAACGGCGCAACTGCAACCCTCGATTTAAACCATAGCTACACCAGTGCTGGTGCACAGACCATCAGTGTACAAGTCCAAAACAGTGCAAACCGCAGCGCCCAAGCCTCGCAAGTGATTGCCATCACCGACCCGCAAAGCCCACCCAGCCAAAACACCAACAGCATGGTTCGCTTCGAGGTGCAAGACGTGCCCTGGAACGCCGATGCGGTGGAATTGCGAATCAAACCCGAAATTGTTCAAACCGCCAGTGATTCTCGAGGCGCAACTGTCGAACCCGAACGTGTAATACGATTGGCTCGAACCAATGCCCTTTGGACGGGTTTGGCTAACTTAAAAAAAGGCTCGAGGTACAGCCTGAACTTGGCAGCACGGGTTGATGCTTTGGGACAGACCTTGCAGAGTACCCAAAATGGCACGTACCCGATGCTCGAGCCAAAGGCGGGCACTGAAACGCTGGCGCTCAAATTTAGTCAACTGAATGCGCCTGCACCCGGTGATGACTTAACCCTGCAAATCAGTCCCGCTGGCGCTTTACTGGCATCAAAAAACGACACCAAAACCTTTACCGTTCGGGCATACGATAAAAATGGCATTGAAGTCAGTACCGATGGACTGGGTTTGGAATGGTTGTCAAGCAATGTTAACCAGGTTGCTGTTCAAGCCCAAACAGGCAACACCAACCAAGCCATTGCCACCCCCCAAGTGGATTCGGGATCGGCATTTATCATGGTGCGCTCGCAGACCAATCCCAAACTTGTTTCAGCCCCGTCCAGTGTGGTCATGGCGCAAGTGTATGACGGCGTGCAACTTGTACCAGATGAAGCTGTTGTTTTCCCCCCAGCCCAACTGCCAGTCGTACCAACCTCAACCCCCAATTTTAAAGATATCAGTGCTCCCGATCAAGCAGGCAATGTCAGCATTGGGTCATTCACTGATCTCGAGGTGCACGCCGTTACAGAAACCATTCCCGAAGGGAAAGCTTTTAGAACGCGAACCCCCTTGGTTTTGAGGGGCACTGGTTATCCCGTTGGAACACTGATTATGGGCAATGAAAGTGCTGCCATTGCTGGTCGAGTCACACGATCTGAAACCCGTACCGATTTTACATTGCTGCAAATTGAGCAAGTTGCACCAACAGACATTCTAAAATCAATCAATCTGGCTTTAGATGGTAAAAGCTTGCGTGACAGTGGTTTTATTAACCTACAAAATACAGGCACTCAACCATCGTTAGGAACTCGAGCGACCCGAGCAAAGGCAGGATTGATCTGTAAGCCTTCAGGCGTAAGTGCTGATGTAGCCACATTTGAAGCCGAAATGTCAATTCAACCTGTGGTGATTCCAAGTGGAACACTCAGGTGGAAAAACAATGACATTAGGCAAGGAGTTGAGGAGTTCTCTTTTAAAGTAGACTATGGGATCACCCTCGAGTTTGTGGGAACTGCAAGTATTCAAGCTGGGTTCAAGTTTTCTTATGAATGTACCCCAAAAAGTCCACTTTTAGAAACATATATACCGATACCAGTCCCACAAATTGCTGCTTTTCTAAATTTAACATACACAATGAATCCTATTTTTTCAATTGAGGGTACGATTAAAGGTGGACCTAGATTTGAATTTAGAGGAAAATTTGCACCTGGAACAAAAGAGAGTGGGGAAATTGGGTTTAAGTATGTGAATGGATTGCCTGTTGAAACCATACTTAAGAAACCAGAATTTGAACTAAAAACAAAAGAAATGATTCCAGGTACTCAATGGCTTCAGTCTTTTGCGGCAGAGTTTGGACAGGTAGAAGTAGGGCTTAATTTATTTATTGGTGCTCAAGGTAAGTTTAATTTTAAGCCAGGTGGCAGATTTTTTGCTTTATGCGGAATATATTTATCAAAAATTTGCGGTTTATTAAATCAAAGTTTAGATAAAACTCGAATTGATTTTGCCCAATTTAAAATCGGTGGTAAATTAGATTTAGCTTTGGCTAATGTTCGTGCAGTGCTAAAAGTTGAAGATGATTTGTCTAAAGCACTGTTTGGTCCCGGTGGTGAAATTGGTATTGGTAGCGATGCAATTAATGATTTTTTCAGAAATGTGCTCAAACTTCCAACAGACATTTCTGCCTCTGCAAATATTGAAAGCACAAATTTTCCAATTTGGCGCGTAATTAATGATGACAGCGGTAATATTATTGTTAAAAATGGATCAGATGAATATAAAAGCACTGGAAAAGGTCAAGATGTCCTAGTTAATGCTTCAATCGGTGACAAATTAAACATCAGTGCAAAGTATGGCTATGACCCTTCAACGCCAGTAGGATTTGGATTTTCTGATAATCTTGCATTTAAAGGCGAATTTTACTCCGACAGTTCTGATAGAATAAATCAATTTGAAGTTTCGGATACAGATAATTTATCGAATACCCTCGCTGTATCACAAGAATTATGCGAAAAAGCTAAAAACTCTCTTAACAAATACATTAGGATCAACTTTATTGGTTATAACAGTTTTCTGGGATTAGAACCAAACGCTTTTCCTACCCCAGGGTATATTGGATCAATCAGACTACGCTGTAGTGATCGGGTTACCTTTGTGGTTGATAATATCGAAGTTCCGCTTGAGAGTCCAGGTATTGTCTTGGTTGGACGGAAACCAGGTAAGTGTGATGAACCTGTTAGAGACGTCGAGTTTCGTGCCGCTTTGACGACGTTGCCCCCAGGTGAATGGATAATTGACAAATCTGAATATTCTGTGGACGGATTCGTGCTTGACAATCAAAGCGGTTCAACATCCGCCGTTTACGGACCTAAAGTTATTCCAGGAATTTCACAAGGCTTACATACATTAAAGCTTACCTACACCGCCAAGAAAGGTTTCTTCCCGCTCGAGACCAAACGTGATGAGGTTGTTACCGCCAAATTTGAAGCTCGAGTCAAGAAAGCCGACGGTACATTGTGTCCCCCTCCAAAACCCGATGGTGACCCTGGCAGAACGCACGGCGACCCGCACTTTATCAACCCTGACGGTGTGCGTTTTGATAACCATTCCATCGGTGAGTTCACGTATTTGCAACCCAGACCAGGCAAGACTGGCATTAGCGTGCAAGCCAGACAAGAACTGATTAACAACCAGTACGTTTTCCCAACCATGATCTCGAGCTTGGCGATTAAATTGGCGGGGCATGTGATCGAATTTAGGGGTCGTAAAACCCCTCCAGTCTTGCTCGATGGTCAACCACTCGAGATCAAGGATGGTTTGTACCGTGATCTTGGAAATGGTGCGAGTCTTTTGGTCAGTAACAATTTGTACCAGTTGGTTGGCGAGGGCAGTCGGATCGAAATCCCAACTTGGCAAGGATTTTTTAACATTACATACTGGGTTCCAAAGGATGGCAGTTTGGAGGGGATGTTGGGCATTCCAGATGGTGATCCTCTCAATGATTACGTGGATTTTCCTGGGTTTAATGCCGATGTCTTTGGTGGTAACCCGCAAAACGCGGCATTGGCAGATTTCTGGCGGGTCAAAGACCGTACAAATTCGTTGTTTACCTATGACGTTGGTGAAGGACCAGAAACTTTTAACAAACTCAACCCGTATTTGAAAGAAGCCCCGAATGCCGTGACACTCGCGCCGTATGTCGATCAAGCCAAGGCTTTACTGACCAGTACGTGTGCGGATTCGGGTACGAGCGATGATGCGTTAGCATCTGATCTCGCCGTGGATTTGTTTTACGGGGCGCAGTACCCAGCGACGGGTTTTAGTGCGCAAAATATTGCGGCGCAATTGTGTGCCTATGAGGTCAGTGGCAAGATTACCAACCCGAACTTACCTGGTGTGCCCGTGGTGGGCGCGTCTGTCAGCATCACCTCGAGCGACTTGCAACCGTGTTCAACAGCGACCGCTGATAATGGAATCTATACCTGCCGTCTTGCGCCGATTCCAGGTGGGGCAATTCCCAAATTGACCATTGCCGTGGATGGTGCAACCACAACAGCCGAATTCACGAGCAAAGCACCCAAAGGCGGCACACTGGCGTTAAGCAAAGACCTTGAAGTGGCTTTGACCAGTTTGCGTTTGACTGGCGTGGTGACTCAGCTCGAGGCAACAGGTGTGCCTGCGGTTGGGGCAAATGTGCAAGTTCAGGTGCTCAACCAGTGGCAACAAACCACCACCGATGCAAACGGACGTTACGATCTGGCTGTGGTGTTCCCACGGAGTCAAACCGCCAGCGCTGTGCAACTGAAATTTGCGTCAGCCAGCACAGGTTTGATCGGTGGTAAAATGGTTGATGTGACCCTCAATACGGGTGGCTTGCTCGAGCGCAACGAGAATCTGGTTTTAAACCGTTCGATCACCTTCACTGGTTCGGTTCGCAATTCGTTGGTTCCGACCACACCGTTGGCTGGAAACCTGGTCATTAATAAATCTGATGGCACAGAGTTATGCCGTACCAGTGTCAATAACGGTGATTACAACTGCGTGGCAGTGTTTGGTGGTACAGGTGCACTCGAGCCACTAAACCTGAAGTACGTGCTGACAGGCGATTGGGGCAGTACCACAGCTAGCGCATCTGTTGCGGCGGGCGAGGTCAACATCAGTCGTAATTTTGATCTCCCAGTAACCGCACTTAAGCTCAGTGGTAAGGTCAAATTTGTTGATGGTGTCGTTTATCCAGGTGCGCCAGTCTACATTTCTGGCGATGGTTTACCCAGTGTCTCGCTTGCCACCGATGGCAGTGGATATTTTGAAACCACCCTGACGATTCCCGTTTGGAAAGCCTTGGCGATTGTTAAATTCGAGGTTGGTGTGGGCGCAGGTCTACCGCCTGCCACCGCGCAACTCGAGATACCTTTGACCAAAGATGCGCTCAACACTGGCACTCAGGATTTCTCGGTGGCGTTCGAGGGTGTGCAATTCTGGCGTGTGGATGGACCAGGGCGTTACATTGGCGTAAGCTCGGCGGCATTGGCGCAGGACGGCACGTTGTACTTTGGGCAGGAAGAAGGTTATCTGTTCGCCGTTACCCCAAATGGTGGCAATGCTTGGGTCTTCTCGACTTATTTGGACACGCTCGGTTATGCGCCGTCCGTGCGTGTGCCACCAGCCGTTGGGCTTGACGGCACAATTTACCTGGTCACTTCGGCGGGTCCGTTTTATGCCCTCAAACCAGACGGCAGCAAACTTTGGACTTTTGCAACAATGCCCAGCGGCGTTGGTTGTGCCACACCAGCCCTGGCACGGGACGGCACAATTTACATCAATTGCGAAAACGGTTCTTTGTTGGCAATCAGCTCGAGTGGTCAACAACGTTGGATTCTCGAGCGAACTGGTTTTAAATCCAACCGTTTAACCTCGGCGGCGGTGGCGGCAGATGGCACGATTTACAATGCCGCCAGCGACGGTAAGTTGTACGCCATCAATCCTGACGGCACTGAACGCTGGAATTTTGATACCAAAAGCGACATTTATTCTTCGCCCGCAATCGCGCAGGACGGCACGGTCTACATCACCACTTACGGGGGTCGGGTCTTGGCAATCAATCCCAATGGCTCGAAGCGTTGGGAGTTTATCACGGGCAGCGAAATATCTTCTTCGCCGGCAATCGGCGCGGACGGCACGATTTACATTGGTGCGAACGGTTTGTACGCGCTGAATCCTGATGGCAGCCAACGCTGGCTGTTCAAATCGGACGTGGATCAACGCACTGGATTTGGTCCAGCCGTGGTTGGGGCAGATGGCACGATTTTCAGTGTGGCTGCACCAAATCTGTACGCCCTCAAGCCAGATGGAACCAAGCGCTGGGCATTTTCTGGTGATCCTTACTACAGCAATTTGGCTGTGGGAAATAATGGCAGCGTCTATGTGACGGGTCGCAACAGCATGTACGCTATTCGTTCCAAATCCCTTGGTCTGGCAAACTCGTGGGCTAAGGCGGGTCGTGACAATCAATACACTGGACGCTCAGCCAACCAAAGCCTTGCCACGCGGTATGTGCGCTTTACGGGACGGGTCGTGAACACCACGGTCTCTGCTGGTCTGGCGGGTCTCGAGGTTGGGGTCAATCAATCCACAGGTCAGGGTTTGTGCCGAGCCATCACCGATAATGACGGGCGCTACACCTGCACCGCGCCAACCAACGAAGCGGCAGGCTTTGATGTGGCATTTGCCACCAGTGGGCAAATCAATGGCGTGCCAATTTCGATCAGTGCCACCGCGTCAGTGGCAGCAGGGGCAACCGAGGTGCAACAAGACCTGTCCGCCGCGTTGACCACGTTGCGCTTGGCAGGCACGGTCAAAGACCCGCTCGGCAGACCAATTGTTGGCGCGACCCTCAGTTATGCGGGGCGCAGCGGTATTCCAGGTTTGACCACAGACTCGAGCGGTGCATTTTCGACGCTGCTGGTTTATCCTGACACGCAAACAACCCAGACCGCCCAGATTGTTGCCAATGACGGTAAGAGCAACACGAGTGTCAATCGAACAGTGAATTTTACCAAAGGTGCTTTGAGCGAACTGACCGAAAATTTTACGCTGGGTCGTTGGTTTTTTGAATTTAGAGGTAAGCTCACCAATGCACTCAGCAGCAGCCCAGGGCTACCCGGAGCCAAAGTGCTGGTCAAGAATGGCACAACCAACCTGTGTGCTGGAAACCTCAGCTCGAGCGGTGATTACGTGTGCTATTACACCATCACCGCACCCTTAGCCCAGACATTCACCCCGAGTTATGAAGTCAGTTATTTCAACCGTGTCACTCGAGATGGCTCAATTCTTGATCTGGCAGCATTGCCTTTGTACAACTCGAATGTGGTGACTCAAAATTTCAGTTTAAATCCAACCACCCTTAAATTAAGCGGCATTGTGCGCTCAAACACGGGGACGGTGCTGGCTGGAGTCACCGTGACCGCCAGCGATGTTGGCAGCAGCGCCGCAATGACCACCAGCGCCGCCGACGGTTCGTACTCGCTCGAGCTGCTCTACCCAGACGGGATTGTTGTGGCTAAACCAAACTTGAAGGCAGTCAATGGTCAAGCCAGTGGCACTGCCAGTCCAAGTATCAATTTGACCGTCAATGCCATTACGACCAGTCCCCAAGATTTAACGGTTGACCTCAACGTGCTCGGCTCGAGACGCTGGGTGCGTGAACCCAATTCTATTGACGGCGCAATCGTTTCTGGTGCTCCTGCGATTGCCTCTGACGGCACGATCATCACGTTCGGTTTTGATACCGTCAACAGCAATACAATTTTTGCCACCAACCCAAATGGCACAGCCAAATGGAATGCAGCGATGTTTAATCAATCTGTCGATAATCCCAGTGGTGATGTGGTCATGGGTGCTGATGGAAGCATTTACGCCATAACCACTCGGGTTGATGGAAATAGCTTGCCCCCATTGTTATGGGCTTACAGCCCCACAGACGGCAGTCGCAAATGGGTGTTTGAACCAGCCGTTGCCGGTGGGTTTTACGAGGCATCAAAGACACCCGCAGTCGCATCCGATGGAACTGTGTATTTTATGACGGCGACTTATGGTGGAACCACCCAAGCCAATGCAACATTGATTGGCAAACTGTACGCCGTTAACAGCAGTGGACAACTTCGGGCTTCGGTGGATGTAATCCCAACGGCGCTGGGCGGTTACTTCGATGGTCAAGTCCCACCGGTTATTGGATTGGACGGCACGGTGTACGTCAATGCCCGAAGCAAACTATACGCCTTCACCCCCGATTTACAACCAAAATGGGTTGTTGATCTTCCAACCAGTTCAAGCGGTGGCTGGCTCGAGTACGAATGGGCACTGGATTGGGATGGTGTGTTGTACGGAACATCTCCTAAGGCTGGGGTCATTGCAATCAATTCTGATGGAACTCGCAAATGGTTCTGGCAGCCCACAATTGGTTTTCCCAATGGCGCTGGGATCGTACCGTATGACAATGTGTTATACGTTCGGGTCGAAGAACTTGGTACGAATCCCTTCAAGTTGGTGGCGCTCGAGCGCAGCACAGGATTAGAGCGCTGGCGCATTAACACCGGCAGCAACAGTTCACCAATTATTGGTAACAACGGGGTCATTTACATGACTGCACCGAATCAAGTTACGGCTTTTAACACCGATGGCACTTCGCGTTGGCGCTTTGATAAAGAAACCGCCAGCACCAAATGCAATTTCGATTTCAGCTTAAAAGCCCCAGCAATGGGTAAAGACGGTACGTTGTACTTGAGCGATTCTAAGTTTTGTTTGTTCGCCGTTGTGACCGATACGCTCGGTGGTTTGGCAGCCTCTCCTTGGGCAAAAGCCTTTGGTGGTTCGCAAAATGCCAACCTAATCAGACCAATTCCTGTGGCACAACTGACCCTCAAGTTGCTCGAGAGTTACGGTCTTGAGCTGTCAATCCCATCTCGAGCAAAATCAGCTCATACAGAATAAACGGGAATACTCCGTTATGCCGCTTCGCTCTATAACTGCGTTAACCCCATTTATTCCGTGTTTTTGCCACTCCCGTTGGTCGAGAGAACAGCCGATAAAGCATGACTGTTCCCCGCAATTTGGTATCAGTTTCAATCCCGTTAATTGGAGGTAAGTTTATGCGATTTTATCCTTTGTTGTTGATCTCGAGTGTCTTGTTGGTCTTGTTGACCGCCTGCCCTGAAACTGCTGGTTCACTGAGCGTCCAAGTTTCGGGTGGCACGTATGCCCGCCAGACTAACCCTGGCTTAAGCGAAGTTACATTGGGCACTGCGATTGTGGTCAAACTCCGTACCGCAAACGGTGCTTTGGTCAACACAGCCGTGAACGTCACGATCACTGGTCCAAGTGGTTGGAATGCAGACCGCCCAAGTTCATTCACCTATCCTGCCCAAGCCTACTGGGTGGTTGCTCCCGAACGTGCCGCACCTCCAATTGCAGGCAACTACACTGTGCAAGCCAACTCGAATGGACAAGCCATCACCAGCAATTTTTTGATTACCGACGCGAGCCAAAAACTCGAGCTTGCCACCATTACCGCGACTGTACAAGGTTCTGCGCCCAATCAAAATGTCGAAGCCAGTTGGTCAGCCATTACCAACGCTGCTGGTTATTACGCTCGAGTGTTAAATGGCACAACCTTAGTTCCAGCCTCTGATGATGTCTACACCCTCGAAGCCAAAGCCAAAATGCTCGTTGGGACACTGCAAGCAGATGCCGCGTATTTTACGGTGGTTTACGCGATCAATTTTGATTCGGTGGCTGAAAATCCAAGTTTACCAGCACAATTTAACCTTTCAGACAGTTTGGCAGCCGTGCCTGTTGCCACGCCACTAACCAGCAAAATAACGGAGTCGCTGCTCGAGCGTTCAGTCTTCTTGGTGCGAACACGTTGATGTTTGGTCGTTCTTGATTTCAACACAATCAATTTGAGCAACAATCTCGAGTTTGATACAGCAAATTCTGAAATTCTTTATCTCGAGAATTCCTCAAGGTTCTTTTCAATTCATCGGTAGCATCTCGAGGTCAGAAAATGGCACGACAAAACTGCCTTGGGTAATCCCTGAAGGCGTGTGAAGCTCGAGTTCGCGCTCCAACTGCTTGGTTGTGATCTTCCCCTCGAGCGCACGTCTGTACGCGTCAATCACGCCAGTGACTTGATCAAACGTTTCATGGACAAACTCGAGCCTGAAACGCTGGATTCCCGCTTTGCGCCACGCCTCGAGATGCACCGCGCCAGATTGCGCACTCGCGCCAAAGACCGTGTTGCGACAACCCACATCCGCCATGACAGGATGTTCGAGTCCGCGTTCGTCACGCAGCGCGATGCTATGGGTTTCGCAAGGATGTCCGCAATTGGTGTAATCCGTGCCCGAACTCATGAAGCGGCAAAACACGCAGTGTTCGGTATGAAACACAGGCAGGTGGTGATGCAAGATGACCTCGAGTTTGCTGGGATCAGAAAAATTGGTCAGTTCAATAATTTGCTTGGCATTCAAGTCATGCGTTGGTGCAAGCTTGCTTAGACCCATCTCGAGGAACGCATTTGCCGTAATGCCATTGGCAGCATTCAAACTAAAATCACCGTGCAATTCTGGGTGGTTGGGATGATCGAGCAATGTGTGAAGTAGCCCGACAGATCGCACCAAAATCGCGCTTGCGCCAAGGTCGAGCAAGAACTTATGAATCCGTTCCTCGGCTGGTTTTAAAACCCTTGGACTTGCCACCACAGCACGTATGCCTGCCTCGAGAATCTTTTCGACACTCGGGCGCAAACCATACAATTCCAAATAATCGAGCACAATTTCGTCTGGATGCTCTGCGATTGCCGCCTCGAGTTGGTCGGCTTTTCGCACCAATACCGAAAGCTCAAAATCTCGGGTGGGTGTGGTTTTTGATTTTGGCGTGTGGAATTTTGCAACTTGTCCTGGATGCAATTCGCGTTTTTTCGGTTCGCGCCGCCAAGCGATTAAATCGCCCAGCACGGCACGACGGGCTTTGGTCAAGCTCGAGAGTGGTAGAAATAAATCCCCCTCGAGTTGTACGTCAATATCTTTAAGGTAAAACGGCGTGTCACCAAGTTTGCCAAGTTCAACCTCAAGCGATTCACGGTTTAAAGCGCGTTTGCTGGCGGCTTGCAACGGTATATCGCTCATACCTTCAACTTCGCGCCTAAGTTCGTCCGTTGCCAACAAACGCAGTGGTTCGCCTTCAACCCCTGAAACCACCCAACTCAAACCGCGCCGCGCCACAGGATCGCCAGCGTTCGTGAACTCGCGGTATTCACGCTCCAGTTGTGCATCGTGCGAGCGCCAAACCCAGTCGCCCTCACGGATTCTGCTCAGGTCAATCTGCCCGTTGCCGAAACGCAATTCGACCTCACGCATTCCGCTCGAATCCTCGAGTTTATTGCCTTTGAACAGCACTTCAAAAACCTGTCCGCCCTCTTCACGCATCTGCGGACTGCGCCAATCGGCGGCATCGAACACCAGACCATCGCCTGGTTTTAAGGTGATGCCCTCAAGCCAGACCCGCACGCCCTTCATGGTGATTCGTGTGACTGTACCAACCTTCAAACCACGGTGGCGCGGCGCACGACCAATCACGACCTCCTGATGGTTCGTGCCTTGCATAAACGCAGGCAGCAAACCCCGAGAGTACACTTGCTCGAGTTTTTGTTTCTCGAACTTCGAGACGCTTGAAGCATGACCATCCCAAGCGGCATCAATCGCTTTTCGGTACGCGTTGGTGGTCGCCGCAACGTACTCTTCATCTTTGTAACGACCCTCAATTTTAAAGCACTCCACGCCAATTCGTACCAACTCAGGAATTTGCTCGAGCGCAAATAAATCTTGCGGCGACAATAAATACCGACTCGAACCGAGGTCACGCATCTCACCGTCCACGATCAATTCATACGGCAGCCTGCAAGCCTGAGCGCACGCGCCACGGTTGGCGCTGCGCCCACCCCAAGCCTCGCTCGAGAAACACTGACCGGAATAACTGACGCAGAGTGCGCCGTGAACAAAAACCTCGAGTTCGACGCTGGTGTTCTGACGGATGTTCTCAATTTCTTTTAAGCTTAATTCCCTCGCCAACACCACGCGTTTCGCACCCAAGCTTTGCGCGAAATTTGCACCCTCGGCACTGGTCACGGTCATTTGCGTGCTGGCATGAAGCGCCAATTTCGGCGCGAGTTCACGCGCCAACTGCATCACGCCAACATCTTGCACAATGATCGCATCTGCGCCCGCCGCCGCAATGCCCAGCAATTCATCCTCGAGTCGCTCGAGTTCGGTGTCAAAGACCAGGGTGTTAACCGCCACGAAACCCATCACGCCGCGTTCGTGGAGTTCTGCCATGACGGTTGCTAAGGTTTCATGGGTGAAGCTCATGGCTTTGGCACGGGCGTTAAAGCCCTCCAAGCCGAAGTACACGGCATCTGCGCCCGCTTCTATCGCGGCACGCATTTGGGGCAATCCACCGGCAGGGGACATCAGTTCGGGTTTTTTGGTCGCTCGAGATTTCACGGGTGCAGTATAGAACCCATTTGGGGTCTTTTCATAATGCTACCAATCTTCTGAGCATCAAGCGAATAAAACACAGATCCAAATTTGCCTTCGCATTCACCAAAC
>JAYVRX010000083.1:0-5966 GCA_043775825.1 Deinococcales bacterium
AAAATCACGCATTGCACATTGCCGTCCGACTCGAGTAACTCCAGTACCTCCGTGGCACTCGAGACACCAACAAATTCAATCCCAAACGGATTTTCGAGGTTTTTTGCGGCGTGGTTAAAACCATGCACGAATGCCTCGAGCACACTAGGTTCGTCAATCACAACAATGATTCTGGAAATGGGCTTCATAAGGTCATTCTCGAGGTTTACACGCGAAAGGTCAAAGGTGGTTGTAATCTTTTCAGTGTTCTTATGCAGAGGCAAGATTGACTCCAGCAGTCCGAACTCGAGAGAACTGTCAATCACAACGCCCAATCGGAGTAAACTGCTTGTGATGCGCCTGCGAACACTCGGCGGCTTGAAGCTCGAAGCTTCGGATTTTCAACGTCCGAAACCTTTGCTGTTGCTGGCGTATTTGGCGGTTGAGGGTGCGAAGGATCGCCGTCATTTGGCTGAATTCTTCTGGTCAGATGCGAGCGAACCCGCCACGAGTTTGCGGGTGGCGTTGGGTCAACTTCGCAAGGGTGCGACCCAAGCCCTGAATGACGATGGCGGGCGTATCGGTCTGGCACTCGAGAGTGATGTGGCGTTGCTGATCGAGGCAATTCGTGAACAACAATTCGAGCGTGTGTCAGCGCTTTACACAGGTAGTTTTCTCGAGGGTTTTTCTCTGCCAGATTGGAGTGCGGAACTCGAGGAATGGGTATACGCAACACGCGAATTTCTGGCGGCACAAGTACAAAATTTTTTGCTGCGTGTTGCCGAATCGCAAGCGCTGCAAGGACGGTTTGCGGAAGCAGCCAAAACCGCCGAACAAGCTTACAAAGTGCACGGCGCAAAACCACTCGAGGCTGATGATCTCGAGCGGCTGTTGGCGTTGCTATTGGTTGGCGATAGCGTGTTGGTGGGTGAGGCGCTACGCGAAGCTCGAGAACTTGGACTCGAGCCGACCATCACTGCAAACGAGGCTCGAGCAAAATACACTACCGCACAAGTCAAGGATTCACCTCGAGTTGCCGCGTTGCCGATTGCCAGAACATCATTTATTGGGCGTGATCCTGAACTGATTGAACTCGAGACACTGCTCTCGGGCAACGCGGTGCGATTGTTGACGCTGCTTGGTCTAGGCGGCATTGGCAAGACGCGACTGGCTCTTCAGGTGGCAAGTTCGCTGGCTCAGGAAACTGCCACCTGGGACGGTATTGGCTTCCTGGCACTCGAGCCTCTGACGCAGCCCAGCCAGATTCCGCAGGCGCTCTGCGAGGCGCTTGGTCTTGGGCAGCAAGACCGAAAAGACCCTTTGAACACGGTCATCCGTGCCATTGGCGAACAACGGATGCTGCTGGTGCTCGATAATTTTGAGCATTTGATTGACGGCACGAACCTGGTTTCCGAATTGCTCG
The DNA here is from genome assembly GCA_043775825.1 of Deinococcales bacterium. Classification (GTDB taxonomy): domain Bacteria; phylum Deinococcota; class Deinococci; order Deinococcales; family JAAFIG01; genus JANXTZ01. The sequence goes on from JAYVRX010000083.1 coordinate 1,403, forward strand.
AGGCTTGCCCAAAATTGCGTGTGCTCGTGACCTCCCGCGAACGCCTGCATCTCGAGGAAGAGTTCGTGCTGCCACTGGCGGGTTTGCCACTGCCTAAACTTGGCTCGAGCCTGGCAGATGCCGAACTGAACGATGCCGTGCAGTTATTCGTGCAACGCGCCCGACGTTCACGAATTGATTACCGACTGAGTCAAACAGATTTAGAGTTCGTACTCGAGATCTGCGATTTGCTCGAGGGTTCACCGCTCGGGATCGAACTCGCTGCCGCCTGGGTCAAGGTGATGCCCGTAAGCGACATTACGCTCGAGATCAAAGGCAACCTTGACATTCTCGAGACACCAATCCGAAACACCAAAGACGGTCATCGAAGTTTGCGTGCGGTGTTCGAGCAATCATGGGCGCGGCTATCCATGCGTGAACAGGACGTGCTGGCACAGCTTGCCGTGTTCCAGGGTGGTTTCAGCCGCGAGGCAGCAAGTGAGGTGGCAGGTGCGACGATTCCAGTGTTTGTTTCCTTGGTGGACAAATCGCTTTTGCGGGTGGATGCAATGGGTCGTTACGACAGGCACTTTCTGCTATATCAGTACATGCACGAAAAACTCGAAGCAAAACCCGACATGCAAGCCTCAGTCCTCGAACGTCACGCCCAGTTTCAACTTCGATTGGCACAAACGGCAGCGCCCGAGCTGTACGGTACGCGCAAGGCACTTTGGTTGGCGCGGCTCTCTCAAGAACACGAAAACTTACGTGCGGCGCTGGGTTGGGCGAAAACTCAGAATGAACTCGAGCTTGGTTTGCGATTGGCGGGAACATTGCGGGGCTTTTGGATGATTCAAGGCTTCCTGCGCGAAGGTCAACAAACGCTCGAGGATTTTCTGGCGCTCGAGGCGGCAAGCTCCCACCACGTACCCTCTGAAGTTCGTGCCAATGCCCTGACTGGCGCAGCTTGGATGGCACACGCGATTGATGATTTCAAACTCGCCAAACTGCGTTTCGAGGAGAGCACCGCACTGAAACTTGAACTCGGTCAGACCGGTGGCTTTGAAGCCGCGCTCGTCAACGAAGCGATGCAGGCTCGAGCGAACGGCGAATACGCTCGAGCCACAGGGCTACTCGAGGAAAGCCTCAAACTGCACCGCTTAGAGAGCAACCAGCAAAGTATCGGTCAGGATGGTCTGGGCTTGTCACTCTCGAGACTCGCTTTGGTGCTGTGCGAACAGGGTCAGTTTGATCGCGCCCTGGCACTCAGCGACGAATGCCTGGACTTTCACCGCAGGCTTGAGGATCGTGGTGGCATCGCGGCGACGCTGCTCGGTCAGAGCGACATTGCTCGAGAACAAGGTGATGCTAGGCGTACCCGAAGTTTAGCTGAAGAGAGCCTGACATTATTCCAAGATCTTGGCGAACAATGGGGTGTTGCGTTCTCGCTCAACAACCTCGCCCTCGCCGCCTGGTGCGAACACGACCTCGAGATTGCCGCCACACTCGCCCAGCAAAGCCTAGCGATCATGCGAACCTTATGGGGTGGCGCACCCAGCGCCGAAGCGCTCGCCACGGTAGGACTGGTCGCCGTCACGAAAGGCGACCTGTACGGCGCAAGGCTCGCGCTCGAGGAATCCATCACCGCAACCATGACTTACGGACCGCGCTGGCTGGTTGCGGCAAACCTCGAGTCATTCGCAAAATTATTCTTGAACCAGTCATACACAGAACTTGCAGTCGTATTGCTTGGTGCTGCAAACGCACTGCGAATCAGCATCGGTGCGCCAATACCGCCCTTGCGTCAAACCTTCCTCGAGCATTTAAAACACGAAACACAGACCCAACTCGAGCCTGCGATCTGGGATCAATGCTGGCAAGCTGGCGCAACTTTACCGCTCGAGACTGCCGTGAAACACGCACTCGAGCCACGAATCTCGAGCGAGGTTCTAGAGGTTCGCACCTAAATCGTTTGAAACTCGAGATTAAAAAACCGTCATTAAGCATCAACTTAAGAGTTTTTTACATCCCAAACAAAAAAAGAACCCCCCTGCGTGTATGCAAAATCTGGTGATATTCGCATGGTTATTGCGGCGGGGGGGTCTTACGCGAGTACGTCGCACCGCGAACCCACCCCTCCGTCACTCGCTTCTTGACCCTAAACTTGCACCTAACGGGCAGGTCGCAAGCTCGCGCCACCTCTCCTAGTACATAGGGGAGAATTTTTTTTAGTTCTGCTCGAGATATTTTCTCAAATTAAAACTCGAGAAAAAACTGTCACCCCATCTCGAGGGTGACAGTTGAATTCGAGCTTTGCTCAGAAGCCTGTTGTATTCCCGAACCAGAATGTTGCATTCTGCCCAGACACCACGTTTACAGTGTAACAACCCGCACTCGTACCCAACGAAGTTCCTATCCAACCTGACATGATCGTCTCGCAGACCGAGTACGCTCCAGGCGCAAGCTTGGTGAAGTACGCCAAACCTCGAGCGTCGCTGGTCAGGGTTTGAGCTTGACCCGTCTGCGTGTTCTTGAGGACAATCTGCCAACCTGAAAGCATTTGCTCGTAGTAATCAAAATCGTGGTTGACGTTCAAATCCTGGTAGACGAACGCCATCACGCTGCCCGGTGCTGGTGGCGTGACTTGAAAACTGATTGTGGCAGTGTTAGAAAGCAGGCTTCCATCGCTGATCTGGTAGCTGTAGGTCGCTGTTCCGAAAAAATTCACTGGCGGGCTGAAGGTGAATGAACCATCGCGTTTCAGGGAGAGCTTGCTGCCCAGCGCTGTGCTGCTGACCGACACGATTCTGAGCGGGTCGCCGTCCGCGTCGCTGTCGTTGGCGAAAATACCTCGAGCGGCTGTCACGGTTAGTGGTGTGTTCTGGATCACGACGTAGCTATCATTCACGGCGACTGGCGCACGGTTTGCAATCGTGGGCTTGCTGACCACGGGATCGCTCGCGTCGCTCGAGAGGTCGTTTTGCTGCTCGCCGTGTTTGGGCGTGATGGTGCGAACCACGAACGAGTACGCTTGTCCCGAAGTCAGACTTGGCACGGTGAAGCTGCTCGAGCTTTTGTCGGTGGTGTGACCCACAGATGTGAAGGTGCTGCCACCTGCGGGCATCATCAGGATGTCGTAATACCCGCCGTCGGTTGTGTATCGCACAGGATTCCAGGTGAGCCTGATACTGCTGCTCGAGGCTGCCTTGGCTTGCAGGTTGCTGACTGGCACGGTCTGGGTTTTGTCCCAATCTAGGGCTTGGGTTTTGAGTGCCGCAATCAGGTTCGGGTCGTTCGCATTGAGCCTGTTGTAGCCCAGGTTCATGGTCGCGCCGGAATTGCCGAGCGAGCTTGGGATCGCGCCGCGCAATTGATTGTTTTGCAGGTTCAGCGTGGTCAGTTTCGTCAGGCTCCCCAATGTTACTGGGATACTGCCGCTGAACTGGTTATCAGACAAATCGAGAGTGCTGAGCTTGGTCAGCCGATCCAACTCGTTGGGAATGTCACCGCCGAGTAGGTTTCTGGAGAGGTCGAGCGTCTCGAGGTTTCCAAGCTGGCTGAAGGAGTCGGGGATTGAGCCGCTAAACTGGTTGCCGCCGATGGCGAGCACTTTGAGGGTCGGAATCGTGCCCCAGTCCTCGGGGATGGGACCTGCGAAGTTGTTGTTTCTCAAGTCCAGAAGTTGCAACTGTGTAAGGTCGCCCAGTGCTGTGGGGAATGGACTGAGACGATTGACAGCGTAACGCCAAATACTTAGGTTTTGGCTGGGCACAGCCAAGCCGTACACATGCCCGTTTTGACACCACACGCCAAACCATTTGCAGGGTGTATTGCTGCGAAGCCAGCCGTTGCTCGAGAAATTAGCGGAGGTCGGGGGGTTAAGGAAATAGATGGTCTGTCCGAAGGTGGTCAGTGCTTGGCACTCGGAGAGGGGAATGTCCAGTCCTCGTCCGCAGACGTACCAATCCAGAACATCTTTGGGCGCAAACTCTCGGTTGTAAATCTGCACGTCATCGAGCCTGCCAGCAAACGGGCTGTTCGGGTCGCCAAAGGTGATCCCGCTCGGTTGAAGCGGCGAGCCGTTCATATACCCGCCGTCCATCTGAACGCCATCAATAAATGCGCGTGCGTTTCCCTGACCATCGTAGGTTCCAACGACCTGATGGTATGCACCATCGGCAAGGTTGTAGACCTGACTATCAAGTTGCGAGTAATGCAGGCTGAGCGTGCCACTGCCCACCACATTGAAATACAAAAAGGCATGACCGCCCGCATGCGTATACGAAAATTGCACTTTGCGGGTGCTCAAGAGGCTCGAGTTTTGGGTGTTTTCGGTCGAGTTTATCCGCACCCAAAAAGAAATCGTCAGGGCATTCAGGTCGTCCACCACGTTTCCCGAAGCGGTGGCGAAACTCGCTGGGCGCTTAAACGAAGCCAGCGCTCCAGTGTTGGCTTCGCCAGTGGGTGCAGGGTCGGCAATATTGCCCATACCCGCGTGGATGGTCGCGTTGTTGCCACTGCTGGAATGGTCTTTGTTGTCGGTGTCAAACGACCAGTAACCGACCAGTCCACTGCTGGTATCCAG
>JAYVRX010000084.1:0-22507 GCA_043775825.1 Deinococcales bacterium
TGCTTTCAAAAGCGTGATCGAAACGGGGAAGTTAGCTGGTGTGAACGGGTTTAATACGTTGCTGGATTTGTATGCAAATCCTCGCTAATCACATACGAAATCCGTTTACAAAAATGATTATTGCGAATTGAGTTTTTGGTTTGACGAACAGCAGAAACTGACTGACATCACAGGTTCAATTCTCGGTAAACTTGAGGATAAAGACACAGCAAAACCCTAATCTCGAGCAAGCTGACAAATGAACCGCACTTTAGACCGTAAAATAAGGCGTGTCTTCAAGCATCAACCCTCGTTTCGCGCCAGCAACCCGTCTTCTCTGGCATTCTGGCGTGCTTGGCGCACTCGAGTTAATTTCTCAAGCCGGTTTTGGTGCGGCTGAAGTCTGGGCGCAACACCTTTGGGAATCAAATTCTACGCCAGAAGAGGTTCGGGCTAAAGCCGAAACGCTTGGTTTACGACTCTCCTTGCACGCCCCAAGTTATGACCTCAACCCACTCTCGAGCAACCCCGAAATTCGCGCCGTCTCGAGGCATCAGGTGTTGGCATCGCTCGAGACGGCAGCCAGAATAGGCGTTGGCATGGTTGTGGTGCATCCTGGGCATCTTTCAAGCACCACAGACGATGAACAAGTTTATTGGGAGCGTTTGCACGATTTTGTCAGCGACTTGAACTCGAGGGCGGAAATGCTCGGGGTTCGGGTTGGCGTCGAGGGCATGGAAAAAAAGAAATTACAATTTGTCACCAACCTGGAAAGCCTGATTCGACTCGCCAAAATGCTCGAGCCGATGGAGCACGTTGGCATCACTTTGGACATTGCACACGCTGGGACGCTGGGCGAACCGCTCGAATACATTCATCAGACTCCAAAAATGATTCACGCGCATTTGAGCGATTCCAGCCCAGGTAAAACCCACGCGCTTTTGGGCGAGGGTGATTTGGGACTTAAAAAACTCGTCCCGAAATTGCTAGCTCAATTTGATGGTCTGATCGCCATTGAAGGACGCCTGGCAGCCGAAGAGTCTCGCGCCCTGAAAGTCGCTCGAGATTTCTTAAAACACTACTGACTTCGTTTGCGCTTGACCTTTGGCGGTGCGGGCAGCTCGAGTTTCCAATCGGTAAGTTGCTCCAAACTGACGCCCAACTCGAGCAATAATGCCGAATCCCCAGGACTTAACCCAGCATCCTGGAGCAAATCGGGTCGGCGCTCGAGGGTACGCCGCAGCGCTTCACGGCGACGCCAGATGGCAATGGCGGCATGATTGCCTGTGCGCAAAATTTCGGGGACTTCCAAACCGTTCCAGACTTGCGGGCGGGTAAATTCTGGGTAGTCAAGAATCCCGCTCGAGAAAGAATCTTGCTCATGGGAATCACTGTCGCCAAGCACACCAGGAATCAAGCGAGTAACCGCCTCGATCATGCACAGCGCCGCCGCCTCGCCGCCCATCATGACAAAATCGCCAAGGCTGAGTTCTCGAGTCACCAGCGTTTCAACCCTGGCATCAAAACCCTCGTAACGCCCACAAATCAAAACAAGATGCTGTTTCTTTGAAAGTTCTTCGGCAATAGCTTGCGTAAACCTCTCCCCTGCCGGGGTCAGCAAAATCACCTCATCAGCAGACTCGAGTGTATTCAGGGCATTCTCGAGCACATCCACTTTCATGACCATGCCCGCACCGCCACCATAAGGAGTGTCATCGACCATACGGTGCTTGTCGGTGGTGAAATTACGAATATCACACACATCAAACTCGAGCAAGCCGCTTTTGACGGCACGACCCAGAATCGCCTCATTAAGCCAAGGCGTCAAGAGTTGCGGGAACAAGGTCAGCAAAGAAATTTTCATGAATTGTCAAACTCGAGCTTGGTTTGAGACATGAAAGAAGTTTAACCCAACTCGGAACTGTTTTGAGATTTCTCGGCAAGAAATTATCGGCTACAAATTGTGCGCTAAAAGTGCTCGAGAAGCCAACTATTTTCAAGAATTGCAATACATCTTGAGTATTCACAAATCAAAATTTGTTTCGTCATCCCATAAAACTGGGGTGAACGTCTGCTTTGCCCAATCATCACGCAATAAGCCGTATCCAACTGCGTCAAAGCGTTGACCAGCAAGGTCAGTCCAAGCGCGTCGGAAGTGCGCCTCTTTCGCAAATCCACAGCGCCGAAAAACACGACGCATGGCAACATTATCGGCTCGAGTTGTGCCTTCGATGCGCTCGAGGTTTGCGTGCCGCTCAAACAAATACTTGGTCAACCAATGCACTGCGCGTGTACCAAGCCCAATGCCACGAAATTTGTGACGGATTCGCAAATCAAACAGGGGTGCGCCATCACCGATATCTTCGAGATCGAACAGGTGAATTAGTCCGACGCGTTCAGTGTCGAGCATCATCCAGAAACTCGAGTCGTTCGTTCCCTGAAAACTGCCACTGTCCACGGCTTCTAACATGCGCTCAAAATTGGGTTCAGGGTTAACGTGAAAAATCCAAAGTTCACTCGAGAGCCAAGTTGCCAGCAGTTCGCGTTCACTGGGCAATTCGATTGGAACAAATGAAATTGGCAGAGAATCATCTTGGGGCATTGAATCTGCTTTCTCGTCTCGAGCGCTCTTCTGTCTCAGCTTTCAAAAGTGCCGTTTGTCGTTCCACAGCACCTGGCTGTGTGTTTGGTTTTCGAGCCACGACACGCCTGAGACCAAAACCATTTCAAACCTCGCCATATTTCTACAGAATTTGCAAACAATCAGAGCACAAACAATTTAAAATTATCAAAATCGGCGGTCAACTGCGTAACTCTTGTGCCAGTCCCAGCCGCCAAACCGACCCAACCGCCCTCAAAATTGCTGTCTTGCGCCTCGAGCGTCAACCAATCGTTGACAAACAACCGCAACTTTGAACCCACGCATTCGGCACGCAAATGATTTGGTTTGACCCCAGTGTTTAATTTAATTTCTGGCGGAAGCAGCGCACGTCCAATTGCCACGTACTCGTCGCCATTGACACGGTAAATTGCGCTGGTTCGGGCTTCCGCGCTGAACATCAACTCGTAATGCCCACCCTCGAGTTGAAGACGGCAAAACACCCCAGCCTCGTCGGATGCCACGTTTGAGCGCTTTGAAATGTCCACCTCGAGCCTGACATCTTTGGCGGGCAAAACTGGCGCTGGCACGTAAATAAAACTATCAGGTTTATCAATGTAAATCTGAAACCAACCGTTTTCGTAACCAAAACGTCCAACGTTCAGGTTTCTCGAGTCCCAAATGCCTTCCTGGTCAAAAGAATCTTCAAAAACCAGCACTTGAGCCAAAGTTGCCAACCCAGAGCAACTCAAACAAAATAAACTCAAAATGTGCCTCCAATTGAAGCGCATGACTCAAGTCTACCCGAGGATGACGGGTTTGGAGTTCATGAAATGTTGAGCTTTGGCACAATTGAGATATTTCTAACTGTGCGTCGCCACAGGCAAAAAGAAGAACGCAATTGCCAAAATCACGTACACGCCAAGCAGCATCGCGCCCTCGAGCCAGTTGGTCTCGCCGTCCCTGGCGACACTGCCGACAATACTGACCGCGCCGACCAATGCCATCAACTCGAGCGGACTGTGAATTACCAAATCCATCGGTTTGCCAATGATGAACGATAAAATCACCAGGAGCGGCGCGACCAGCAGCGCAATTTGAATGGTTGCCCCAATCGCAATCGTGATGGTCAAATCCATTTTGTTCTTTCGGGCAAACACACTTGCCGCATGTTCGGCTGCGTTTCCAATGATCGGAATGATAATAAGTCCCGCAAAAAATTCCGAGAAACCCAATGCCGCCGTGAAACCCTCGAGCGATCCAACCAGCACTTCAGAAAGCCAAGCCACGACAATCGTGCAACCAAACAAAGTCGCAATGGCTCGAGCCGAAGTCCATTCGGCTTTGTGGGTATCTTTATCGTCATCGGCGCTCGAGAGCATGTCTTTGTGGGTAAACAGGCTAAAGACCATGTTTAAAACGTACAATCCAATCAGCACAAAACTGACCGCCAACGACAACTGACCGTCAGAAATGACTTGCTGTGTTCCAGGAATGCCATTTAAACGCTCGGTAAAGTCAAACAGGGCAGGCACTAAAAAGGCAATAATACAAATCACCAACATGCTCGCCAAAGAACTGGCAGCTTGACGGTTAAAACGTTGCACCGGAAACTTAAGACCACCCAAAAAGACTGCCATGCCCAAAACCAGCAGCAAGTTGCCGATCATCGAACCCGTGATGCTGGCTTTGACCACATCGATTTTTCCAGCCTGCAAGGCAAAAAATGCGATAATCAACTCGGTGGCATTGCCAAACGTGGCATTCAGTAAACCGCCAATCGCACTGCCAGACCGAGCCGCCAGTTCCTCGGTGGAACGACCCATCAAGCCTGCCAGAGGCACGATGGCGAGCGCTGCCGAAATAAAAATCCAAACATCGCCAGGATGAATCACAAACTCGAGCAGCGCCGTGATCGGGATAAAAATGAGCAAGTAATTCAGCATGAGCCTAGTGTATCTCGAGATTGTGGTTTGCGCCTAGATTTTGAAGAGGACGCTGGCAACAGCCCAAAGCCCAAACGCGGCAATCACAAAGCCCGAAATCTGGTTGACACGTTTTAAATTGGTTGGATTGATCCGAGATTTAAGTAAACTGGCAATAAAACTTAAAAAAAACCACCACAGCACCGAACCCAGAAACACGCCAAACACCATTGAACTCGCACTGAACAAATTCCCAGCCGCACCGACGCTCGAGATGATTGCCGTGAAATACAAAATGCTGATCGGGTTGGTCAGCACCAGCAAAAACGTAGAAGCATAAATCACACCCAAGCTCGAGGCTCGAGATTCTACGGCGTTCTCGGCAGGTTTGGAAACAAAAGTTTGCCACCCGAGATAGATTAAAAATATCCCTCCAATCACGCCCAAATAGACTTTTGCACCAATCAAAACGCTCGAGATGGCGGTTATACCAAATGCGGCAATACTGCCAAACACCGCGTCTGCCGTTGCCGCGCCCAAACCAGACATGAAGCCAGCAATCCGCCCAAATGCCAGCGTGCGCCGAATGGTTAATAAACCGATTGGACCGACTGGCGCAGCGATTGAAATGCCAATCAAAAAGCCTTTCAGAAAAAACGCGAAATCCATCAAGCACCCCGCAACGGCAAGCAGGGTGAATCTTTGAAACTCGAGAGCGCGATGCTGGTACGGGTTTTGATACCACTCGAGATGGATTTCAGTTCTTGAGTGATGATCTTTTCGAGCGCTTTTGTACCCGCACAGCGTACCTTCAGCCAGTAATCGTCATCGCCAGACATGTGATGACACTCGAGCACTTCGGGCATGGTTTTCACGCGCTCGAGAAGAATTTGCCGCGACTTTGCATCACTTATTTGCACCGCCACAAACGCCAGCAACCCGCAACCCAACAATTCAGGCTCGAGAAGCACCGTATAACCTTTTATCACCCCGCGTTCCTCGAGCTTGCGCACGCGTTCGGTGATGGCGGGGGCGGACAAACCCAGTTTTGCGGAAAGTTCTGTCCAGGTGACTCGAGCGTTAAGTGAAAGATATTCGAGAATTTGGAAATCAAGGTAGTCTAGGTTTTCTAGTTTGGATTCCATTGCAAAATTATAATTCAACTTTGTTTTTAAAGTTAAATTTTCAGAACACACTAGAATTAAAATCTTGAGGGCTGTTCAAATGAAATCTCGAGCTTTTGATTTAACCCAAGTATCACTTAGATCGATTACTAGACTTTGCTGTTTTTACTTTTTTTGAGGAGGCAGCTACTTTTTGTAAGCCAGGTTTTACCCTTTTTCGAGTACTTGAACGTGCTGAAGGAACAGGTAATATTTTCTTAACTGTTTTGACTTTAGTGATTTTAGGTAGTAATTCTTTGGTGAAGATATGTTTTTGGATTGCGATTTGCCTTTTAAGAAGTTGTTCCCGAGTAGCTCCAGTAGACACTTCAAGATCTTGAGTAATTTGGTCAAGCAATTGACGATGTTTGAAATCACTGAACACTTTGAAAACCTCTATCACATCAGCATTTAACGTACCCGTGTGTTCTCCGCCAAAAAACTCCTGCATCAACTTTGCGCTGATATGTGCTGGTCTGAATGACTCAAAAGAGGGTTCTGAAATTCCATCAAATGAAACCACCACATAAGGAACGTCACCATCATATGGCTCCACCAGATTATCTTGACGGACAACCGAACCATCTTTGCTGATGCAATGATTTCTTAGAAAAGATTCATCTAGTCTTAGATGTGTCGGATCAACAATTAATGCAAACCCAGAACGTAATTTACGCTGTCCTGCGAGTTTTAAATTCAATGGAACAGAAACATCAACTTCAGGTCCGTTTTCAAGCAACCTCTGGGCTAACTTACTTCCAGTCCGAAGCGCACGTCCTCCAGCAATTGCTATTGGCGCTGCTAACACAAATGCAGGAACAGCAAAACTTGCGATACCCAATCCTGTACCAACACTCCCAATGATATCACCAAGTGTTTCAAGCATTTCCGAATTAAAGTTCCGAAAATTCATCACCACCTGTAAGGACAATTGTTGTGCAAGCTCGGCTGGTGAATAGTACACAAGTAATGTACCAGGACTGGTAGCATTTGGCACGGTGTATCTGGTTTTTGGGTCGGGATTTTCGATTAACAGATTGAGACCTAAAACCTGGGGATCAAGTTGCATCGTGTCTCGAACGGCAGTTGCTATCAATAGTCGAGATGGTCGCCCCCATCTTCCAGATGGAAACTTCCCTGTATAAACTTCCTGAATACGAATCAACAATGGTTGACCAAAACCAACAGGCGTGAACGGTCTAGTCTCATCATTGAACGTGACTTCGCTAGACAAATCTTCAACGCGAACAACACCATTTGAAAGCGGAAAAGGTTCAATGGTTGAGCGTTTACGAAGACTTTTTTTAACCCACTGTAAATATTTTGGATCGGACACAACTGATCGAAGTTCCGTTTCGGAAACCAATGCTGTACCAAGTGAATAATAAATCATATAGCCTCCTGTTTTAACGCAGCAAGAAATAAAAAACTTGAAAATACTTTCGCTCATAACCTTCTCGGGTTAAAACAAAGACTCAAAAAAGATTGATTCCACGATTTTTGAGAATTCGGAAGATGATGTGGCTTTTCAAGAACCATGCAAACCCAAACGACCAAATCGAAATCCATTCAACGAAAAAAAGACTCGAATCGCGGGGTACACGTAAACCTATTATCAAAAAGTACAAAATTCGTAAGCCAAACAAAAAACCTACACCAGCGATAATGCCACCACAAATCCGATAAATCTTGGCATTGAAAGCTTTATGTTTTTCCGAAAGACCCGAGGCATCCTGATTTCGGGTAAAAAAGAAAATGGACATCACAGCCATTCCTGCAAACAGCGTAGCGGCGCTTATGTTGTGAATTATTGCAAAAGCGTTTGTATGAAGGACGTTTTTGTCATCATAGAATGCAGTTGGGCATAACCCTACGCCAATAGCTCCAAGCCCCATTAATTTATGCAAAAACCATTCATCAGAATATCCATTATAAGAAAACAAAAACAAGCCAATTGCGCACAACACAGCGACAAATACATCATGGGTGGCTGGAACATGATAATAGGCACTGATTGATGATTGTATTTTTGGATTCCAATTTAAAACCAACACAAGTGGCGGAAGGAAAATAGCAAGAGCGCCAATGACCGCCCTTACGTTGAGGTACGACAAAAGCAAACTGGTTGAATATGCCATAACACTCCCTACACATCATTTACTCGGGACTTTGAAAATCAGTTTCTGTTCTGACACTTGATTTGGATAATTTATTTTATGCGACATACAGTTTTAGATGTAAAAACTAAACCAGAAGAACGTCGACCAAACGTCGATTCAAAAATGAGAGGTAAGATATACTCCGATTTCTTGAGTATTAAACACTCAAGTATTTCGAGAATCAAAATTCCAAATTGAATTCATCAACCTTGAGTTTTCTGTTTTACCCCTCCTGACAAAGGGTTGACATAAACCCCTCAGACTACCCATGTGAAAACCAATTTAAAGAACTGGTATCCATTGGTGCTGCTGCCCATCGCAGCCACCGTGGTTTCGGCGCTCGGCGCTCCGGGTGAAGCAGACATCAACGTCTACCCTTACGACGGCGCGAAACTGTTGGCGGGGCAACGCGTGGATTTGCGCGTGGAGGCTTCAAAGCTCGAGGATTTAAAGAATTACTCGATTTCATTGAATGGTAAGGCGCTGACCGATTTTGTGCAAACCTCGCAAGGCGCAGGTCAAGCCGAATGGACATTGCGCAATATTTCGGCAAAAAGTGGTGCGAACGAAGTGATGGTCAAACTGACCGATGCTAAGGGCGAAGTGACCAAACGCATCGCTTGGACTGGCGTCGCGCCAACGCGCCCACTCAAACCCGCCAAAAACGTAATCTTGTTCATCGCCGACGGCATGAGTTGGAACACCATGCACGGCGCTCAGGTGATCGCCAAGGGGTACAACCCAAGCAACGGAATGCCACGCGGAAAGCTCGAGATGGAAGCGGGCGCGGATGGCATGGCGAGCATTTCGACGAGCAGTTTTGACTCTTACATTGTGGACAGCGCCAACAGTGCCAGCAGCATTGCCACGGGTCAAAAAGCGGAAGTCAACGCGCTGAATGTTTACCGCGACAATTCGGCGGACACGCTCGATAACCCTCGAGCCGAAATTATCACCGAGATTTTGAAACGAACTCGAGGTGCAAGTGTCGGTATTGTCAGCAACGTTTTTGGTACGGACGCCACGCCTGCCGCTTTTGCCACCCACACCCGCAGACGCGGCGATTACGCCTCGATAGCCGATCAATACTTTAAAGGCAACGTCAAACCAGACGTGCTGATGTTCGGTGGATCTGAAGATTTTATTCCCAGCACGGCTGGCGGCTCGAGGCGCAAAGATGCCACAGATTGGATTTCTGACTCGCAAAAAATGGGTTACACGTTCGTCAACAACCGCACGGATTTGTTGAAGGCGGGCGCTCCAGAGAAATTATTTGGGTTGTTCAACCTCGATAACTTCCCAAGCTATTTGGACCGTGCGACCTGGAAACGCCCTGAAATGCTGGGCGCGTTCACCGACATGCCGTACTTGTGGGACATGACCAACACGGCAATCTCGAGTTTGGAAAAGAACGACAAGGGTTTCTTCTTAATGGTCGAGGCGGGCATGGTAGACAAATACCTGCACCCACTGGATTGGACACGCGCCATGTTCGACGTGCTCGAGCTTGATAAGACCGTTAAACTGGCAAAAGAATGGGCTGCCAAACGCGACGACACCCTGATTATCGTCACCGCCGATCACGGTCACAGCTTGACGGTTTTTGGTGGTTACGACACCAGCAAAGGACTCGGAGTCCGCGATGCCGCTCAAGTTTACGAAAAGGCAGGATTCCCCAATTATTACGAGAAACTCGATCAAAACGGCATCCCACTGCCTGCGGCAGCTCGAGGTTTGGCGGTTGGTTTTGGCGCTCACCCCGATTACTGCGAGACGTACTCTGGACGTGAAGTTTTCCAAGCGCCAACGGTATCTGACGGCAAAGGCGGATTTATTCCCAACCCTAAAGTTTGCTCCGAACCTGGCGCGTTCCAACGCATTGGCAACCTGCCCAAAGATCAATCGCAGGGCGTGCACACCGCCGATCCTGTGCCATTGTTCGCCTTTGGTCCTGGCGCAAAATTGTTTCAAGGCAGCATGGATCAAACCGAAATTTTCTTTGCGATTGCGAACGCGATGGGCTTAAATGCAAGCCAAAGTAAATAATATTCTTGCCCTGGGGCTGATTGCTGCGATTCTTGCAGCAATCAGCGCTTTTGCATTCTCAAAACCAATCAAACCAGCCGTCAAACTCGAGATTCCAAAACTCTTCTCGAGCATTACAGCGCGGGGCGCGGTGTACGCCAAACAGACGCTCGAGTTGCGGGGCGAACTGGTCACGTTGACCGGGTTTGCGGCAAGCGATCCAAACATTCCAGACCGTTTTGTGCTGACCCGCACCCGCAAAACCGTTTGCTCGCCGTGCGATGAAAGCGCGGATTACCCCAGTTCGATCACCGTGATTTTTCCGAACGCGGACACCGAAGCCGTACCAGTCTCCACCGACAGCGTTTTTGTCTACTTGGCAAACGGACAGAAATTACCAATCACCGGCGAAAAAATCCGCATTACAGGCAAACTCGAGCTAACGCAGAGCACCGATGCGATCACAAGGTACTCGAGTTTGGTACAAGTGCGGGATGCAAAACTCAACATTCTCGAGTAAGCATTTTGGCGTGTGACACTCGAGTCTAAAAGTCCGTAAACTCGAGGTATGCAAATAAAATCTTTGGGTTATCAAACAGACTTGATCTTCGCCAGGTTCTCTGGTGAAATTCTGGACAAAGACGAGTACACCGTGATTCGCACGCCAAGCAATCCAACGTTTTGGTACGGGAATTTCCTGGTTTTTGCCAAACCGCCCGAAGCGCAGGATGTCAGGCGTTGGATGGAAATTTCTGCTCGAGAATTCCCTGATGCCAAACACTGCGTCATTGGTTTTGACAGCGTACACGGCGAATTGGGTGCGGCTCGAGCCTTCGAGGCATTGGGATTTGATGTGGTCGAAACGGTGGTGATGACCGCCAGCGAAGTTCACGCGCCACCAAAACTCAACCTCGAGGCAGAATACCGCCCGATTTTAACCAACGAAGATTGGGAGCAAACCATCCAGCTTCGGATTGAATGCAACGATGAGCACGAACCTGAAGGTTACAAACTCTTCATTCGCCGTAAAATGCTCGAGTATCAACGCATGACCGAGGCTGGGCTGGGCAATTGGTGGGGCGCATTTCTAGGCGGTAAAATGGTGAGTAGCCTAGGATTGTTCCTTGAGCACGGCGTGGGCAGGTTTCAGAGCGTCGAAACCCACGCCGATTACCGACGCCGAGGATTGTGCGGAACGCTGGTTCATACCGCCGCCAAGCACGCCCTCGAGCAGCACGAGCCAAAAGTTCTGGTCATGTGCGCCGACCCCGAATACCACGCCGCCAGAATTTACGAGAGTATCGGGTTTAAACCTTCTGAGACGCAAATAGCCCTCGAGCGACCACCGCAGGAAGATCGGGCATTCCGCAACTCAAGTTTGGGTTAGCAACCTCGAGCCTTTGAGTATAAAACATGAAAAATTATTGTGCCACAGAGGGTGAATACAAGATTCACCCCTACGGCAAAACGTTTTATTTAGGGTAAACTGTATTTGTGCCAACCCGTGATGAACTGCGCGAACGACTTCTAAAACCCCTGGCTCGAGAACTCGCTATGGGCTGTCAGAATCGTGTCGTCACGGCTGGACTCGAGGCGTTGTTGAACAACGTCGCGCAACCGTTCCCAAAGGTGCGGGAAGTGCTCGATGGTTACGGCATCATGAGCCAAACCGAGCGCGAGGAAAACCTCAAAACTGCGATTGCGTTGCTCGAGTCTGAACAAAAACCAGTCTCAAGTGTGAAAGCCGTACCAAGCAAAAAACTCGAGCTTCCACAGCTCGAGCGTACAACTTTGACGCCAGATTCGGAAATTACAAAATTACCGCTCGTGCCGAGCGCACCAAAAAAATTGGCTCGACTTGGTATTCGCACACTTCGGGACATGTTCCACAATTACCCCAGAAGGTACGAAGACCGCCGCCGCCTCCCAGGATTTCACACCATCGAAGACGGCGCTCGAGTGACTGTGGTCGGTGCGGTCACGGACAAAACCCGTCATTCGCCGCGCAAAGGCATGTTGATTTTAAAAGCCAATTTGCGTGACGAATTCGGCAATATTCTGTCTGCGACTTGGTTCAATCAACCTTGGGTCGAGGGGCAACTCAAAGAGGGCAACCGCCTGATTATCACGGGGAAAGCCAAACGCTTCGGACGCAAACTCGAGCTTGGCGTGGAGTATTTCGAGAACGACGACGAGGGTGGTGAGAGTTTCAGCACGGATCGTATCATCGGCGTCTATCACACCACCGAGGGAATCTCGCAAGCCTTCATTCGCAAAGTCGCACGACAATTGTTTGAGGCATTGCCCGAACCCGCAGATTTTCTCTCGAGCCAGCAACGCGGCGCGTACAAGGTCATGCCTTACGCCCAAGCATTACGTGAGGCGCACAATCCCAGCGAACTCGAGGAATTAGAAACCGCTTTGGAGCGATTGAAATTTGACGAGTATTTGTTCCTCGAGCTTCGGATGCTCTTGCAGGGTGGCAGCAGTTTGGAAGGCAAACAATTTCGGGCGTTAGACGAGCACATGCTCGAGTTTGAACGAATGCTGCCCTTCAAATTCACCAACGCGCAACGCCGTGCGATTCTCGAGATTGCCACCGACATGCGCGAACCCAAACAGATGGCACGACTGATTCAGGGCGATGTCGGTTCGGGCAAAACCGCCGTTGCCGCCAGTGCCTTGTACCTGGCGACTCGAGACGGCTTTCAGGGCGCGTTGATGGCTCCCACCGAAATTTTGGCACGACAGCATTTCTCGAGTTTGACCAAATACCTGTACCCACTCGGCGTTCGGGTGGAATTGCTGATTGGTGCGATGACGGGCAGAGAACGTGTTGAGGCTCGAGGGCGCATCAAAAAAGGCGAGGTTGATGTGATCGTTGGGACGTCGGCATTGATTCAGGAAGGTGTGGAATTTGCACGGCTTGGGCTGGCTGTGGTGGACGAGGAACACCGCTTTGGGGTGCAACAGCGCCGAGCGCTGCTCGCAAACCGTCCTGACGTGATTGTGATGAGCGCCACGCCCATTCCGCGCAGCCTGGCGCTGACGGCTTACGGTGACCTCGAGCTGACCACGATAGACGAACTGCCGCCAGGTCGAACACCGATTCAAACCAAGCTTTTAATGGACACGCACCGCCGCCAAGCCTACAGCTTTGTCATGAAGCAAATTCTCGAGGGACGCCAAGCCTTCGTGGTCGCGCCGCTGATCGAAGAATCCGAAAAAATGACCGAGATTCTGGCAGCCACGCAACTGAGTGAAGACCTGAAGCAGATTTTGCCCGATGCTCGAGTTGAACTGCTGCACGGCAAAATGCACCCAACCGAAAAAGACGCCATCATGAACCGCTTTCGTGCTCAAGAATTTGATCTGCTAGTCAGTACCACCGTGATTGAAGTCGGCGTGGACGTTCCAAATGCCAGCATCATGGTGATCGAAAACGCCGAGAGGTTTGGATTGTCGCAACTGCATCAACTTCGCGGACGGGTTGGACGCGGCGACAAGCAAAGTTATTGTGTTTTGATTGCGGGCGATCACAGCAAAAAAACCAAAGAACGCCTGAAAGTCATTGAAGGCACAACCGACGGTTTTAAAATTGCCGAAGCCGATTTGCGCCTTCGTGGACCAGGCGAGCTGCGCGGTACACGGCAGAGCGGAATGCCCGATTTAAAACTGGGTGATTTAACCAGGGATACCGAAATTATTGAACAAGCCAGAAACCTGGCAAAACAAATTCTGGAAGCCGACCCAATGCTCGAGAAACCTGTGAATGCGTTGTTGAGAGTGGAATTGCAAGCTCGAGCGGAACAAGTTTCAATTCGGGATGTTATCTAATCTTCAAAACTTACACTTGATAGGTGAACATTCAGTCAAGCATTGAAACCATATTCACAGGCAAAGCATTCATGCGACCTTTGTTTTATTCATACCCTAGCGGATTGAGATTCAAGCTTTCAGAGGGCGGTACAATGCTCGAGCAATTCTTGCTGGCGATGCGAAAAGCCACTGAAATTTGTTCTGATATCTTTCCTGACCAAGAACCAATGACTGTCTGTTTACGTTCTCACACAAGGTCAAATCCGTTTAGTCATCGTGAAATACTTTCAAATCTCAACGCGGCAGGCATCGTGATTCCAAAAACTCGAGAAATCTGGCTCGAACCAATTGACGAACAAGATTGGTTTGAAGAATCCCAGCCCGAATGGTGGCTTAATGTAGCGTTTAAAGCTTCCCAGACATTAATTCAAAGCTTTTTGTGGTGCGCCTTGACAAAAGACTTCGGTACAGTTCGTCCAAACCCAGGCTGCATGGTGTATCTGTTCAATCTTAAATCTGAATTGATGGTCTGGGCTTACGATGACCGAGGCATGGACGTGGTTGGATCAAACAAAACTGTACTCGAAGAACTCTATAATAAACACTCGAGCTACTTGCTAGACTACGACAGAGCCGTAATGGATGCGACGTTTGTAAAGTCTGATACTTGAAAATACTGATGCAAGTAAAATCCCAAACCCTTAAACTCGAGCCATGACCAACACCATCATTCGTGCCGCTCGAGTTTCAGATTGGGATCAATTCCGCCCATTCCTCGAGCATGACCGTCCAATCGATTCGCTCGAGAGTGCGTTTTTGCGTTTTCAGAATCGGCTCGAGTCTCCCTTGCACGGGGTTTTTGTGGCAGAACTGGATTCTGAAATTGTTGGCATTGCAATGGCGCACGAATGGGATCATTACCTCATGAGCGGACACAAGCAAATTCGATTCTCGAGCTTGTTCGTCAAGCCTGAACATCAAAAAAAGGGCATTGGTAAGGCATTGTTTGAATTCACTCGAGATTGGGCGAAAAGTATTGGCGCGACTTGGTTTGAATGGTACGCCAGCAAAAGTGCAATCGCGTTTTACGAACGATTGGGTTTTACGGGTGACGCACAACCCGACCCTGAAAACCCGTATTACGAGATCGATTTTTCCAAATCCTAATCGCATGTATCTCGAGCTTCAACTTGAATTCAATCTCGAGCGTTAGAATTGAAAAGTTGTGAAGACCTTCGCCGCACTCGAGATTCCCGAATACCGTCGGTTTTGGATTTCGCAGTGGTTTAGTTTGATCGGGTCTTGGTTGCAATCGAGCGCCCAGAGTTGGTTGGTGCTGGGTTTGTTCACAGACCGTTCGACGGCAACGGTTCAACTTGGAATTCTGAATGCGATTCAGTGGTTGCCGTCTTTGGTGCTGTCACTTGTTGCTGGCGCGGTGCTGGATCGTTTCTCGAGAAAACACGTTTTGATCGTGACGCAAATCATTTTGATGCTGATGGCGGTTTGCATGGGTTTGGTGGTGTACCTGAAAATTGCCAGTTTTCAGATCGTTGCCATCATCGCGTTTGTTTCGGGTTTGGCAAACGTATTTGACATCATCGCCAGACAATCACTGATTCCACAGCTTGTACCTAAACACCTGATGTCCAACGCCGTCGCCCTGGGCAGCCTGAGCTTTAATACGGCTCGGGTTTTGGGCGGTACAATTTTTGGTTTGCTCGCGCCTGTTTTTGGGTTGCACACGATTTTCTGGTTGAACGCCGCATCTTTTGTTGGTGTGATTATCGCCATCTCGAGCTTGAAATACCGTGCTGCCGAAGATTCTGGACAGCACCGAATGCTCGAGGACATTCGGATCGGTTTGGGTTACGTCTGGTCGAACCGTGCGGTGCGCGACCCGATTGTGTTGTTGGGATTGCTGTCGTTAACGATCATTAACTTTCCGGTCATTACCCCAGCCTATGCCAAATTTGCGCTCAACCTTAAAGAAACAGGCTTCGGTTTACTCGGCTCAGCGTTTGGCGCTGGCGCGGCAATCGGCGCAGTCTTCACCGCCTCACGCCCGCCCGAGGCTCGAGTTCGCCTCATGACCCTGGGTGCGGTTTTGTTGTGCTTGGGCGTCGGCAGTCTGTACTTCACGCCCAACCTCGAGCTTGCGGCGCTGGGCATTGGTTTGGCGGGTATGGGCATGATCTCGTTCACGGTTAGCGCCAACTCGACGGTGCAACTCAGTACGCCAGACTTCTTACGGGCGAGGGTGATGAGTGTCTACACGCTGGTCTTTGCAGGTTTTGCACCACCAGGAGCTTTGTTTGTCGGGGCGTTGTTCGCCCGTTTTGGCACGAGGGAAGGCGTGCTGATTCTGGCAGTTTTGGGGCTGTTTTGCGTTGCCGCCATCCGACCTCGAGTTCAGGCGCAACTGCAACGTTAAAAGCTTAAGACTTCTTTTTAAACAACTTGTCCAAAAGACCTTTTTTTGGTTCTGGTTTGGCAAAAGATTTCAGTTCTGGCGGCGGTTCGGTGCGCATGGCAGCCCGTCCAAGTCCAGGCTTTGAAGGTCCTGAATCGACGGCTGGTATCTCGAGTATGGGTGTGATCACATTGCGGTCTAAATTTCTGACGCGCTGCACCGTATGATGCCCAACTCGGTTCAAAAAGGCATTAAAGACTTCATGAATGTCTCGAGCGCTGGGACGGGCACTCGGTTCTTTTGCCAATGCGCGATCAATCAGTTTGGCTATCTCTGGATCAATTTCGCGGTGTAAAGCCCGAATGGATGGCGCAAACTTGACCAAGTGCGCGTTCTGAACTTCTTCGTAAGTTTCGCCAGTAAAAGGGCGAGCGCCAGTCACCAATTGAAACGCCATAATCCCAAGGCTGTAGACATCGGATTTGCTGGAACTGCGTTCACCCCTGAACACTTCAGGAGCCATGTAAAATGGGCTTCCCGCCAGCAAGCCAGGGTGCGCCTCGCTCGAGGCTGCCCCAAAATCCGCCAGGTACGCCCGTCCATCCTCGAGGTAGACGTTGCTGGGTTTGACATCTTGGTGAATAACTTTTTTGAAATGCGCGTAATCCAAAGCATCGGCAATGTCGGCAATGACCCTAAAGGCTTCACCCAACGATTGGGGCGGTTCTTCAAGCGCACCTTCTTTAAAATACTGAATTGCCAAGTGCGCATCGTCGCCGAAAGGCACGCCAGAAAAAAAATGAATGATTTGCGGATGGTTCAAACTCTTTAACATCAGCACTTCATTCGAGAACATTTTCCCCAACGTCGGATCATCAAAAATACCAGGTTTAGGGACTTTTAAAGCCACAGCACGGTTCTTTTGATCTCGAGCCAAGTACACGGTAGCCGTTCGTCCAGAACCAATCTGGATTTGAATCCTGTACCCTGGGATGTTCACTTCTGAACTCACCACCCGATTCTAACTTGTTTCTGGAAAATCAACCAGGAAATTTGCACAACTTTAGAAACTCGGTTTCATCACAGACGCCAGAAATGACTGGTGAAAATTGAAACTTGAGCAAAGCAAAGCTTTCCTAGAAGGCTTTAGAAACCTGGTTTTGCACTCGAGTTCCACTTGACCAAAGGCTGTCACTCTGATAGCCTTCCTAAGCCAGCCTTCACCTCGGGGTGTAGCGCAGCCTGGTAGCGCACTTGACTGGGGGTCAAGTGGTCGTGAGTTCAAATCTCGCCACCCCGACCAAGAAAAGACCCTGTTAAACACAGGGTCTTTTTGTTTTGAGCTTTCTCGAACTTGGTGTTTTTTCTCGAGCGTGTGCAACGCCGTGTGCAACAGGACGCTAATTCAGGGGCGTAAACACCAATGGTCTTGGTGCGCTTGGCGGCGGCAAAAGATCAATCATTTCTGTTTTGATTTCCGCTTCAAGCACATGCCTGTACACGTCATAAGTCATGGTGATGCTCGAGTGACCCAGAATCTTTGAAACCGCTTCGACTTTGACGCTACGGCGCAGCATCAAAGTGCCTGCTGTGTGCCGTAGGTCGTGCGGTGTGATGCTTGGCAATGGTTGACCGTCTTGAATCAATGCTTCGATGCCTTGGCGTTCTGTGGCTTTAAACACACGGTGTCCTCGAGCAATTTTCTTGGAGTCCCGATCATCATGACCCTTGTAATACTCCCAGCTTGACCATGCTGTAATTTCGCGCAGGGTTCGCTTGAAGTTGTCAGGATGCGTCCACGTGCCTAGCTTTGTGGCAAAGACAGCATCGGTAAGCTGCCAAGCGTCGCCTGCGGTTTTGCATTCCTCAAGTTGTTCGGCACGGTGTTGTTTCAAGATCGCTTTTAGGTTCGGAGGAATTGGAATGTCACGCCTTGACTCGAGTGTTTTGGTTTGTTCGGCATAGACAAGTTCTTTGCCCTGTCTCGTGACTGTATGGCGTATGTGCATCACGTCTTTCTCGAGGTCAATGTCTTTCCAACGCAACGCCATCAACTCGGATTTTCTCAATCCCATTGATACGGCTGTGCAAACGGCTGCCCAAAGCCGACAATGCCCCGCTTGGTGCAAGGTTGTGCCGATTTCGTGCATTCTGGCTACTTGGTCAAAGTCCAAGGCAATATGTGGGTGTTCAGTGCGAACTTGTCGGGAGGGTCTGACGGCTGTTGCTGGCGACACGTAAATGATGCGGTCATGGACAGCCTCTTGCAACAGGCTTTTCAATCGCGCTCGAGCATGGGACACCGTTCGGCTTGCCAGCAATTTACCTTTGATGATCTTGCCTGTTTTGGTCTTCCTGTCTCTAGTCTTTGTCTCAGTCAATTTCAGTAAGGCGCGTTTAATGTCGGTAGGCTCGAGGTCTTTCAGTCGTTTCTTGCCAAGCATCGGAAGGATTAAACCAAGTTCGTGACGGTAAGAGGTGCGTGTATTCTCTCGGACTTCACGGCTTGCAATCCATGTTTGGGCATATTCCTCGAGCGTGGTTTGTTCGCTACTGCCTTTCAGCTTTCGCAGTGTATCGGCTTTTTCTTTTGCAAGTTCGTCTTCGGCTTGCTGCTTGGTATCGGTAATACCACTGGCTAAGGTCTTGCCGTCAGCGTCTCGAAATTGCCACCTGTACCGATTGCCCTTGTACTTGAAAATAGACCCGCGCCCGTTGCCTCGTTTGTCACTGGCTGCTTGCTTTTTCTTAGGTCGTGCCATCTCGCACCACCTCGAGCAAGTCGTTAGGAGTGAATGTCTTACCTGTCAACGTCTCGAGCGTATCTACCAGCGTCCCAAGTGTTCCTAAGTCTGCTCGTTCGCCCTTGTCGTGACTGAGTGTGTAGACCGTCTTTTGTGCGAGTCCTGATTCTTTCCAGAGTCGGTAGGGCGTGATGTTGTGCTGCTCGAGCAGGGTTTTGATTTTCCATTTCACGGTTGTCATTGCTCCATTCTGAGGTCTGCACCCCTATTAAGCATATCACGCTTTATCTAGTATTGATAGCTATTGACTTATCTATACTTAAGTAGTAATATATAGTCACTCAAGAACGCATCGCCCTGGTAAGCAAAGGCGTTCTCGAGAATCCAGTTTTAAGGAGTTCATATGTACAATATCACGACCCTCGCAGCCCTTCTCTTCGTCGGTGGCATCGTCACCTCGAGCGGCATTCAAAAGCGCATTCTAGTCAGCACCCCAAGCTCAGGCGACTGGTACGCCATCACAGCCAAGTACCAAGGTCGCAAACTCCAAGCCGTCACTGTGCGCCGCGAAGACTGCTCACTCGAGCACACCCTGACAGACCGCGAAGCACCACAATGGATTAGCCGCTTAAAGGAGGTGGGGGCGTGAAGCCCTCACCTCTCGAGGGTTCTCGAGCGCGTACCCTGACCACACCTGACGGTCAAGCGTTCAATTCCAAGCTCGAGAAGATCGGGGGTGACTGGTTCGTTCATCTCGAGGGTGAATCCTTCGCCGCTCGAGTGCCGTTAACGCCGTTCATCGCGTCTCTTCTCGCCCAAAAACTTCGCCGCTCAATCCAAGCTTAAGAAAGGCTCGATACCATGACCAACGCACAAACTTACGAAATCCAGATCAACACCGATGAACTAACAACGCTCGAGATGTTTCTTGATCGCATCACCCAAGCCGCTCGAGCAGGAGGACTCGACCACAGGACTTGTGCGATTGAAGCCGTCGTGCGGTTTGAGAAAGTGAACGACTCGCAGGACGCGCAACCGCTCGAAGCACTGATTGACCGTGAAAGCCGCATCGGGGGCTTGTGCGCTGAACTCAGACTCGTGTAACGGCTGAGAAGCGCACCAAAACGCACCGTTCTCGAGTCAGGGCGGTGCGTTTTGCCAGGACAAACAACACCCTGACCTCGCAAAAAAAAGCTCAAAATCCCTGTCGGAAATCTGCCGTCTAATTGACCGTATTTCGCTCGATAAATAACGTCCTACACATTGTTTTCTTGTTGGCTGTTCGCACGACAGCTTAGTGAAGAATCGGCTCGAGCAATGAACCGATTCTTCACAGGACAGACTCAGACCAATTTTGCCAAAATCTCCCGCCTGTTTCCGTATTCAAGTCCGCAGTTATTTTCTCGTTCAATCCTGTCCTGAATGGATTAAAAGCTGTGCCTTACTCTCGAGCTTGAAGCTAGGGAATGACTTGAGTCTTGGCATGTGAACCGTGAGTCTTGACGCAATTCGTGAAAGGGTTCGAGGGCTTGGTTTCAAGCCTGTATTTCAACCGAAGTGAGCTTTATGGGTTCTCGACCAACTCGAGGTTCAAGACGACAAGAGGATTGGTTTTACCTCGATAGCCTTAGAGCAACCATAACCGACTTGAGACTGTCTTCGATAACCTTAGAGCATTAGACACTTGTGGTTTGACCTCGATAGCCTTAGAGCAACCAAAGTCAAAATTCAGGGACTCGGAATTCCACGCGAAAAGGAAGTTTTCGGCAAACGTTGTCGTCCCTCGAGCTTTGACTGTCTTCTGGCTTCGAGAAGAATGCCTGCTGCAAGATTATCACTTGGGACTTGAGGCTTGGACATGTACAGCGCAATGCCCGCAAGATCATTCACGGGTCTTGCATTGTGAACCACCGTAGGGGCTTCGTGCGCCAAAACATGAACATGCACCCTCCGCCCTTTTTGCCCAGCCTCCAGACGCGCCCAGAACGTCCCAGGCATAGCTTGAAGAACCGCTATTTTGATCGCGTCAACAGCTTCATGACGGTAGAGATTGGTTTCATCTTCAAGATGCTCGAGTCCAAGTGTTTCTAAGCTGATGGTGTAAAACTCAAGCCTATCGCCTGCCATCGCAAGTCGTGACAGCCATCCAACACCATCACCAATGGCTCTTTGGGCTTTTCGGTGCTGGAGTCTCCTCGAACTTCGCACACGTTCTGGAAGGTAGCCCTTATGGTGTTCGCGGTAGATTTCGCCCATCTTTTCAAGCTCCCGTCGCCGTGCCATTGCCAGCCTGCCAAGCCTCGAGAATTGGCTTCCACTGTTCAGGCGAAAGATCGTCAAGCCATGAAGGTTGATCGCCGAACCGCGCTTCAAGTCGCTCTCGACAATACAAACGCGCCAGCAAAGGCTTAAAATCGCTACTGATTTTGAAGGGGTCACTTGCAACCTTAAGGCGTGGGTCATACCTCAGAAGCCCAACAATCAGTTCAGACGAAAGCTGCTGACCTGGATTTCTTAACAGTTGGTCGTCAGCAACAGCTTTGAACGCTCGGTATACGTTGGCTTTTGTCTCGAGAAACCGAACACATTTTGCAATCCGTTCATCAGTGGTAAGCTTTGAGCGTTCCGACCCCGACGCGCCCACGTCGGGGTTCATTGCTGACCCGCGCTCTCGAGGTAGCGGATTACGGCACTGCGCGGCACAAGAAACCTCTTGGTGTTTCCGACGTTCGGCAGCTTACCGTCATGAATCAATCGGATGGTGAAGTCTCGCCCCCAACCGACCAGCCTTTGAATTTCTGCGGGTGTCAACGTCATTTTTTCCATCTATGACCTCTCTCTATCGCTTGGGATTGGTTATATTCCCTTGCGATAGAGAGAGTATCACTCGAGTTTAACAGCGTCTAACGAAAACGTTATAAAAACGTTATAATACGTCGTATGAGAGTTCGCGTCCTGGTTGAAGCCTTTATTCGTCCTATAGAGCCTGTGATTTTTTACAATCAAGCATCATGTCCTGAAGAGTTGCAGCCCATAGCAGAGGCTTATATGTGGTGGCAACCCTTCCCATTTATTACCGCCAACAAGAGCGGCACTGACGACCATCATCCTTCTGAAATCCAGGATTCAGACATCGAAGACATTATTCTCGGATTGACTAGCAGTGACGAACAGAGGGTGTGTCAGACCGCTTACAAACTCGCTCGAAAGCACGGCTTGTTGCATTTAGACAAACACTTTGAACATTTTCCTGTAGGTGCAAGATTTAGTGAGTCAATTTCTGACTGGAAAGCCCTTGGACACTGTATCAGTGTATTTATTGAAATACGGAGTGCGCTAGGGACGCGAAATAGAGAACACGTTCTCGAGGCTCTACAACAGACCACGACCACCGCCCAAGAGTTTTTAGGGGTTTTACCTTCTATCGGCTCTACCATAGGCTTCAAAGCTCTTAAAGACGAAATTATCAGGCGCAAGACGGTCAAAAATAAATCTGAATTACATCAGGTAAAATACGCAACCGTTGGAGAAATCTTAGCAAAGCCCAAAAAGTACGCAGACGACGTAGTATTTGATGCGGCTCTAGGCGCAATGTCAGCTTTGGCTCTAAGCCTTTATCCTGATGGGCAAACTAATTTAGAAGCTCGAGGATTAAGACCAGCACTACACGAGTTCGATGGA
>JAYVRX010000085.1:0-22485 GCA_043775825.1 Deinococcales bacterium
CATTGATTGGATGCCCTCAAACACGCTGGCAGGATTAGGCAAGGTTCATGCTGACTCGAGTTTCCTCATTTGCAAGAGATGACTCGAGGTTTCAAAATACGTGAAATGGAATCGGCGTGTAGAATTTTGGATGTGGCAAGCCGCTCGAGCCAGAAGGGTTTGTGGATGGGATGGTACGCCGTGGCAGGATTTACGGTTTAAGAAGTCAGAGAAAGTTGGCGTTAATTTGTCTTAAGAGAGTATAACCAAGCTGTCTTAGACGTAAATTTTGGTATATTACAAATGAAGGTAGAGGGTTTTGATACAATCGATGCCGTGCTCCGATTTCCAGTTATGAAAGAAGAAAAAACTCAATATGCCTGAAGAATCAGAATTTCATGATCCCGAATCATTACAAATAACTCAAATAGTCCCACCAATTTTCCCAGATACGGTGTCAATTAAACTTGCTGGTGGATTTGGACACTTGCTGTTTGTTACAATTCCAGATGTCTCAAAACCAAATAATGTTTTAGTCGTTGCTGATATTGTTTCGACTCCTGCATTCCTTTTATCAATTGCGGAGCATTGTTTGGCTGCTGTGAGGTTGGTTATACCAGACGCAAAAATTGATGACGCTCGAGTTGATGAACTGCGTTCTAAATTAGAAGAAGCAACTATTCAGGTCAAACCATAAGATTAAGGAAGAAAAATGACACTTCTGACTGATGCCACAATCAATCTAAATCCTGAAAATTTAAGATTTCCACCAGCAATACATATGTTACATCGACTTCCTAAAGACGCAATTCAAGCGGTTAATTCTTCTATTTTGTATGAAACTATACTGGCTGAAATTGACACTGTTGGAAAATTGCCTGAGAACTGGGATGGATATTGCTCGACAATGCCTCATCCTGATGCAGTGCAGTCTGCAAAGTTGCTCATAGGACTTAATCCACAGTTATTTCAAAGTGATTTCAGACCTGAAATTTCTGCTGATGAAGATGGTCGGATTACGATGGAATGGTATCGTGGTTCTAAAACATTGGCTTTGTTTGTTGGCTCACAAGAAACAATCGTAGTTCAGTCTTGGGGACCACAAAATAAGATTGAAGATAGTCTACTTAATTCACCAAGCGAACTCTCTAAGCTCCACGATTGGCTTTTTACACGATGAGTGTAGATCGTGTAAAAGATCACGAGCGTCTTTTTCGTTCGGTGAAATTGAAACCAGAATTTATTGGACAAGACGGTAGAGCGAAAATTTCAGCTTTCAACGATAGGAACAAACGTCCATCTGTTGATCGTGCTCAATTGATTGATGATGAACCAACAAAAACAAATTTGTTTCTTCCTGGCGATTACGTGCTGCAATTGGTCGCCTCCGAAATACGGGCGATACCTGCCATTGAAGAAAAAAATGATAAGGGGCGGAATGTTCTCGACAGTGGTGTACATAAAGTTGATGTCGAACCTGTAACAGAGGGACATCACGCGGCACATGCAGAAATTTTCTTGACACGCCTACCGAATGACGGAAATTCTACAAACTCAGGTGCATTTCAAAAATTAAAAGTTCGATTGGCAGAAATAGCAATTGTTTTGAAACCGTAAAATCTTGAGTTTCAAATTACCCGATCATTCCCGCCATCTATCGGAACTTGCGCACCCGTGGTTTTGGCAAACGCATTCCCGCACATGCTCGCGGCAAGTTTGGCAACGTCAAAGCTCGAGACTTCGGTTTTTAAGACGTTGTTGGTCTTGTATTCTTGCACGCTCAACCCGTAACTTTTGGCGCGTTTCTCGAGCACTTCATCTGTCCAGATTCCAGTATCAAACACCGCGTTCGGATGCAGCACGTTGACCCGTATGCCGTCTTCTCCCCACTCGAGCGCCGCAACCCTGGCAAGTTGGGTCAGTGCGGCTTTGGAGGCACTGTAGGCTGCCGCGCCTGGTCCTGGAGCTGGAACATTCTTGGAGGCGATCACCACCACCCGTCCACCGTTTGGCGCAAGTTTCAAAAGTGGGTGTGCCTCGCGCATCAAACTCAGGTTTGCATCCAGGTTGACGCGCATGGTGCGTTGCCAAGTCTCGAGAGGCAGCGAAGAAATTTTTTGACTGGCTGGGAAAATGCCAGCGTTTAACACCAGCATGTCCAACCCGCCAAAACGTTGTACGGTCTGCTCAAAGGCGTCTTGCAAGGATTTCTCGAGGGTGACATCGCAAAGTATTCCTAAAAATTCTGGTTGATTGAAAACAGTTTTGACCCCAGGATTCAAGTCCAGCCCAACCACCGCCGCGCCGCCAGCCATAAAGATTTCGGCGCAAGCTTTGCCAATTCCTGAAGCCGCGCCTGTCACGAGCATGACTTCACCCGCGAATTCTGGCAAACTCGAGGAACGCTTAAATTTGGCTTGTTGCAAAGCCCAGTATTCAAATTCAAACAGTTTTTCTTCACCCAGTGGTGTCCAACGCTCGAGTCGTTCGGCACGTTCGATCATCTGAATCGTATGCTCAAAAATTACGCTCGAGGTTTGAGCATCTTTGACAGTTTTGCCAGCCGTCAACACGCCAAGCTCAGTATCAATCACAACTCGAGGTGCAGCATCAAGCATGGTTTCTCGAGATTTGGAATGCGTTTCAAAATAATTTTTGTAAGCCTCGCTAAAGGTTGGAACATCTCGTCCAATCATCGGTTTGGGCTTAATCCAAGAAGCATGGTCTACCGTTGCCACGCCGCGAACCGCAACATCCTCGAGATTTTTGCGCTGTGAAAAACCATAATCTTGCTCGAGTTTGGAAACGATCATGGCTTGTTTTGCGACGTGTGAAATCTCAAATCGAAGCTGTGCGATTTGAAGCCGTGTTGAGGGTACTTTCTCGAGCTTTGGAGTTGGAATATCCCAAGCGTTGTGCTGCTCGAGGTAATCCTCGGCTCGAGCCACCAATTCGATCATGCGATCATAACTTTCTTTTGCCGTGTCCCCCCAAGTGAACAAACCGTGGTTCATTAACACCATACCGATTGTCTCGCTCGAGATTTGCCGCTCATAACTTTTCTTGCAGGCTTGCGCCAAACCAAAACCTGGCATGACATACGGCACAACAATCACAGCGTCGCTGTACATTTCTCGAACTCGAGATTCGCTGTTTGGGGTATTCGTGATCGTCACAAGCGCATCCGCGTGCGTGTGATCCACCCATTTGTGCGGCAGTATCGCGTGCAAAATCGTTTCGACGCTAGGAAACGGTGCGTCAGGCTCGAGCAGTGCCAGACGAAATTCGCGCATCATTTGAATGTCTGAAAGTGTCTCGAGGTTTGAGAGTTTTTGCAGGTGTTTTAAACTGACGGGCGCAAAACCATGCGGTGTGATGGTTTTTAAAGACCCTCCACTGCCCTTCACCCAGAGCACCTCGAGCATCTCACCGAACGTATTTTCTGCACTCAGTTTGACCGAAGTATTGCCGCCACCCGCCAGCACCAAACTGCTGTCCTCTCCCAATAACCGCGACGAGTACGCCCGAAGCTCGAGTTCGGTTTTGCACTGTGCGGCATGGGTTTCATTCCAACGGTTTTGCATTGGTCGCTTTCAGATTCTTGAAGTACGGCGCACGAATCACGCCGCGATCTGTGATGAAGGCGGTCACGTATTTTGCGGGAGTAACATCGAACGCGGGATTGAAAACCGCTACACCTTCGGGCGTGGTTCGGCGCAAGCCAAAACTCGAGACTTCATCCGCGTGACGTTGTTCAATCTCAATTTTCAGTCCGTCGGGTGTGGCAAAGTCGATGGTGCTGAACGGCGCGGCAACGTAAAATGGAATGCCGTGTTCTTTTGCCAGAATCGCCACACCGTACGTGCCAATTTTGTTGGCAAAATCACCGTTCGCGGCGACGCGATCACAACCAACGATCACCGCGCCAATGTTCTTGTCGCGCATCACGGATGCTGCCATGTTGTCGGTAATCACGGTCACGGGCAAACCAGCTTGTTGCAATTCCCAGGCGGTCAAACGTGCGCCTTGCAGAAGTGGACGGGTTTCGTCGGCGTAAACATGAATAATCTGCCCCATTGCCGCAGCCGCGTAAATCGGCGCGAGTGCCGTGCCAATGCCTGTCGTGGCAAGGCTGCCCGCGTTGCAGTGCGTCAGGATGCTCGAGACGCCAGCCAGAAGTGGCACGCCATGTTCGCCAATCAAATCTGAAGTGCGTTCTTCAGAGGCTTTGATGGCAAGCGCTTGTGTCAGCACCGCATTTTTCAGGTCGCTCGAGCTGGTAAAACTTGAGGCTTGAATCTTGTGAATCACGCGGTCTAACGCCCAAAACAAGTTGACGGCGGTGGGTCTTGATGTCGCCAGGTAATCTCGCGCCTCGATCAGTTTCTCGAGAAATGCAGCTCGAGTTGTATCTTCAGAAAGATTTTTCACGCCGAGCCACAAGCCAAAAGCCGCAGCCACACCAATCGCTGGCGCACCACGAACCCGCAACACCTTGATCGCTTCGTACATGGTTGGCACATCGGGAATGGTGAGCATCACCCGCTCGAGCGGTAAAAGAGTTTGATCGAGCAAGCTGACTTGGTTGTTCTCGAACACGACAGTCGGTTGAGCTTGAATCATGACTCAATCACTTCCCGCACGATGTTCTCGAGCTGGCTAAAGCTCGAGATTTCTTGATGGGATTTAATAAGTTTCGTTCCGATGGCTAAATTCATCTCGAGTACCTTAACGCGTTTTTGATCGTCGGGAATGCTGTCCACATCAAAGACGTGCGCGAAACCAACGCTGCGCCGAATCATTTCGCAACCCGCAAAACCAGCCGTGTCACGCAAAATCTCGAGTATCAGATCATCCTGAAAATCTTTTGAACGCCATGAAATGCTGTTCGCATTCTCGAGTTGCGCCTTAAAACCAAGCTCGAATGTTTCCCAGCAAAAACGGTATTGCTGGAACAAATAACTTCGGTAGGCGTCCCTCGAGTTTGTGTCGGGAGGGTGACCATGTTGGGCGCTGGCGTTGAGAAACAAATTTGCCACGAACAAACCGACATCAAAACCGATTGGTCCAAAGAAGGCAAACTCTGGGTCAATTACGCGAATATCGGCGTGGTGATTTTCGTCGGGTGGGCTTGCCATGATCGAACCCGTGTGCAAATCGCCGTGCAGCAAGGTTTGAGAACTGGTCATAAAACGGTATTTGAGTTTGGCAACTTTCGCTTTCAACTCGAGATCAGATTGCAGTTTCTCGAGCGCGGGTTTGATGCCAGGATCAAATTGATTGCGGTTGACTTTATCCTCGAGCAATACAGCCTCGAACGGTTCAGTAAAAATTAAATCTTCGGTAATCTCGCACAGTTCGGTGTTGGCAAATTGGGTCATCAAAAGTTTTTTAGCTTTGGCTTCCATCCCAAAATCGCTTGTGCCAAACAAGGTTTTTGCTAAGAATTCACCAATCGTTGCGCCGAGATTCTTAAACCTGACGCGGTTGACCATTGGCTTGCGCATGACTTCATGAAACCGCAAATCCTCCATCGCATTGACGAACATGATCTCATCAAACCAGTACGGCACAGGCACGAATCCAGGCGCAAACTGATGCTCGAGGTTTAAGGACTGAGCTTCAAAACCCGCCCGAACAGGGGAGAGCCGCCATGATTCGCCAGCCACGCGCAAGTACGGCACGGCTTGTTTGACCAAAATACTTTTTGCCCTGTTGCCTGCTTCAAAAACCCGAAAAACAAAATTCAGGTTTCCGTCACTCAACTCTTCAGCCTCGAGTTTCGCGCTAGTATCAATAAAATCTTTCGCTTTTGAATGCGAACGCACGTATTCGATTACGGTTTTAGCATTTAAAATCTGGTAGTCCACGGTTTCCCCTCGAGATTCTTGAATGCTCGAGTTTAACTTAAAGTTTTGCCGCGACGGGCGAAGGCGGCGCTGGCGACCAGAATGATTGCGCCGATCACGACTTTTTGCCAGGTCGATGGTACGCCCATTAAAATTAAATTGTTGGTCAGCAGTTCGATCAAAATCACGCCGAGCATTGTGCCAAGCACCGTTCCCGTACCGCCCGTGATCCGAGCGCCACCGAGCACCACGGCGGCAATCACGTTGAGTTCCGAACCGACCAAATCCGACGGGTTGGCTTGACGGTTCAGTGCGCCGTGCAAAATGCCGCCCAAACCTGCCAGCAAACCGGCGTAACCGAAGACAAATAAAATCACGGTGCGCACGCTAAACCCAAGGCGCTCGGCTATCGGGATGCTGCCGCCGACGGCATAAACGGCGCGTCCCATCAGGGTGCGGTTCAGGATAAACCAGGTCACCACAATTGCCAGAATCAGAACCAGAACTTGAATCGAGATTGAAACTCGAGCACCTTCATTTGTGGTGGCTTGAATCAGTGCGCTTGTGCCAGCCGAATCCAAACCCTTTGGGATGTCCATGATGTGGCGGCTGCCGATAAAGGCTTTTAAAAAACCAGAGAACATGTACTGCGTACCGATGGTGACGATGAGCGACGGGACTTTAAAGCGGTAGACCAGATAGCCATTCAACAATCCCATCAATAAACCCATGCCAAGCCCAAGCACGACCATCAAAATATAGGGTGCGTCTGGATAAACTGCCAGGGTTAATCGCGTGGTCGCGTAAAGTGAAAAAATGGCGATGGCGGTAAACGAAACATCAATCCCACCCGCCGCCAAAACCAGCAAAACGCCGAGCGCAAAAATGCCTGTGGTCAGTGAAGCCCGCAGTGTATCGGTCACGGTTTTGATAGACAAAAAACTCGGATTGATGAAGCTCACGACCAGACAGAAAATCACGATCAAACTGAGCGTAATAAATTCTGGACGACGAACAAAAGCCTGAAAGAATGGGGCAGTCGTCGGAACTCGAGTTTGGGTTAATGCTGACAAAGTTCACCTCGAGAAATTTGATTTTGAAACTTCATGCGTTGACCTCGGATAAAAGCTCCTGTGACAGCACGGATTCCTCGAGGTTGGCGGCGTCAAAGACCTTGGCAATTCGCCCTTTTTTCATGACCAATATCGAATCGCAATTCATCAATAATTCTGGCAGGTCGTCGCTGACAATAATCACACCCAAACCTTTTTGCGCCAAGTCTTGCACGATTTTGTACAGCGCGTCTTTAGAGCCAACATCAACGCCCATTGTTGGACCATGAAGAATTAAAATTTTTGGTTTGATCGCCAACCAACGCGCCACCATCACGCGTTGCTGGTTGCCACCCGACAAACTCTGGGCGGGCAGCATGGTGTTGGGCGTGGAAATCTCGAGGTCTTTGACAAAACCTTCGGCGGTGGTAGTGCTTTTGGCAAAATCAATTTGAGTGCCCTTCAGTAACTTGTCCAAAATAGAAACCATAATGTTCTCGCGGATCGGTTTTTGCAAAAATAAACCTTCGGTCAAACGGTCTTCAGGCACGTAACCAATCCCAGCGGCGATGGCATCTCGAGGGTTGTTGATTAGCGCTTTTTGCTGCTCGAGCAAGATGTCGCCAGTCACAGCGGGTTCGATGCCGAACAGCGCCAGCGCCAGTTCGTTGCGTCCAGAATCGAGCAGCCCAGTAATGCCGAGCACCTCGCCTTTGCACAAGCTTAAACTGACATCGCTAAACGCCCCAGGTTTGGAAAGTCCTGAAAGCTCGAGCAACACGTCTTTTTGTGGACTATTGTTACGGTAACTGTGCTTCTCGAGCGATTTGCCCGTCATCAAAAACGATATTTTTTCTTGCGTGTAATCTTTTAAATTTCCTTCAGCAACTTTTGTGCCGTCACGAATCACAATCACGTTTCCGCCAATTCTAAAAACCTCATCGAGTTTGTGACTGACAAACAAAACCGATACGCCGTCGGTTTGTAAGCTCGAGATAATTGACAGCAGATTCTCGACCTCTTTTTGCGTCAGTGCCGCTGTGGGTTCGTCCATGATGACCAAACTCGCCTGGGTTGCCAAACCCCGCGCAATGGCAACCAGTTGGCGCACGGCAATCGGTAAATTCTCAACTTTGGTTTCTAAAAAATCCAAACTTGGATTTAAACCCACCCGAGACAAGGCGGCACTTGCCGTCTCGCGCAACAACTTCCAGTTCAGTATTCTCGAGAGACGCCCTTTGTTGCTGACCAGTTGCGCCGTCATGGCAACGTTTTGCTCGACGCTCAAATTCCCAAACAAACTCAAATCCTGATAGACCGTCTCAATCCCAGCCTCGAGCGACTCGAGCGCCGAAAGTTTAGAATAGGTTTTTCCGCGCACCATCATCGTGCCGCTATCTGGCGGTTGTGCACCCGAAACGATTTTGATCAGCGTTGATTTGCCCGAACCGTTCTCGCCCAACAAATGATAAATTTCTCCTGCGCGAATCGTAAAACCCACACCGCGCAGCGCTCGAACTCCGCCAAAAGATTTCGTGATGTTCTCGAGTTTCAAGAACACGTTCGGGTTGAGGTTGGCGATATCAAGATTTTGTAAAGTCATTCAAAATTCTTTCTCGAGTTTATGGTTTTTCTCGAGCTTTAAAGGCTCGAGATTTGATTTGCAATAACAGTTGGTACTTGCCCTGCCTTCTCTTGACCATAAAATGCACCTTCTTGATCTGCGGGCGGGATCGCTAACGGGCATGGTCACTCATCCCCGACCAATCTACGGTTTGCACACAAATATGAGTTGATTTCATTTCATGCGAAAGGGTGCAGCAAGCAGCACCCCTACAAACCTCGTTTTTTGACGTAGGGGCGCTGCTTGCCGCGCCTTGCCCTTGCGGTCTCGAGACGATCAATAACGTCATTCCACAGATAGCGATCTTAGTTTCAAAGCGAGACAAAAGCGGGAGAAGGGCGCTTAAGTTTGTTTCAGGTATGGCTCGAGATTTTCACTTTGCTATTCGCTAATTGCCAATCGCTCAGAACGGGAAATTCTTGTAATTGCTCTTGTCCACGTCCACAAACGCGCTGCCGCGAATGATTTTGCCAACGCCTGGACCTTTGGTGACAGACACTTTTTCGTACCCTTTAATGCCCAGGTTCATGCCGTTGGTGATGGCTTTCTTCTCGAGCACCATTTGCGCGACTTTGTTCATGACAATACCAGCGTCTTTGGGATCCCAGAATCCGATGCCGTCAACCGCGCCTGTTTCGATGTACTTACCGGCAATACTGGGAAGGCTTGTGCCAAAAACACAAATTTTGTCGTTCAAACCTGCCTCTTCAACAGCGCGTCCAATGCCTGCGACATCGGTGCTGGCGCTGCCTTGGAAACCTTTGATGTCGGGGTGTTTGGTGAGGATTTCTTTGGCTTTTTCGTAGGCTTTATCGGCATCGTCGGCGGTTTCTTGTTTGGCGTCCACCAGAATCATCTTGGCGTTCTTTTTTGCATTTCCGATACCACCGTCAGCCCATTGGTTGTGGGTTTTGCTGCCCAGGCTGCCGACAAAGACCGTCCATTTGCCCTCACCGCCCATGCACTTCTCGAGGCGCTTATTGAGGTTCGCGCCGAAGGCAACGTTGTCAAAGGCTTCAATGTCGTACAAAGTGTTCTTTTGGTTGTCGGCTTCGTGGGTGATGATTTTAATACCGCGTGCCATTGCGGTTTTAAAGATTGGCTCGAGGGTGGCTGGATCCATCGGCACGACGGCAATCGCATCTGGTTTTTTGGCGACCAGATCGGTAATCAGTTGAAGTTGCTGTGCGGGGTCGGCTTGGGCGGGTCCGGTTTGTACGGCGTTGTTGCCCGAGGTTTTGGCGTATTCTTTGACGCCCTCTTCCATGCGGTTAAACCAGTTGATGCCGGTGATTTTCACCACCGTGGTGATCGTCCATTTCTTTTGGGCGAGCACGCCAGTGATCCCTGCTGCGACGATTAAACCTGCGCCTATCAGTAGCACTTTCTTCATAACGCCTCCTCTATCAAAGACTTGAATTTCAAGTCGGATGACCTTAAGTATCTCGAGCTGGCTTTGGTTTGACAAAGCCACTAAGTCGCGTTCCTGTTAAGACAATCGAAAGTAAAAGCAGCAAGCCCCAAGTAAAATCTTTGAGAAAATTGGATGTACCCAGAAAATTGAGGGTGCTCGAGAGCATTTGCAATGCGAAACTGGCAAGCACCACACCGAGCATTTTGCCCCAACCGCCTGATGGGTTGATGCCGCCCATCACGGCGATCAGAATCGCAATTAACAAATAACTCGAGCCGTAATCCCATTTGACGCTCGAGGCTCGAGAGGCGATGATGACACCCGCAATGCTTGCCAGCACGCCCGAGAGGGTGTAAGTAAAAAGCATGATGGTGTTGTTGTTGATGCCCGTGAAATTGGCGGCTTTGGCATTTGTGCCTAGCAAATACAAGCGAAAACCAAAACGACTGCGGGTGAGCAGCCAAGAAAAACCGAATACCGCGAGCATAAAAATAACGAATGGAATTGGAATGCCCAGGATTGCGCCGTTGCCAATCTGTCCAAAGACTTCGGTTTCGCCCAAACTGACCGAAGGTCCACCGGACAGCGCCACTGCCAGTCCGACAAAAACAAATTGCGTCCCGAGGGTCGCCAGAATTGGTGGAAAGTTGCCCTTCGAGACTAAAAATCCGTTGACCAACCCGCAAGCTGTTCCGACCAATAAGGCAATCAGCACAAAGGCAATGGCGTACAGTGTGCCTTGACCCGCGCCTCCCAAGCTCGAGCGTACAATCAAACCCGCGACAATCGCGGATAGGTTGGCAATGCTGACCACCGAAAGGTCAATGCCGCCGTTGCCCGAGATCATTGTGATGGCAATGGCGATGGCGAGCAAGCCAACTTCTGGCACTTGCACCGCCATGCTTTGAAAATTGTATGGGTCAAGAAACTGTCCTGAAGACAAAATCGCTGCCGCAATCAAAATCACGACGAGCGCCGCAATCAAAAATCGAAGGTGATTATCAGCCAGCAGTGAGCGCAAAATGATCCTCTCGAGATTTTTGGTTCAGAAACGCTTGGCAAACGTTTGCAGGTTAGAGTCTAAAAAAAGTTGGAGGGTTAAGCCAACGGGAAACAAAACCTTGGTTGTTGAATAAATCCATTTTGAGGGCAAGACCTGTCTCGAGTCAAGTGTCTTGGCACACGAAGTGACTCGAGGTAAAAAAAACCTCACAGGGCTAACCTGTGAGGTTCAACATGTTTAAGTCTGGCTATCATCTTGGGCAAACGTCGAAACCTTCGGGGACTTCGGTTTCAGTCGTGCTCTGGTCAATCGAAAGCAGGTAAGCAATCAAATCATTTTTTTGCCCCACCGCATCGCCTGTTCTTAAGAAATTCGGATTGCCCGCCCGCAGGTGCGTGACCCAGAGTGGATCATCGAACAGCGCTTTCAAGTCAGCAGCCTGCCCATGATGCAAGTACGGTGCGCCCAGCGCCAGACCGTACAACGATGGTACGTTAAAACCGCCGCGCCCTTGCGCCCTGGTGTTGTCGGGTTTGCGCTCAAGCGCGTCCGTTCGGCTGGTGTTGCCAGGGACGCCGAACGTACCAACGTTGCGAATCACGCAAGTGACCTGCTTTGGACCAATCGCTTTTGGCTCAACTGGTCCGGTGGTGGTGTCCTTCACGGGGGCTTGGTTGCCAAGTTGGGTGGTGTTGAAATTCAAAGTTTCAAACGCACCCTTAAACGGGCTGACAAATGCCGCGCTCGAGAGTTTCTCGTTGGTCGCGCCTGACGGTACAAAAGTTAACTTCGAGATCGTCCAACCGACGCCGCCGTGACATGCCACGCAATTTCCGTTTTGACTCGAGCTGGTGCTGGTCCCAAAAATGGCTGCGCCGCGCTCAACCGCCGACGGCTCGAGGTCGGATAAGGCTTTGGGCGGACGAATGGTTTTCATGTAGGCTTCAATGTCGTCCCAGTCTTTGGTACACATTGGCGTGGTTGTGGTCATGACCTCGCGCACGGGTTTGTCCAGACCGCCAGCCAAAGTTACCTGTCGTTCTTCGTTCAGGTCGCCACAACCGTCGGTGGTGATTGCGCCCAAGCCGCCCGAGACATCGCGGGTGTTGCGTTCAAAGTCGTGAACCTCGTCAAAAATCGCAGTCCAATTGAAAATACGTTGCTGTTGCTCGCCAGCACCGTGACTGAAACTGCCGTCCAAAGACGTGGTCTGCCGTGGTCCCGCACCAAACTGCCAGGTGATGTTGTCCGACAAACCCGCAGGATGGCACGAACCGCAACTCGACCACGATTCTTTGCTCCAACGCCCGCGACCCGTAAAGAAAAAACGCCGTCCTTTGTTGACTTGCAATTCTTCGCTGGTGGCTGGGGCACTCGAGGTTGGAATGATGCGCTCAAGGGTTTGGCTGGCAATGTTGACCACTGCCATTGCGCGGCTGACCCAGCAGTTGACAAAGACTTTACCAAGCTTGCCTGCGACCACTACGCCCGTTGGGTTTTGACATGCCAAACTTGTTCCCGCAGGTGCAGTCCCCAGATCAACTTGCACCTTGCCAGGCACACCCAAACTCACGCCCGAAGTCTCAAAGTTCACGCGTTGCAACACGTCCGCCCCTCGAGCGACCACGTAGGCATTGCTCGAGTTTGGAGCGAACGCCAGGTCTGCCAAATCAGCCAGGAAAAAGCGTTTCTGACCTGCTGGCAGCGCGGCAGCCACGCTTTTTGCCAGGTTGGTCGTGCCGTTTTTGCCGATAACCTCGAGTTTGGATTTTAAATCGCCGACGTAAACCACTGGGTAGACGTTGCCGTTAAATTTGGCTGGGGCTTTTGGCGATGCCGAAATCGAAGTCAGGTAGACCCGACTGCCAGAAATGGCGGCGGCAAAAAATTGATTCGGGGCGGTTTTGACCGTTCCGGTGTTCGTGCCCTCAGGGATAAAACCAGAATCGGTGGGCGAAAAGCGAATTGAACCGACGGGCGCAAGATTATCCGTGCGGTACAAACGCACCACACCCTCGCGGCTGGCGTCGGTGGCTTCGGCATTCGCCAGCGGCACGCCGTAAAACTCTGGCACGACCAAGGTTTCGTCGTTGTCGTCGATGTCACCGTCGTTGGTGACAGATAAGGCTCGAGGATTATGAACATTGATCTGACCAATCAAATTCATGCTCGAGGTGTCAAAGACCGAAACTCGGCTTTGCGCCCACTCTGCAACAAACAACTTAGCCCCAGTCGGCGAGAGCGCCAAACCAGTCGGTTCAGAACCCACGGGCGTGACGCTCGAGACGCTGGGTTCGCTTGTATCCAGATTAACGATTTTAGAAACCGTTCCGTCGGCTTGATTTGCCACAAATGCCGTGGCATTGTCGGGCATTATCACCACGCTGATCGGCTCATCACCAACCTCGAGTTTGGCGCTGCGCTCCAAACTCGAGGTCTTAAAAATGCTGATCGAATCGTCTTCGGTGTTGGCGGTAATCACATAACGCTCGTCGCTCGAGAGGGCAATGCTGCTGGATTTTGACGCACCATTCAGGACGCCGTTTTTGGTCTGCCCAAGCACCAAACTGCTCGAGAACACCGCGCAAACACTCAAGGCGGACAGCACCAAAACTTGGCTGGCTCGGATTTGCATAAGACTCCTTTACTTGATGTCACCGCAAACGATGCCCGCACCCGCGCCCGCAGGGTCGCCCTTGCCGCGCTGATGGTACTGAACATAAGCCGCCGCCGGAATCTTCGCGGTTTCAACCGTGCTCGAGACTGAACCCGCGCCGTTTCCATCGCTACCAAGTTCCTCGAGCGGCAATGCCACAGGTCCAGGGTTGGCGCACGAACCCGTGTGAATATGTCCAACATGTTTGGTGTTGGCGGTCAAGCCCGACACTGTTACCGTGACGGTCATCTTGCCGTCTTTTGCAGGAACCAGTGTGGCTTGTCCAATGGCGGTGCTGGCTGCACCACTGGCGAACGTCCCAAGCGAGGTCATGATTGCAGATTTACTGCCCGCCACGGGTGTTGCCGCACTTGGCGCTGGAGCACAAGCCCAAAACGCGACAGACCCAACCGCAGCACAACTCGAGACGACCAACCAGTTCTTAAACTGCTTCATACAGCCTCCTCCAGAGGTTCAACCTCTTTGTACCAGTGAATTTTTAGGATAGTACATTTTTGATGTTTGCGTGAGGCTCGAGTGATCCATGTCGTCTATGACCTTCAGAACTCAATTTTCATGGACGACAACTTCTTTAGTCCTGCTCGAGCTTCAATGCGCGGTTAAATTCCAAGTCATGGTGTAATTCGTGGTTGTTGTCACACCTGGGCTGGGTTGGGTGGTTTCGTTTTTGGTACTTGTTCCCGAGATGGTTTTTGACCCATCTGTCGCATCAGTAATGACCGTGCCAGTTCCAATAATTCGTTCTGGCATATAAGAAAAACGGGCGGTGTCAATACTGACCTGTCTGGTGACAGCTTCGCTCGGGGGGTCAGCACAGAGGACTTGTTCAGTGACCGTGCCACGAGTTGAAGTTGGTCCAACTGGGTCAGAGGTAGAAAATTGGTAGGCAGTACCAGTCAACCGAATGGAAAACATGGATTCTTGCGGCAATAATGACAGACTCGAGCCTGTTTCGCTGATGTTGAATACCTGACGTTGGCATGTGGAAGAAATAATCACGTTGCCATTTCTAGTGTGACTGTAATTGGCATTTTTGTTTGACGGAACTACCTGAATTTCAAGTTTGTTTGGATCAATACTGACTGCTGCCGAGACTGAAACATCTGTCACGTCAGAAGTCGTTCCATCAACGGCTGGTGTAGTCCCAGTGACCGTCGAGTGGTATTCAATCGTGACTGTTCCACGAAAAATCCCATCGGAAACGACTGAACGCACTTCCTGTGTGGCACATAAACTCGAGGCTTCAGTTTCTGCGGGTAAGACCAGGCAAGCCTGAACGGATAACACAAAGACTTTGTTGGTCGGCGTAAAAACAGTCGTGTACCGTCCGTCGCTGCTCGAGAAGCCACTCGGTTGTTTGACGGTAGCACCGCTTGAATTGACTTTGAACTCAAAACCTATACCTTGAGGGTCTGGCGTTCCAGCAAAAACCACTTGCGCTCGAGCATCTAAGGATCTATCTGACCCAACCACGATTTGCGTGAACGGTTTGATTGGGTCTATCACCACCCGAACGCAATCGTTGATTTTGCTCGAGAAACTGGCAGCGTCAAGCTTCAATGCGGTAGTGTTCATTTGAAATTTGAGTGCCAGGTTTTGGACCAAGCTGACCAGATACAGTGCCGTAAATTTGTCGGCAATGACCGAATCGGTTTTGCAACTTTCAATTCGTTGATTCAATTCAAACAACAGCAGTTTGGCAATAATAGGACGGGCAATCGCGTCCTCGTCGGTCAGAAACGGTTCGACATTGATCTTGCCTTCACTCGAGGCGGCAACGTTCACTCGAGCGTCAAACCATTTTTCAAAAGCTAAATCTGCGTCAATGACTTTGCTCAGGTCACTCGAGTTTTGAGCTTCTAACAGCAAAGGTTTGACAATTTCTTCAAACCATTTCTCGAAGTTCGCGGCAATCTCTTGGTCTGGTATGCGAAGCGTGGCAGCGTTATTTACCGCGTCGTTGAAGTCGTCGCTGGTCTGGACTGGCAAGGGTTCAAGTGGTATTTGGGCAATTTCGGCATCGCTGGCATTGCCAAGACCCGCGTCACTGAAATGATTGATGCTCAGTTCCGTAAAATCTGGTTTGACCCTGGCAAGCTTAAAAGTAAATTTTGTACCATCATTTTTGGTGCTAAAACCAACCAAGCGTTTCCCTGCGACAAGACTCGACTTCATCCCGATACGAAGCGTGGCAGCACGTTTGAAATTCAAACCAGACGGTTCCATCTGGACGGCTGCGGTCACACCAGCCGACAATGGTGCATTCCCCATGCTCGAGATTGGTGTGAGGGTGATGGTTTTTGTTTCAGTCAGCGCATTTGGTGGGATAATTAACGTGTATGTCACGCCATTTGATGCGGTACTCGAGATTTTCCCACCGTTAACCCCAATGCTCGAGCTTTTGCTGTTGCTGGTTTCAATAATTGGAACGCCTGAAGGTGTTGGTGGTGCGGTTTCGGAACAAGCACTCAGACCAAGCATCAACCCCAGAACAAACCAGAATTTCCAAATTAATTTCATACTTTCCTCCTCAAGTTACCCCTTGTTTCTCGAGTTTAGGTTTGAAGCGTCTCAATAGCGTCTCAGTCTCAAAACGAGTGTGGATTTTGCTTGTGGGGCAGTCTTTTTTACTGGATTCATATTTTTTGATGGTTTTTCGCGTACAGTACATTTACCAATCAAATACGGATTCGGCTTGGAGGCAGCATGAAAAAAGTCATGATTTTTGGAATTCTGGTTGTGGGTGCTTCGGTGCTGGCACAAACCGTTTCGTATAAACTTTTTATCAATGGTAAGGCATTCAGCAGCCCTGCGATTGTGGTCAAGGGTGAAACCTATGTGCCACTGAAAGCCTTAAAAAGTGCTGGTGTGACCGCGAGTGTCGTTGGTGGCAAGTTACAACTGACCTTGCCAAAAGGCTCACAAGTTGCAGGTGGCGCAAATCAAGTTGTGGCGCTCGAGGCTTGTGTTGGCGAGTGGTTGTTTAATGGCATTTGGCGGGTACGAATTACCGATCCGCAAGATTTAACGGGTGATCGCAATGGGCGCTCGTACCGTTTTGAATTTCGCAATGGCACAAAACTGTCTGGATTTGCCCCCTCGGGTACAGGCATGGACGGGATTTTGATGGCGCTCGAGAATGGCACGACAGTTGGTGCAGAGAATGTCAACGAAGTTAGCGACCCGCCATATTTGGCGGGTGGAAGCCATTCGCAAACCATCAATTTTTATTGGGACGATGCGAGTGTCAAACCACAGAAAATCGTGGTGTTGTTCAATCCCAAAAACATGAATACGTCCTTCGATGTAAAATTCAATGTTCCAGACCCGAATTTACGGTTTAAGACCGATTGCACAAAATAAGTTTTAGTCCCGAGTTTTACAATACAAATCTCGAGCGAGACAAGAACCAAATTGCATCTCGCTCGAGAATCTACTGTGACCCGAGGAATGTTGCTGTGAAATGAAT
This sequence comes from Deinococcales bacterium, assembly GCA_043775825.1. Taxonomy (GTDB): domain Bacteria; phylum Deinococcota; class Deinococci; order Deinococcales; family JAAFIG01; genus JANXTZ01. Next base: position 17,068 of record JAYVRX010000085.1, read on the forward strand.
TCTCGAGGTTCGGAGTGTGAACGAACCTCGAGAATTGCGCGGTAAAACCAGCTTTGACTGACAGATTGCTCAAGGTTTGTACGGATTTTGTCGAGAACAGTTACAGTTTTACGCCTGTAAAAATGCCAGTGCAGATTTGACCATTGCTTGCGACAGAACGGATGTTAACAGTCAGACTTGAGCCATCAGATGTGCCATTGAAAACGACGCGTTCTTCTGGAAATCCATGTATAGTAAAAAGTTGACCTGAACCACTAAGAATACCGTTGGTAATGCCACCTCGACCATCTATTTTTCTATCGTTGCGCCCGTTATTGTCATCTTGTGGATCCCAACCAAAAACAAATCCGTCGGTGAAAACGCTAATGAATGCTTTCACTGCACCCGCGTTGATGGTGGTGACTATACAATTACCTCGTTGAGTGGCTGTGAACGTTCCCCGAAAATTACCCACTGTTACCACAGGTGGTGGTACTGGAGCGGTGACTTTGATCTGCGACAACTCGAGTCTCGGCTGTTCTAACAAAGCGGTTTCGACAAAGGCAGTGAAGGTCTGATCTTTGTCTGGTTCGGTGTTGACAACACTAAAATCAAGTTGGGTTTGTCCTTTGGTCATGGCGCTCTGCCCAACCAATACTAGGGTTGCATTACCATTTGCGGCGATGCCTTTTTTGTACAACCTGACTTTAGCAACGTTAAAACCGATCAATGGAAACTCGAGGGTGGCAGGATCAAATTTGAGATTGAATTTGAGGTCTTCGGTTTTGGTCACATTCAGGCTGGCTTTGGGTGACGTGGCAATCTCGACAATAAATTTTAACTCGAGTTTTAACGTGGTGACTTTGATAAACCTGAAAAACGATTCTACTGATTTGCCTGGTTCAAGACCCGCCTCGAAGATCAATCGGTAATCGCTGCTGTAGGTATCGTCTTTGGCTTGGGTTTCTTCGGAAGCAAATTTGCCCTCGAGCTTGACACCCAGTTTAACCACGATCAATTCTGCCTCAAGATTTCTTAAACTGACCGCGTTGCCAAGGCTTTTGACGATTTGACTGCCGCCAAACTCGAGCTTGGCAAAAGCGTAAGCGTAAATACTCGCCTCGAGTTTTAGGGCGCTCAACGATGGCAAGCTAAAATTAACGCTCGGCGCGGCAAGTGCTGGGGCGGGTTGGCTGGTGTCGCTAAAATCGGCAACTTTGGTGCAAACATCCGAGCAGTCCAAGCCAGCGTTGGCGGTGGCGCTGATCTCGCGTTTATATTCCCAACTGATACCCGCAACCAACGGGACTTTGGCTTCAATCTCGACCCCCACCCCGAACGGTACGTCAAAACCTGCGACCACACCAATTGGACCTGGCAAGGGAATTTCACGATGACCAATTTGCAACTCGCAAGTCAGTTTCCCCTCGAGTTGACTCTGTAAAACGGGTTTAACGGTTAAGCTGGCTTTGGCATTGCTCATCAGCACGACACGTTTTTTTGTGTTGTTCCAAACTCGGTCATAGGTTAGACCAGGCTCGAATAAGAAATCAAATTTGGCAAAACTGATTTGCAAAGCGCTGACCTCGGCTTTACAACTGATAGGTCCAAGGTCAAATTCAAAATCACCATTGGCTCGTTGCAAACCAACTCGAGGTGCGGCATTCGGCTTACTGAGCGCCGCACCAGCTTTCAATGATCCACTGAAACCACCCGACGGGGTTCGTGAAATATCAAACGACTCGAGCATTTTGGCGTTCAATTCTAACGGTGCATTTTGAAGGTCAATGTTGCTTTCGTTCAGGATTAAACCTGGGAACATGTCGTCTAGTGGCAACATCTCGAGCGTCACGCTGTTGCCATTCGCCGCGATCACCCGTCCACCAATTGGTTTCGCCTCTGTTCCTATCAGCAGCGACCCAACGGGTGGCGGCTCGATACCAGTCAAGGTGATGTCATACCGAAAACCAACATCGAGGCTTGCATTCGGGTCAAGCGGTTTAAGATCACCCGTAATTTGAGCGTCGGAAATCAGGACAGCGCCAGGTGCAGGAGTTGCCACGATTACGTTGGTGCTGGCACGCACCGTACCCGCCCTGACCTCAATACGGCTCGAGCCGAGGGTGCTTGCCAGAAGTGTGCCGTCCGCACCAACGGTCACGCTCGGGTCACTCGAGCTAAAAGTGACCTGCGGGTTTAAGATTGCTTGGTTGCTCGCATTGAACGCCGTGACCTTCAATTTTGATGACGCACCAACTTTCTCGAGGAGCAAGGCGTTGGGTGTGACCTCGAGCCGTGCAATGATTGCGGACTCGGTTGGTGGTGGTTTGGCATCCCAGCAACCAACAAGTAGGGCGATAGCCAGCAATCCAATTAGTATTTTTTTCATAAAGGCACTGTAAACATCAAGCGTTTCAGTAGCGTCTCAGTCAAAAATCTTCAGAACCGAATTACAGTTTATTGTGAACCCTCGAGCCACAACTTAAGTCAAAAAACACGTCTGGCAAGCGTTTATAAACTGAGACGGCAGTGAAACGTGCCTTCCCTAAGCTATGGGCGGAGGTCAAAATGAAATCAATACTGTGGTGTTCAATTAGCATTCTGCTGGTGATCTCAGGCTGTTCAAGCTCAACACCAGAACCCGAAACCTCGGCGCGGTTGTCGTCGGGCAGCAGCAGCATTTATGGTAACAGCCAACCGATGGTCAGGCTGGACACGACAACTTCGAGTTTTGAACAATCTTGGCAGTTGATGCACGGCAATCAAATCCCTGTGCCTGTCACGCCAGACATCAATTTTAAAACCACTCGGGTTGTCACATTTTTTATGGGTTTGCGCCCCAACAGTGGGTACGGTTTTTCTTTCACTCAAGATTCAAAACTCGAGGCTGGCAGCTTAACGGTTTTTGTGCGGCTGACAGAACCCGCTTCGGATGCCGTAGTCATTCCAGTGCAGACCAGTCCATTCTCGAGCTTCAGTGTTAACGCTGCCAATTTTAAGCAAGTGCGTGTGGTCAATCAAGCATCTGGGCAAGTGATCGCGGTATCAGAACCAACGAAATAGCATGACTCGCAAGTCAATGGTTAATTCGCAGCAAATAACTTTTGCAAAAAATTCAATGCAAACCACGCCGTTTTTGACCCTGCTCGAGATGCACTGCCAAACCTTGAAAGCTTTCAAACTCGAGTTTTTGTCCGGTGCGAAGGTCGAACAATTCGATTTTTGGGTTTGAAGTTTCAGCACCAACCCGTATTACAAAGCTCGAGCGCCAATTTTTCTTGGTTTTTATTGACGCTCGAGATTCTGGCATGTTGATAGTATGCACACCAGGCGTTTCAAGACCGTCTCAAGGGTATTGCTCTAAAAAAATGTTTTTCTGTGCGAATTTTTACGGATGCTTGCATGGACAGTAGTATTCAATCGGCAGATTTTGATTCCATGGCGATTAACTTTTCCAATTGGGTTCGTAAATTAGGGGCTACACTTTGCCAAGGCAACTTTACCAAGTATGGTTTGATCGTTTCTTGCTGTTGATTCGTTCCACGTTGTAAAACGGACATTATCACCATTGCCCAGGCGTTGGCTTCATCTACAGATTCCAAAGCGGTTATGGCTTTTGAGATGGTTTGTTCGATACGGTTCGATTGCCCAGTGAGTTGGTACAGTTCACTTAGTTTCGCCAAAATGCTCGGTCTGATGCGAATTCTTTGCCCAATTTCGAGTTCTTGTTCAAGTAACTCAATTGCTCGAGTGTACTGTTCGAGTTGTTTGAAGGCGGTTGATAGGTTATATCGCAGCGTTGAGGTGCTGCCAAACTCGCCCAATTCTAGGGCGTACTCTGCATCTGCCATACCTTCTTCAAGTCTTCCCAAAGCCCAACAGCAGTACAGGTGGTTAATGGCGGCTTGCACATTGAGATGACGTGTCCCAAGCTGTTTTGAAAGTTTGAGTGCTTCGCGGTGGAGTTGGAGCGCTTGTTCATTTTGTTTTTGTGCGTCATAAATTGCGCCCAAACTCAGCAGTAGACTGATAAGGTCTAGGCTCGGAGGATATTGTTGGCGCAGTCGCTTCAGGTGAGGCTCGAGTAAGGCTGCCGCTTGGTCGTATTTTCCTTGCGAATGAGCGAGCGTAGTGCAAATCATCAGCAGATTTCTTGACAGTGCTTCGTTTTCAATCAGGTCAACACATTCTGGATGCTCATACAACACCCGCACTTGACGAAGCGCATCCGTATCACTGGAATCCTCACTGAACAATGCCGTCAGTGCTTCTCGGGTCACAAAATCGGGTTGACATGCCAAGTAGATCAGCAACGCCACAGGTCTAACACTGTGCAGCCTTTCATCTTGCTTCTCGAGTTCGAGATGTGGGATGTCCAAAAACCGAAATAACACGAAAAAGCACCTCCTCAAGCCCTAACCCAAAGCTTGCAGGACGGTATTGTATCAAAGAACCCTAGACTTCATTGACTTGAGCGATTGACTCAACTCGTTTGCCGCAAGTTGCACCAGAAAGTTCTAAGCCAGTTCTTAAAGCGTGTTTATGAAGGTTTCTCGGGCAGAGCTATAAGCTACAAGCTATAAACCAAAGAACGCTGTTCCTTGAAGCTTATAGCTTGTAGCTTATAGCCAAAACCACAATAATCCCCTCGCCATATCTTCTTTTAATTAACTTCGTAAACACGCTCTAAGAGGTGAATCAAAGTGTATCAACGTAAACCGCGAGGTTTTTTCTGTTGCTCGAGGTAGTGTTTCATATCCTCGAGCGAATCAAATTCGAGTTTGGTTTTGGTTTTGACATCCACCAGAACCACGTGCCAGAGTTGCCGCGCTTGGTTGTAACGAATATTCAACACAAAACTCGAGTGCAATGGAAAAATTGCAGGCGAGACTCGAGGCATGAATCCAGTATCGTTGTTGGGCGTCTCAGTAGCGTCTCAGAGTTTAAAACCAGCCATCTGGCGCCTGTTTTCGTAAAAAATTCAAGCATTCTTCGGCTCGAGTATTATCTCCCAGTGCAAGAGCCGCAAAGTATTCTTGCAACTTAAATCCTTGAGCTACCGCAATCTCGAGCGCTTCATTTAACAGTGTTAAAGGGTCTGGTTCGAGTTTGGCACGGAACAATAAATTCGTGCATAAGAACTCGCTCAATTGGTTTTCTCTGGTAAAAGTTTCAACTTCCAATAGGTATTCTCGAGCTTCTTGAATATCACCTTTTTGCAAGCACAGTGTGCTTTTTGCTTGACTTAAAAAACCTCGAGCGACATGATTTTGACTTTGTTTGATCGGTTCTTCCGCTTCGAGCAAGTATTGTTCGGCTGCTGCTTGATTACCCATGGCGGCGTAAATCGCAACCAAAATTCCAAGGATCATCGATTCACGGTACGGATCACCAACACTTCGCATCAGTTCGAGCGCTTTAAGATTATGTGCCAGTGCT
>JAYVRX010000086.1:0-75815 GCA_043775825.1 Deinococcales bacterium
GCATTTAACCCGGCAAGTATCAGCTTGGCGGCAGGCGCGACTGGAAATTCCACGCTGGTCGCAACGCTTACTGGTGGCTTTGACATCAAACAACAAGCCCCAGCGGTTTCGGTTGATGGGACACTTTACGGCACGGATGATGCCCACATTCAAGTGGGTGCGCTTACAAACATTGATGACACCCATGCTATATTCCCATTTATCGTTGGCTCGAGCGTTCCGGCAGGTTCTTACGACCTGACATTTAAGACGACAATTGGTGGACTAACTCGGTCTGCTAAAATCACAATCAACGTTACCGCAACCAACAGCAGCGTTCCCAACCCAACAAATTTAACCGCCACGGTGATCTCGAGCAGCGAGATCGACCTGTCCTGGAATGCGGTCACAAATACCACAGATTATGTGGTCGAGAAAAAAGTTGGGGCAACTTTTCAAGCGCTGGTGACAGTCCAAACCGAAGCCGCCCAAATCACGGGTTTAACCCCAAATACTTTGTACACCTTCCGCATTAAAGCCGTGATCGGTGCAAACTCGAGTAGCGGTGTTGAAACCAGCGCCACCACCCAAGCTGGGGTGACAACACCACCACAAATCAGCAGTTTGCCCGCTTTAAGCGCAAGTGGTGTGGTCACAACCATCACTGGCAGCAATTTCGGTGCGACCCAAGGAAGCTCGAGCGTCAGTTTTGGTGGATCAGTTGCGACCCAAATTGTCTCTTGGTCGGACACGGAAATCAAAGTCATTGTGCCGTCTCAGGCAAGTGTGGGCGCTGCGATTGTCGTAGAAGTGACGACACCAGGCGGCACAGGAAATCTGAGTGTTCGAGTAATCCGACCCGTCACGCTTGCCGCAGGTTTGGCGCACAGTTTGGCGCTCAAGCCAGATGGCGGCGTGGTGGCTTGGGGCAACAACAGCAAAGGTCAAACATCGATTCCCTCGAGCGCCCAAAGTGGTGTGGTGTCCATAACTGGCAATCAGAATTTCAGTTTGGCACTCAAATCAAGCGGTGAGGTAATCGGCTGGGGAGATAACGGGAACGGTCAGACCACGATTCCTGGGGGCGCGAAACTCGAGGTCATGGCTGTTGCGGCGGGCGATGGTCACGGTCTGGCACTAAAAACAGACGGCAGCGTGATTGCCTGGGGGTACAACATCAACAAGCAAGCAGACGTTCCGGTTGGCGCTCAAAACAGCGTGGTTGCGATCAGTGCCGGCGGTCAATACAGTCTGGCGCTGAAATCCGACGGCAGCGTGGTCGCTTGGGGAAACCTGCAAAGCTACCCATTACCAGCCAGTGCCAGCAGCAACGCGGCATCGCTCGAGTCTGGAACTGCTCATGCCTTGGCAATCAAGACAGATGGCAGCGTGGTCGGTTGGGGCGACCCGACCAATGGACGAATTGCTATTCCAGCCGCAGCCTCGAGTGGCGTGGTGGCAATCTCGGCAGGATTTGATCATAGCCTGGTCGTGAAAAGCGACGGCACACTGTTGGCGTTCGGAGCGAATGCGACGGGGCAGATCACGATTCCAAGTGTAGCCCAGACGAGTATCGTGGCAGCTTCAGCAGGTAGTGGTTTTAGTTTAGCACTCAAGAACGATGGCAGTGTGGTGGCTTGGGGCAATAACACTGGCAACCAGACCAATGTTCCTACGAACTTGATTGTGGCAATTCCGTAATTCTTTCAGCGCGTCATATTTCGTTCACTCAAGTGTGACGCGCTGGTTGGTTGGAATCTCGAGGAGGTTTGAAATGAGTTACGTGTTAAAGACAGTTTTAGTTCTGTTGTTACTAATCATGCTTGTTGCCTGCCCAGTCGTTACAGACAACAATCCACCACCTCCGCCACCCCTGATTACCCCCGTTGGCACGAACGTTGGTAGTCCTGTCACGCAAGCGATCAGCGCGGCTGGTGGCATAGTAACTACTGGAACGATCAAGGTCAGCGCCCCTGCTGGAGCATTCTCGAGCGCGAACATTACGTTACAACCGATCACGGATACGCTCAATGGCAGTGGTCAGGGTATCGCCATCTCGAGCGACGCGGCTTGGGATAAGTACCTGACGGTCACATTTCCGATTGATTCAAGCGACGAAAGCCCTGATGGTCTTGGGTTGGCGGTGCAACAACCCAATGGTTCGTGGTTGGCAATCGAGCCTGTCAAGGTGGACAAGGTGGCAGGCACAATCAGCGCAGGGTTGCCTGCTGTGACGAGTCGCAATCGAAGCGCCTTGAGCGCTCGGGGCGGGTTGGACTTGAAGCGCGTCATTAAGTTCCTAGCATTTTACATAAAGCCTAAAAGTGCAACTGTAAAAGTCAAAGAATCTGTGACTTTTGTGCCCTATGCCAGGGTGCTCGAGCGTCCAAAAGACTGTAAACCAGCGCCACCTAATCCATCTGACGATCTCGCCAATCTCAACCCGCTGTGCTGGAAAGGCGTGACAAACGTGTACCCGTTCACCAACGAAAAGGCTGGCTTTTCGCGCATGTGGACGGTCAACGGCATTCAAGGCGGAGACGCGACTGTCGGTAAGATCAGCCCCAACAGCCCGAGTGGTGCGACGTACACCGCACCCGACAATCAACCTAGCCCAAATACTGTCAAGGTCGGGTTTGTCAGCATCAACGATGCCGAGTTCAGGGGTGCCCCAATAGAACCCGCCTTAGTTACGGTGGTTGGCAGGGGGTACAAAGTCGTGGGCGATTTCACTTCGACGGGTTATCCAGCTTGCGCCGCTGGTCTCGGAATCGCAGACCTGAGCGATCACATCGAATTTGTCTTAACGCCAACAGTTGCACCGAAATTCAAAGCAGAAGAAATTAAAAACCAAGCCAGTGACGGAAACGACACATTCAGATCAAACTATGGTCAGGATGTGACCCGAAATTCGTTGACTGAAGTCCTAACCATGAACACAGGTAGTGCTACAGAAGGTCCTGAAGGGATCATCGTGTTAACTGAAGGAAAATCCACAACGGGCGGTTGCACCTTGGCAAAGGTAGCCGCGTATCCCGGATTGACTTATGACACCGAGCCTTCATTCCAGTTTGATCCCAATACGTTCGTGAACGACACTCAAAAAGTCAGTGTTGACGATGGCTTTGGAATTTGGAAATACACCATCACAAAGCTCTAACTCGAGTCTCAGGTACAAAAATTCTGACGGGAAATCATTACCGCTTGCGATGTTGTTTTTGTAGCTGCGTTCAAGCTCGAGATTTAGGGGAATCTGATGAACAGCCGTGCTTACATTGTTCGAGTTTGGTTCGAGCCGAGTCTCGACGGTGAGGTCTGGCGGGCAACCGTGACGCACGCTCAAACCAAAGAGCGCTTGTCATTCTCGAGTCCCATACTTTTATCGGTTTTCTTGAGCGAACGTGATCCTGATATGGATGCCCAAACCAGTTCTCAACCCGAGCATCTTCTGGAACACTGAGGTTTTTGTTCTCCAGTATTTTGAGCTAAAAGAGTGTCGCTATTTCATCTCTAATGAATTCGTACTCTCGAGTTACGGGCGAGTTACGGGCTAGACTGTAATTTATGGAAAAAGTTTTTGTCGCTAAACTCGAGGAATTTCCTATTGGTACACAAAAAGTAATTGATCTCGAGGATGATTTTGTCTTGGTGGTTCATTCGATCTCTGGATTTTGGGCAATTGAAGACCGTTGCTCCCACGATGACAATGAGTTGTATGGCGGCGAAGTCAATGAGAACACGATCAAGTGTCCGCGTCACGGGGCAAAATTTGATCTCGAGACTGGAAAAGCGCTCTGTCTTCCCGCCGTAAAAGCCATAAAATCCTTTGCGGTCAGCCTCGAGCCTGACGGTGTTTACGTGCTATCTCGAGAATAGAAATGCCGTGCTGGACGCTATAAATTGAAATTACGGCTCAGGCTGAATCCGTCAAATCCTCATTTTGTACAAGGTTTCACAAAGCTCGCGCCTGACGTGACGAAACACATGCGGTCTAAGGTTGAACTCGGCTGCGAAGGGGTTTTTTACATTACACGAACCGCGCTTGTGTGTCAATCGGGCTTAATTCAACCCTAGGGGAGTTGACAAATTAGGTATCCACGTATCAAAGTATTGTTTGGAGGTAACAAAATGGCAGATCGTATGGGCAAGGCTCACTTGGTGCAAGAAGTCTCCGCAAAAGCTGGCGTAACCCGCAAAGCCTCAGGCAATGCAGTTGACGCAATGATCGCTTCGATCATCGCTGGTGTCAAAAAGGGTAGCGTCACACTCCCAGGACTCGGTACGTTCAGCGTGGTGAAAACCAAAGCTCGTACCGGCGTTAAACCAGGCACAAAAGAGAAGATCAAGATTCCTGCTGGCAAGCGCTTGAAGTTCAAAGCATCCAGCACCCTCAAGGGCAAAGTCTAATCTCGAGTTTCAAATGGTTTTTTGAAACAGCCACCAATTTGGTGGCTGTTTTTTTGATGCAACAAAAAAGCTCGAGTCGCAAAACTCGAGCTTTCAAAAATCAAAAAGCTTAAGTCAACATTCCAACAGCCATAACCGCATCGTCTTTGACCTCGAGCTTGATGCCCAAAAGCGGCTTTTTGGCGGGTCCTTTGATTGCGCTGCCGTCGGCAACGCTGAAGGTGCTACCGTGACAACCACAACCCATGACATGGTCTTTGTCCTGAGCACCAATTTTGCAACCCTGATGGGTGCAACTTAAACTGTAGGCGGTCAAATAGATTTTGGTCTTGTTAACCGTGACCTCGAGCACCCGACCAGATTTCATCAGTTTCTCGTCTTTGGGCATTGGCACTCGAGCCAGTTGCGAGGCTGCACCTTGAAAATCGAACGCGACAACATCCCAATCTTTGGCAAGTTTCTCGAGCTTGGCAATGTTCACAGGCTTAATTTCGGCAGTTTGGGCAAACGTTGAAAGTTGCGCTCCAAAGGCAACACCTGCGCTACCAACAGCAATTACTTTGAGGGCTTCACGACGGGATTTTGAGACTTCGTTCATACTGACCTCCTGTAACTTGTTTCAGACACGGTATACGCACGAGATGAAAAAATGGTTTTGCGAAAAACTCATTGTTAATTTTGGCTTGCAAGGCTTAGGTTTATAGGGTATATTTCTACGGCTCTAAGCGAGCGCGGCTTAAGTGTCCTCGGGATTCTCTCGAGACCGCCGCACTCCAGGGTTCGCGGATCACCGCAACACCCTCGAGCGGAGGCAGAAATGGGTAAGTTAAAGACTCGTAAAGTTGCCGCTAGCCGTGTGAAAATCACGGGTACTGGCAAAGTCATGGCTTGGAAAGCTGGCAAACGTCACCTTTCGTACCACAAGTCAGGCGGAGAAATTCAGGGCAAGGGCGTCGCTTACGTGATGTCCGATCACGATCAACCTCGCATTAAAGGCATGTTGCCTTACGGGGTGAAATAATGCCACGCGCCAAGACTGGTATTGTCCGTCGTCGTCGTCACAAGAAGATTCTAAAACGCGCCAAGGGTTTCTGGGGAACTCGTTCTAAGAACTACAAGAACGCCTCACAGACGCTGCTTAACGCCGCAACCTACAGCTACCGTGACCGTCGAAACAAGAAACGCGATTTCCGTCGTTTGTGGATTCAACGTATCAACGCGGCAACACGCCTTCACGGCATGAGCTACAGCCTGTTCATCAACGGCTTGAAGCTGGCTGGAGTCGAAGTGGATCGCAAAATGCTCGCAGACCTCGCCGTGCGTGAACCAGTGGCTTTTGAAGCGCTTGTCACAATGGCTAAATCGGCACGCGTTTAATTTTGCAAGCTTAATTTTCACGGGCTTAATTTTTAGGAGTACATAATCATGGCGAAGACTTGTGTTGTAAGGGGCGTCTCGAGCATTGTGGTCAACACCGTGCAGCGACGCGGTAAAGCCAAAGCCGAGGGCGGCGTTGGTAAGAAAACCACTGGCATTTCAAAAGTGCGTAAGTACGCGAACCTTCAAAAGAAAACTGTTTTGGTTGACGGCATTAAGAAAACCGTTTGGCTTTCAGCTCGAGCCATGCGCAAATTACCCACTAACATGGTTGTTGTTGGCAAGTAAATTTAAGTTATCAACAGTAACACCGCGCAATTTGCGCGGTGTTTTTTGTGGCTCGAGCTTTATTTAGAGCTTGCAAGTTCTGATTTTGAGATTTGCATTGCCTCTTGACAGATTGGCTCGAGCCTGTCCGCAGTTTTACGCAACCATTGCGCCACTCGGGTTCTGAAACTTGGCGTCTCGAGTTCAACCATATGGCGGTTGTGGCTCTCTTCCAGCAGGGCTTGTTGGCGTTCACGGGCGATGTGTTCAGTCATTAACCAGTTCATGCCCAAACTGTAATCCCAGGGTTTTAAAATTGGTATCAATTCGGTAAACCCCGAATCTATTTGGCTCGAGCCTAAATTGGGAGTAGAACTGATGTCATGAAAAAGCGCTTACACCTATCCACCCTAGACCTGACCCGAACACGTTTTGCGTTCAGTCCGTTGTTTGAAACCGCAATGGGTTTTGGCGTGATGCACGACCCAAGCCGCCACGCGATTCATCTGCCTTGGATTTGTGAGGCTCGAAAAGCCACAGAGCATCTCGAGTTTAAATTTGTCCATGCCTTGGTACGAACCCCAAAAGCCAGTTACATTCCCGATTTTTTAACACCGCCGCCAACCACACCACTGCCAGAATTCGCCGACGAAATCCGTGCTTTGCTTGCCAGCAACGTTGATATCGTGCGCCGCGAAGTGCAACGGACTTGGCAAGATCAAAGCGAAATACCCAGCACCGCTCGGATTTTTATTGAAACCCCGCAACTTGCCCTCGAGCAACTGGCATTTGAGCTTCAAGCATTTTGGGCGCTCACCCTCGAGCCGCACTGGACCAAAATCCGTGCCACCCTCGAATCGGATGTGCTGACCCGAGCGAGGAACTTGGCGTTGGGCGGCGCACAAGCCTTGTTTCAAGACTTAAATCCACTTGTACGCTACCAAGCTGGTGTACTCGAGTTGGATAAATCTTTTTGCCAAAATGATGACGGAACAGACATTGACCTAAAAGGGCGCGGTTTGCTCTTAATGCCCTCGGTTTTTGTTTTTCCCAAGTTCATGACCATCCTCGACCCGCCCTGGCAGCCCGTGCTGGCGTACACCCCTCGCGGTGTGGCAAACCTTTGGATGAACCAACCGCCACCCGCCAACCAAGCCCTCGAGATACTGCTCGGTGCTGGGCGCTCAGAGGTGCTCTTAAGCCTCGAGACGCCCTCCAGCACCTTGGAGGTCGCCACACGCCTTGGACTCTCCTCTAGCGGCGTTTCAGAGCATCTGGGCGTGCTGCGCCAGACTGGGCTGGTCGAGCCTCATCGGCGTGGCAGGTCGGTCTATTACAGCCTCAGTCGAACGGGTTGCGCCCTACTGGATTTGTTTAACGTCCCATCAAGTCCCACGCTCGAGTTTGAACCAGAACTCGAGCGCGTTTAGGCGTCCACGGGTTTCTCGAGGTAAAACTCGGCGCTCACCTCGCTCGTAACCTCTAGGGTGGCTTTAAATTCCGTGCCAATATTCACTCGAGCCAACGCGGGCGCTCGAGATTTCTCTTGACCCATCCAATCCCCACCAAAATTCATGGTTTGAGTTCGTTCTGGCATTTGACTCGAATCGCTGGCGCTCCGCAGACCCAGCACCCGATGCCCAACGGCATTCGCCATCGCAGTGGCTCTGTCAAGCGCTTTTTTCATGGCTGCCGCACTCAACTCGAGCATGATCGCGTCAGTCTCAAAAATCCATTCCAGTTGCTCGAGCTGCACATTTTTGGCAGTGGCAATCACACCCAAAAAATCTGGCAGTTTGGAAAAATCAGCCACCGTTAACTCGAGTTTAAATTCGGCTTTGGAACTCTTGCCCAGCAGCCCAGAATCCAGCCTGGCACTGACCGATTTGACGTTAAAATCCGCTTCTGTCGCACCAAGTTCTTTGAATTTTAAAACCAGTTCTTTCAGAATTCTCGAGCGGCTCAGTGCCGCGTTGCCAAACAAAAATGTTTCACCCTCAACCACAAAATGCAGTTTGGCAAGGCTGGCAGTGATTTCCTGACTGGCTTTGGCTGTCACGCGCAAAATACTTTCGGTCATGAAAAAAGTTTAATCCTTAAACCCGCGAGATTGCTGCCACTCGTTTTTTCCTCGAGTGAAACATTGATTTTAAGTCAAACCGTAAAACCTTGCCGCCGTGCCGCCCAAAATTTGTGCTTTTTGATCAATCGTAAGTTTCTCGAGCAGCACCTTTGTTTCAATCCAAACCTTGGCATAATCTCCCGCCAGAATTGCCACTGGGTAATCACTGCCAAACATCAAACGCTCTGCCCCAAAACACTGAAACGCATGATCTACATAAGGCTCTAGATCATCCGCAGTCCAAGTGCACCAATCGGCGGCGGTATTTAAACCCGAAATTTTGGCGTAAACATTCGAGAATTCCGAGGCGCGTTCCAGCAAATCCGCCCAGGGTTGCCAACCTTTCGCCGCAATCGGCGGTTTGCAAAGATGGTCAATCACCAATTTGAGGTTTGGGATTTGTGCCGCCACCATCGCCACCACCTCGAGGTGGCGCGGTAAAACGCCAACCACATCAAAACATAAACCTCGAGATGCAAGAATTTTTAGCGTCTCGAGCACGGTGGGTTTGAGCAAATAATCTGGGTCTGGTTCGTCGTGAATAAGGTGACGAACGCCTCTCAATTTAGAGTTTTCTGTCAGAGCCTCGAGCGCAACCTCGGCAATTTTTGGTTCTGTTAACGGAATCCAGCCGACCACTGCTTTGACCCAAGATGTTTGATCGGCAATCTCGAGCATCGCGCGGGTGTCTTCAAAACCGTTGGCAGCCTGAACCAAAACCGTCCCAACGATACCGGCGACTTTCAGATGCGGCTCGAGATCGGAGGGAGCATAGGTGGTATTCAAAATTCCGTGCGAGGGATTGAGCCAAGGGTATGCCACCCGCTCGAGATTCCAAAAATGTTGATGCGCGTCAATCAAAATCATATTGAGCGATCATAGCGCCCGCAATGAATTTTAGACCAAACTCATTTTGGCATACTGTCTAAACTCGAGCAAAGAAGTATGCTCTTTTTAAGCATCCCCCAACGCATGAGGTACGAGCTTTGACTCAATTGCAACGTCCAACCAAATTGATCCCAGCACCAAACGCCAGCGCGTTGTTAAAAGTTGAATTTCTTGGCGGTTTACGCCTCAGCCAAAACGATCAACTTTTACCGTGTCCTCAATCGCGCACGGCTCGAGCCTTGCTGGCGTTTCTGATCCTGAATGCCGATTTTGTTCACACCCGCGCCGCCCTGTGCGAACGATTTTGGTTTAACCTGCCCGAACGTCAAGCCCGAGGGCGATTGACCAAGGCATTGAGTCTAATTCGGCAGTGTTTTGAGGGTTTTGAACTTGTGCAAACCGACAGCGACGCCGTGCGATTCCATACGGCGGTGCGTGTGGAAACAGATTTGAGAGTGTTGCAAAAGGCGCTGCAAACCAACACGGGTTTAGAATTTCGGCTGGCGGCTTTAAAGGCGTACCGTGGCGATTTTCTTGCGGATTTAGACAACGATTGGGTGCTCGAGTCGCGCGTGTTATACCGCGATCAGTACGCGGCGCTGTTGGAACGTTCGATGCGTGAAAGTCGAAGCCAGGGCGATCCCGAACGGGCGCTCGAGTTCGCGCAGATGCTGGTGCGTTTTGACCCGTTGCGCGAGGATGCCCATATCGAAGTCATGCAAATTCAGTTGTTCAAGAATCAACCGCGTGCCGTTTTAAAACAATTTGAACGCTGCAAAAAAGCCCTACTGGATGTCAGCGACAAACCTGGTATGGAGGCGTGCGCGGTGCTGAGACAGGCGCAATTACAGCTTGGCGGGGGTGCTCGCTCGAGCAGTGCATCTTTATTAAGCACAACCGAATTGCCACTGGTGGCTCGAGAAACCGAACTGAAAACCTTACTGGAGGCGCTCGAGCGAGCGCAGGCAGGTCAGGGCGGCGTGGTGATTTTAAGCGGCGAGGCTGGCATTGGGAAAACACGTTTATTACAAGAATTCATGCGTCAAGCCACTTGGCGAGGGGTTCGATCCATGTTTTGCAAAGGCAACGAATCCGCCAGCGCCGCCTACGAATCTCTTCGTGACCTCCTCGAGACGGGTTTAACACCGTTGCGTTTAGAACGCCTGACAAAATTGCTCGAGCCGATCTGGTTAGAGGAAGTGGCACGGATCGCGCCTAAAATCGCGTTGCAATCGGGCATTAGGGTCAACGATACAGAACCCGACCCGTTAAAACTACGCGAAGCCATCAGCCGAACCCTGCTCGGACTGTCCGAAATCGAGCCGCACCTGATCGTGCTCGAAGACCTGCAATGGATGGACGAGGCGAGCCTCGAGTACCTGCCATTGCTCGCCAAGCGATTACAAACCAATCGTTTGCTGCTGTTGGTCAGTCACCGCAGCGATGAGCAATCCTTGAACCCAGCGCCAAAAAAAAGTTTGAGGGCACTCGAGGGAACTGGCGCAAAGACCATTACGCTTTCACGCTTGACAGCTCAAGACACCGCCCGTCTGATCCGCGCCAGCCTAGGTACGTTACTCGCCGCCAACACGCTCGAGGCGAACGTGCATGGCAGCACCGAGGGTAATCCGCTTTTCGTGCTCGAAACATTGCGCGAAATGCACGCCAAATCCGCCATAACGCTGGGCAAAAACGGGATATGGCAACTCGAGCCGAACCACTATCAATCCGAGGGCGTGGTGCAGGACATGATTCGAGCACGGTTAAAACGATTGGGACAGACAGCCCAAAATATTTTATCTGCCGCCGCCGTGCTCGAAGCCAATTTTGATCTTGAGACACTGGCATTCGTTTGCGCGATTTCAGAGGCTGAAGTCTTAGAGCAGCTTCTGCCATTGGTGCAAAACGGCTTGCTGCTCGAGACAGGGCGCGGACTCGGTTTTGCCCATGACCGAATGCGCGAGGTGGCGTACCTCGAAACTCCCGAAACCGAACGCACGGGTTTGCATGGGCGTGCCGCCGAAATCTTAGAACAAAACGCGCCCGAAGCTTTTGAACGACTTGCACTGCATTTTGAACGGGCGCAAGTCTGGGAAAAAGCGATTGATTACAGCGCTAAAGCCGCTGAGCACGCCAAGGAATTCGGAGCACCGAGCATCACAATTACGCATTGCGACCATCTCGAGCAAATGTTAGACAAGCATCCGCTTCCCAACCGAAAGCAAATGCTTGAATTGATGTTGAATCTTCTCAGGCATAGAGAGCACGCATTATGGGCGGTTGGAGACACGGATCGAATTCCTAATGATTTAAAACAGCTTGATCTGATTGCTCAAGAATTACAAGAACCCATTGCAATTATCGCCGCGTTAGAAGCAAAAAGTCTTTTCCTGGCACGTTTTAGTGGAAAACTTATTGAAGCGATGGAATACATCCTTCAAGCAGTTGAAATCGCCAAAGACAATAACCTACACAAAAAGCATGGAGACACTTTATTTCGGTTAGGGCAAATCCAAACCATGAATAATCAGTTAACTGAAGCCATTCAGAGTTTTCAAGAGTGTCTTAGCATTTATCGTGACCTACCTGAATGCCTTTTACTTCAGGCTGAAACTTATGTGCGAATTGCAGCGACTTTTCGTGAATTGGGTAAGCTCGAGTTAGCCAAAGAATCTTTGCAAAAAGCGTTAAGTTTTAATCTACATCAAACTCGCCCAAGATTTATGGCGAAATTATACCGAGAAATGGGAAATATTGAATTTTTTATTGGCAATTATAATGAATCTCTAGCCTCTCTTAGTGTTGCTCTGAGTATTTCCGAAAAATTGAACGATGATTATTTAATTACTTTATGTATTAATTCTATTATTCTTATATCTCAAGTGTCAGGAAATTTTGATAAATCTGTTGTATATGCAAATAAACAATTATTTATCGTAGAATCTTATAGTAAAAAAACCGATTTTGTTAATGCTCTACACGATTTAGCTTGCATATTAGTAAACATCGGAAATTATGATTTAGCAGATTCATTGATTTCAAAGGCAATAAAGCTGAGCAAGGAGATAGGCGGTTATTTTTTCGACCCTCTGAAATGTTTGCAAAATAATTTTTTTATAGAAACTGATCGTATAAAATTAGTAAACATAAAAAAACTCACTAAAATTGCGTTAGAATCAGAAATCAACACAGTAACTCGAGAATTGCTGGTCATCGTTGCCAAAGCAAAGTTTAGCCTCGGTAAATTTGAAGAATCCCTTTCTCTTTACTTAGACGTTACGCAACGTTTTGAAATTGACCATGACCCTGCGGCATCCTGTCATACCGAAATTGCCAACAATTACTTGCATCTTGGAAATCTCGAGCAGGCACTCGAGTACAGCCAAAAAGCCGTAGAAATACTGGGGCAATTCCGAGGTTTACTTTCTCAAAAAGTACATTTCCACCATCATCAGATTCTGCTGGCGGTTGGTCAAACCACTGAGGCTCGAGCAGCCCTAAAAACCGCATTTGAGATCGTTCAAACCCAGTGCGCGACCCTGCCAGAAGCTAAACAACGCCGCGATTTTCTACAGAATGTAAGGGTCAACCGCGAGATCGTGGCGGCATTTGGCATACTCGAGCCAATCATCATCACCCGACATGAAACCCTGCGATTGCCACCAGTCACGATCTCTTCGGGAAATGTGCTCAAAACCAGCGATTACCTTAATATCACCTGGACGGTTCAAGACCCGAGCGATCAGGGTTTTCTAAACAAAGCCGAAGCGCGTCAACATCGGCTCGAGCGACTGCTGACCGAGGCAGCCCAGCAGGGCGCAGCACCCACCGTCAACGATCTAGCAAACGCCTTGGCGGTTAGTGCGCCCACGATCAAACGCGATCTTGCCAGCGCCCGAAAGCGCGGTAAGGGCTTAAAAACCCGTGGTGTAAGAGAAATGTCTTAAAAAAATCCCGAAACTCGAGCCGCCCAACCTGCCTTGGGAGGTTGGGATCATTTTTGTTTTGGGAGTTTTAGCCTGGGTTGGGATCATTTTTCTGGGAGGTTTTAGGCAGACTGAAGGTTTATAACTATTTTATGAACAGCCATTTAGGAGAAAATATAAACTGAGCACAATTCGCTCGAGCATCAGAATTTCCACAACATATAAATCCAGAGACAGGCAGAGACTAAATTTTATCCCCGAATCTCGAGAGCATAGTTCACAATAATTTGATACCCCAACCGAAAGAAAAAATGTTCAACATTCCAAAACCACTGCGCTTCGAAATCACTCGACTCGGGTTGGTTCAACGTCTGGCACAAAACCTAGACGATAAACTGATCGCGTTAATCGCGCCGTCGGGTTACGGAAAGTCAACCTTGTTGGCGCAGTACGCTCGAGCCGCCGAACGTCCTGTGGTGTGGGTAAATTTGAACGATAGGTTGATTGGGGCGTTCGATGCGGTCACACGATTTCTTCGGGCGACGGCGCATATTTCGGGTTTGGAAACATTGCAAGACATGCTGGCAACGGCTCAGGAGCAGCCGCTCGAGACGCTGACCTCGGGGGCGTTGAGTGCCTTAAGTCGTTTGAATGTCAACGTGGATGTGCTGTTTGACGGGATTGAAACTTTAAATGCCGACGGGTTGGCGTGGTTGGATTCGTTCATTCGTGGTTTGGGCGAGGGACACCGCGTGATTTTAAGCGGTTATTCGTTGGCGCAATTAAACTTGGCGCGTTTGGCGGCACGTGGCGAGATGCTAGTGTTGGACATCAAAGACTTGAGTTTTTCAGAAAATGAAATCTCGTCTTACCTCAGCGCTCGAGGGGCGCATGACCGTCACAAAGCCCACGAGTTTAAGGACTTACATGGTTGGGCTGCCGGTTTGGCACTGGCGGCTTCGGGTGTGACGACGCATCTCGAGCCAAAAGATTTACTGCGCGAAGCGATATTGATTTTGCCCCATAACGTTCGTGAGCACTTACCAGAGGCGGCGGTGTTGGAGGTTTGGTCGGAGGCTGCTGCTCGAGAGCTTGGGTTGGCATTGCCTGATGGTTGGCTCGATGTTGTGATTCGCAGTGGTTTACCACTTTCACCGTTGCAACGCGGCATCTATCAACCGCATCGTTTGCTCTTAGAACATCTCGAGTCAGAGTTGCGATTGCAAGCCGAGCGCTTTCAAAACCTGATGTTGCGTGCCGCCGAACTTGCCCAAACCAGATCAGAATTGACCCTCGCGTTACGGCTTTTCATCAAAGCCCAAGCGTACCCGCAGGCACTCGAAGTGGTCACACCCTTGGTTTCGCAGTACCGTGTGCGCGGTGAGCGCCGCAGCATTCGTGAATTGCTCGAGTTGTTTCCGTTTGAAAAACTCAGCAACGAATTGCAGTGTCGTCTGGCGTTCAATTGGATTGAAACGGGCGAACCCGAACGCGGTGAGCGCAGCTTAAATCAATTGGCAGATTCGGGTCAGATTCATTCGGTTGGTCTGGCAAGTTTGGCAGTTTTGGCACATCGTCGGGGTGATTACAGTGAGCAATTGCGTCTGGCGCTCGAAGCCCGCAAAATTCAAACCCCCAATGAGCTACCAGGCGCAGTCGCATCGCAGGTAATTGGTGCTTTGCTTGGCTTGGGTCGTCTGGGGGAAGCGTTGACTGAAGCCCAGGGTTTTGTTGGGTGGGCGGAGGTTCATCAAGAAGCTGGTCAACTCGTGACCGCGCTTAGTTTTTTGTCATACGTCTTGGAACAACAGCACCAATTTGAAGCCCAACGCCAGACCTTGCTGCGAACCATCCAAATTTGCCAAGACCAAAATTTTCCCAACCGCGCCGCGACACTCCAAATTGATTTGGCTAAACTCGAGGCGATGCGCGAAGAATTTGGGGTTGCCCAAGAACTCCTGCGGGTTGCTCGGGTTTCGATTGAACCCAGCGACGGTTTTGCCGTTGCCATTCTTGAAGAAGCCTGCGGTTTGGTTGCAGACTGGAGCCAAGAAACCGATCAGGCACGGGAATACTTTGAACTTGGACTTCGTGCCGCCGAAACTGCACGGGCAAACGTTTTGACCCAACGACTCCGTTTTCATTTGGTAGACCTGTCGTTTCGGCTTGGCAAACCACAACCCAACGTCGAACTGAACGGGCATTATCTTGAGTTCATACAGGCGTTCAAAAACGCTCAGGGTGGACAGTTTGAAACGGCACTAGCCCAGCTTGAGAGCCTCGAGCAACTACCACTCGAGCCGTACCTGATTGTTCGGGTCTTGGCAATGCAAGCAGATTGTTTTGAGCATTTGGGGCGCGACAGCAGCGCGGTGCGCTCGAAGTTTGCTGGTTGGAATGGTGTGGTCGGCACAAAAATTTCAGAACTTGAACAGTTCGAGAACACGCCCAAAAATTCTTCAATTCAAACCCTTAATTCTGTAGCCGCACTCGAGCCAACCAAACCCGAACTGGTTTTAACCACCCTCGGAGAATTTAGGGCACAGATCAACGGCGTTCGTGTGCCAATTCATTTGACCAAATCTGCCGAACTGCTGGCTTGGTTGGCGATTTATCGTTCTGGCACGCGTGAGGTTATTGTTGAGGCATTGTGGGGAACGGATGCCGAAGAGCGGCATTACGAATACTTTAGGGTGGCTGTCAGGCGCTTACGGGTGGCTTTGAATGCCGCCTATTCAGGATTGGCAAATCCGTTACCAATTGAACTTGGGCGCTATCAACTTGCCAGCGAATTAAAAATTCAAACAGATTTGCCTGTGCCTTCAGAGATCAATGCATCCTTGGAAATGCTCGAGGCAGAATTTATACGCTTAAGTCAGCCGTTTTTACCCGAAAGCGAAGCCGAATGGATTGAACTTTTGCGCGACCAAATCCGTGAAAGGGCTGTTGATTTGGGCTTGCGTTTGGCGAATCAGCAAACTCGAGCAACCGAGGCGATTGTGCGCTATCAGCAGGTTTTAAAACTTGACCCAATGTCTGACAAAGCCAACCAGGGTTTGATCGAACGGCATTACCAAGCTGGCGCAGTCGGCGCGGCGCAAAGAGCCTTAGAGCAATACGAACGTGTGTTGCGTCAAGAATTGGGGTTGACTCCGATGGAGGGCTTTCTCGAGCAGATGCGGGTTTGGGGGTTAAAGCCACAAGCTCTATAGTTAAAATTATGGACTCGAGTCTAACGGGTTCACGCTTCGTTTCCAGGCAATTTGTTTCAATACCAATGTTCAAAAATGCTCGAGTTCTTTTTGCAAACAAAAACCAAGCTCGAGATTTGTGTTCGATAAGGAGATGTTATGAAAATATATTTGATCCTGGCTTGCGTTTTAAGTTTAAGTGCCTGCGGTGTTCAACAAACCTTGCAAGATACATCAAGGCAAACACGCTGTTGTCCTGGGGGTCTCGGTACCTGCCCCGATTGTGCTTGGTCAGATCATGCAAGAGGTACAACCTGGACAGTCTTAAGGCAGCCAGCTAATTTAGGATCAAGCACTGAACCTATCGTTACTGTTGGCGCAGATGCTCAAACCGATCCACTTATGGGCGATACAAACCTCGATGTTGACTTGCCTATTTTGTGTCTCGAGCCTCTTGACACGTCAGGTAGTCTTATCACACCCGACCAAGGCAATTTTCCAATCAATGCTCGAGTTGCCATAAGTGCAACAAAACCAGGTTTACAAGCGCGGTCACTGAACACATCTGATTCCACATGCCAACAGCAATTCGGGAACAGTTGGCGCATGGCACATGACACCGATGCCCCCAAACTTACTACCTTGGTCGCTTATGGACAAATCGCACCAAAAACAAGGTTCTGGGTTGCCATTGACTACAAACACACGAACCCAACACCGTGAACATCCACAAGCCAGACCAAATCGAAACTCAAAGGCAGTTCATGCCCGCCATAGAACAGCTTCGACACGATCTGGAAACGCTGCTCGAGCAACACCCCATCACCTCCAGTTGGACGCTGACCCACAGCAACATCATCAAGGGTTTACTCGAGACGATTGTCAGAGGTTGGCGTTCAGGTCGTCAAGACCATGCCTCAATGCAAGCCTTACGTGCCGTGATTCAGGACATGAACGGTTCAACCGCCACCGTCTTCAGAGCCGGTTTAGACATACTTGAATCTTGGCTCGAGACAACCCCAGAAGCCGACCACTAAAAATGAGGAAATACCAATGAACCGCGAATGCAACTGTTCGCGGTTTTTTACTGCCTTGATTTTGAATCGCTTTGATACTCGAGATTTTCTTGGAGTGTAAACCAAACGTGAACTCGAGAAACCCAAAAATTCTGGCTCAAGGAATTCACGCTCGATTTCCAAGGCAAAGCTCAAAGTGTTTCTTGGCTCTTCAGACAAGCCGCGTTGGTTCTACCAGGCAGACGTGTTGTGCGGACGCTTTCCAACCAGAATTCAGATCATTTCAACAGGAGGAGGCAATAGTGAAAGACAAACTCGAGAAACAATAAGAAACCAAAATCTCGAGCTTTCAAAAGTGTAGTTTTGCATTATTCGATCAAAGCAAGTTGTTCATTTCGGCAATTGATAGGTCCTTTTTGAGGACATTAATTCATTGGAGGATTTAATGAAACAGATTCAGACACTGTCCGCTCTTCTGGTTGCTGCAAGTAGCTTAGCTGCCTGCAATCAGCTACCTACCCCCAGCAAAATTGGGACTAATTTACAACCTTGCGATCCAGGAATTGTATCCAGCATCAACTCTCAAAATCGCCTCAACCAATTACCTTGTGGGGGCGGCGGGGGCGTTATTGTTCCACCACCACCGGTCATTACCAACCCTAATCTTCTGACATCACGTTTTTGGGTTGCGGTGAATGACCAACAAGCAAATCCTTGGAATACCTTAACTGGTAAAGCCATGACTTGGCGACAATTAGACATCAAAGACGACCTAACCTTGGTTGGTAGCGATGCAAGTTCATCAAACGCAACGGATGGAACGACGAACCCATACGCTGGTGATACAAGCATTGAAGAGCAACTTCCAGTGTTATGTTTAAATGTTGATGGAAGCCCAGTTCCAGCCGAAATTACCACCAGTCCCTATCAAGGTTGGGTTGAAGGTAAGCTTCAGTTGACCGTTCCAATGACAGGCACTTTGCTTAATTCTCAAGACACCGCAGATCAAATCTGTGCTACTGCGTTTGGCAGGGGTTGGCGCATGGCAGAATTCCATGACGGAAAAAGCAATGGCGTAGCTGGCGGTTGGTCTTATTATGGACAAGGCAATCTGGCACTTATATCCCCGCAATTACGAGTTCTGAATACTCAAGCTCGAGATACTGTCAGCTCGTTTGATCCTGCGACTGGAACGATTCAATTCAGCAGCGATCCTGGCGGTCTTGGTGTTGATAACTTTATTGTCAGTGAACCGACAGCAACTGCACCTTATGGAATTCCACCCCGTAAGGTTGTTAGTATCAGTCAAGTCGGAAAATCTTTTGTTGCCCAGACAGTCGAGGCGGGGCTTGAAGATGTTGTATTGGATGGTCAGATCGATACAAAAACAGATCTTTCTACTGTTCCAGTCGTTTCTGAAGAAGATGAAAATGGTGTTACAGATTCGGTTGATCCCCAAACACGCAGAGTGATTAAGCTCTTTGGTATTGATAAATCTTTTGATAAAATTCTTTACGATGCTGATGGAAATCCTCAAACCATTAACGATCAAGTTAAACTAACGGGTAATTTCCAGGCTGAAGTAGATGCTTTTATTAACTTAAGAATTAGACGGTTTAAAGTCCAATACTTTGACGCTGGTCTTCAACTTGATGAAAAGGCATCCGCTAAACTTATTAGTGAAGGCACAGTTAACTTAAACAGTGAAATTCTTCTTCTTAATCGTACTTATCGCCCAATTACATTCTTTATTGGATATGTGCCTATTGTTTTAATTCCAAATCTAAAAATTTACTTAGGCGCAAGTGGAAAAATTCATGGTAAAGTTAAGTTTGAAGTATCTCAACAGTATTACAACAAACAAGGTGTGAAGTGGGAACGAGGCATCGGTTGGAATCCAATTAATGAAGTTCAATCAAGCTTTAATTTTCTCAACCCTGAAATAGATGCGGCAACTGATGGCACTTATATTCCTCGTGGATACGTTGGCTTAAAAGGTTCATTAAGCCTTTATGGAATTTACAAAATCTATGCTTACCCTAAGGTCTTTGCTGAATTAGAAGGTTGGATCAAAAATCCACCTCTGTCATACTCATACTGCTTATACGCAGGCTTATCTCTCAGTGTTCATGGCGAAGGTCGGATTCTTGGTACAAACTTTGGTGTTTTTGACAAAGATTTCGGTGATGTTCTTCGTAAGCAATTGAAGTGCGCCCAATCAAGTCCGCCCAATCCAAATCCAGGACGCTTTTGGGTCAGCATCAACGATCAGAATGCAAACCCTTGGAATACAACCACTGGTAAAGCCATGACTTGGGTTCGTTTGCAAACATTGAGCGGCAATGTCGTGCAAGTTGGAGCAGATTCGGGCACAAACGCTTACTCTGGTGACACGTCAACAAATGCAGCACTTCCAGTTGCGTGCGTAAAATTCACTGGGCAAGCACAACCAGCCAACGTGCCAAGTGACTGGTACGCAGGAGACATTAAACTCACGCCCGTGGTGGTTGGTTCAACAATGACTTCCCAAGCCGTTGCTGATGGAATTTGTGCACAGAACTTTGGCAGCGGTTGGCGTATGGCAGAATTCCACGATGCTTGGGGTTGGAATTTTTATGCGTCTGGTACATTTTAAAGTTTTTGTACTGGTAACCTTGAAACCGAGCAACGAATAGACTTGTTAACAGAACATTTTGTATAAATTTGAAGGAGGGTGGAAAATTCCACCCTCCTTCAAATTTTCTAACTCGAGCATGAGAGCCGTATCTTCATTTCATCTCGAGCATCCAAAAAAATACTCTTAACGTATCTCGAGTTTAAACCTTTCGAGCAACAACTGACCTCTATTTCGTATTAAACTTTGAAAATGCAAAACACCGAAGCTCGAGCGCACTTCCCAGCTTTCCAAAACGGGTTTAGCTTTCTGGACAACGCCGCCGGTGCACAAGTCCCAAAACAGTGCATTGATGCAATCTCGAGTTTTTTAAGCACGGCTTCTTGCAATGTTGGAATGCCGTACCCTGGATCGCAAAACGCCACGAGCATCAAAATTAGGACGCGCCTCGAGACGAGCGAGTTCTTGAATTGCAAACCATCTGAAGTCGTGATCGGCACGAGCGCCACATCCCTGACCTTTCAACTCGCTCGGGCATTCTCGAGAATTTTTAAACCAGGCGATGAAATCATTATTTCCGAACTCGAGCACGAAGCCAACGCCAGCCCGTGGCGCAACCTTGAGGCGCAGGGTGTCATCATTAAAATCTGGAGGGCGAAATTTCCCGAAAGCCGACTCGAGTTAGATGACTTAAAAGATTTGATCTCGAGCCGTACAAAATTGCTGGCTGTTTGCTCTGCCGCAAATTCTTTGGGAACTGCGCCAGACGTGGCAGGTGCTGCCGCAATTGCCAAAACCGTCGGCGCATGGACGATCACCGACATGGTTCATTTCGCGCCGCATCACTTGCCCGACGTGCAAAAACTTGGTGTGGATTTCGCGGTCTTCTCGAGTTACAAAGTTTTTTCGACCCATGCCGCGTTCATGTTCGTGCGCGAGGGGTTACTCGAGCAACTGCCAGCCGATAAATTGCATTTTATTCCAGACGACAGTTTACAAAAATTCGAGCCTGGAACGACCAATCACGAATGTCTGGCGGGATGGCTTGGGACGCTCGAGTATTTACGCACCGTTCTGGGTGGCGGCACAACGGGACGCGCTGGATTGCAAGCCGCGTACCAGCAAATCGAGAATCTCGAGCAACCACTGATGGAATTTGCGATTCAGAAATTCAAAGACATTCCAGGGTTGAGTTTTTACGGCGAACCTGGCTTGGCTGGACGAGTTGGAACGTTCTGCATCAATATGCCGAACCTCGAGCCGCTGCAAGTTGCCGAACGGCTTGCCACGGCGGGTGTGGGTGTTGCAGCGGGGCATTATTACGCCACCATGCCGATGACCGCGCTGGGTTTAATGCCAAATGGGGCATTGCGGGTCAGTGTGGCGCATTACAACACCAAAGAAGACCTCGAGAAACTGATGGGCGCATTGAAGGATTGAACGAATGACACTCGAGATGGTTTGCATTTACCAAGCAACTCGTTCTGTTCAAGCAGTGTTTGATGCAGCCTGTATTTCATTACAAACTTGAATTGCATTGCTAAGAATCAGAAATTCTTAGCAAAGCAATTCATTTCAACTCTGCTTGCTCGAGCTACAAATCAACTTTTTAAGGAAGCGCACATCCTGGGCAAGGGGGTACTGGGTCTGGATCAGGGTCTGGCGTTGGTGGTACAGAACTTGCGATAAGACGGCGACCAACATCGTATTCGGGGCTGTTGTATTCACCGAACGTTTTACCTAAAACTTTCAGATAACCACCGACACTTACCTTCATGCCAGCATACATGTTGTAGTCAAAAGTATTTGCTGGCAGTGTGTACGTGCCAGTCCACTCGAGGTACGGTTTGGCGACGGCGTACAAATAGCCAGCACTGTACAATTTAAAGCCCACTTCGCCGCGCACGTACCCGAGAAGATTCAGGCTGGCAGAGGCACTGATGCTATCAAAACCTGTGACATTAAAGCTGGTTTCATTGATGGCAGAAAAACCACCACTTTTGTTCCAACGAACACCATAACGCCCATTGTAGGTTTGATTGATGTTATATGAAGCACTCAGGGTAATGTTCCCACTCGCACCAACGTTGATATTAAGGTAAGGTGTAATCACAAC
The DNA here is from genome assembly GCA_043775825.1 of Deinococcales bacterium. Lineage (GTDB taxonomy): Bacteria > Deinococcota > Deinococci > Deinococcales > JAAFIG01 > JANXTZ01. The sequence goes on from JAYVRX010000086.1 coordinate 21,904, forward strand.
GGGTACGGGTCCAACCCAAATGACAGATGTGTGAAAATTGATTCTGGCAATTGAATAATCAACATTAAAGAGATTATATTTGCACTGTCCGCTCATGCTTAAATTTAGATTTTCGTTGGCTTCGATTCCAGTTGATACTTCGCGGAATGCTCCGTACCAAGACAAACGAACGTCCAAAAAAGCCTTCAGACTTGCAGAGAGTGAACCTGTTGCATTGATGCTAGTTCCATTATCACCGTCACAGATGCGAATATTATTAAATGGAATATTCACGCTGCCAAGTGTAGTTGAGCCTCGAGATTGTCCGATTTTTTGAAGTTGCTTTCCGCTGAGACGAGTGCCGTCAGCATAGGTGACCGACGCGATATTGTTTTGTGTCAGTTCAACCGATTGATCGAGATTTGCATATTCGATTGCGGTATCCAAGTCCGTTTCTTGGCTGTAAACACGTATCTCGCTTCCCAGGTACTGTATGTCAGTCACTTGCCGTAGAAATCCGTGGCTTGCCACTTGATTTGGGGGTGCAGAAATAACGTCTCCTGGCTGCAAACCAGCCGCATAAACACTTCCAGGGTAGAAGCTAATGGTACTCAGGTCTGGGCTAGCCCCAATGATATCGGCAATGCTTTGTGTAGCATCACTGAAGGTTCGTGTGTCCACACCCGCAGCGGGTGTCTTACCCAAAACCTTGGTGTGGGCGCGTAACACCACGCCCTGCGATTGTTGTTGGTTTGGCGGCAGTTGAGTGCCACACGCCGTAAGCGCCAATGCCAGTGCAATTCCAATCCAGACTTTCTTCATGACCTTCCTCCTGAGCCGTGTGGCTCGAGTCTTCTTGAGTCCAGGTACATCTTTTTATTGGGCTGATGGCATTGATATGCCACACACCGTTTCAGCCTTTAAAATATTCAGATGTACCCGCTTGACTGCAAGCGACAGAGATGGCAAACCGACGATGAACCGACATTTTTACCGAGAATCTTTTCAGGTTTCTCCTTGGCGGCTGGTGCGAACCGTGCAAAAAAGATACCCAATGTTCACTGAGGTGGAACTGAGGTTTTAAAGCACTTTTGTATAGTCACTTGAAGATACTGAATTTATACTGTCAGGAAAAGGGAAATGCCATTAAGGGTTTCGTTTGCAAATCCAACTTCACTTTTAGACTCTATCTTGTCCTCAGCTAACAAAGATCAATACGCTGGGGCAACACGATACAATTCAACCATGGCATCAAGGCATGTCATTATCACCGAATTGCTCGAGCGCATCCGACGGGTCCGAAAGACCAAGAATGGACTGGCATTGGCGTTTTGGGGCGAGCCTGGCATTGGTAAAACCCATGCGGCAAGCCAATTGATTCAGGGTTTAGCTGGAATCAGCCTCAAAATTCAAGCTCGAGTCACCATCAGAGATTTCTTAAATGCCCTGCCTGTTACGACGCGTAATCTGCCGACGTGGGCTTCGCGGGCATTAGAGATGGCACAACAAGGTCAGGTCATTGAATCCAGGAATTTAATCGCTGCGCTCGAGGCTAAGTTGGCAGTCTTAGCTCCGTTCACGTTGCACTTGGAAAACTGGCACGAAGCAAATGCCGAACAACACGAATTCTGGACGCAATTGGTGTTGTTCTTGCGGCATACTCGGCAAGTGCTCGTCTTGGTGACGAGCCGAACGCAACCTCCTGCCCCATTTGAAGCGCACCAACTCGAGCGACTTTGCAAACTCGAGGCGGACTTGCTTTTTGAAACCGAAATCGCTGGCAGTTTACCGAATGAAGCAAAAACTTGGGTGTTTCACAAAGCCCAAGGTAATCCTCTGTTCACCCTCGAGTTTTTTCGTTATTTGGCGCGACAAGGAAACCTCTGGAACGACGGCACACAATGGCGGTGGCGTAAACCAACCGAATCGGCAGTTCCTCATAGTGTTGAAGCTGTTCTCGAGTGCGTACTCGAAGATGCTTACTGTTTACCTGATGCCAAGATTATCCTTGGAACTTTGGCTTTGATTGAACCCAAAGACATTACAGTTTTGGCAAGTTTTGGCAATATTAGCCTTGAAACCTTGACCTTGATTCGCTCAAACCTCGAGCAGCTTGGGGTACTGCGCGGACTCGAGTTTAGTCACCCGCTTTACCGCGAATTGGTGCTGCGTGACATGCCCCAAACCGTGCAGTGCGACTTGGCACAGATGGCGCTTAACATGCCAGAGGTCAACCCAGCGCAACTCGAGGCTTATCTCGATATGGCTTCGCTGGAACCAGAAATGGTTCTGCCCATCCTCGGGCGCGGTTGGTTGGCAGCCGAACAATTAGGCGCTCACTTAACTGCCGCACGTTTGAAAGCTCGAGCCTCAAGATTACTTGAGGGCGAAACCCGCCGTTGCCTGGCGCTTGAAGCCGTTCGGGTCTTTATCAGAAATGACACACCTGCAGCCATTGAATTTCTTGAATGGCTGGTGGGTGTTTTCCCAGATGACGCAGACGTTGTTGAACCCCTGGCAATGATCTACGCGACGCGACGCCCAGAAGACGGTCTGGGTCTGCTCGAGGGATTGAGCGAACGCAAGCATTCACCGCAACGTTGGCGAAGACGATTGTTTGAGTTTAAGTTGTTCGCCAATCAACATCAGCAAGCCTTTGCCATGTTGGATTTGGACGCTGGCTTACTCGAGGGAGCATCAGTAGAAACCTTGGCGCACACAGCCCATGCTTTTTCCTACGCAGGACGCTTTGATGAGGCTCAAGTCTTGCTCGAGCAAGTTTTAGCACAGGATTTAAAACCGTTAGAAGCGTACCGGGTCTTTACCGCACAGGGTACTTTGGCTTTGCATCGCGGTGATCCGACAACTGCCTACAAGTTTTTCTCAGACGTCATCGAGATCATTAGAGCATTTCCCTCAGAAACCACGATGATTGATGCGTTTTACAACCGTTCGCTGGCATCTACGCATCTCAATCATTTTCGTGATGCTGTGGTTGACATTGAGCATGGTTTGGAAAAACTTCAAATTATAGGCGATGTTAGAAATTACGCTAGAAACTTAGCTTATTTGGGTGCAAATTTGCTCGAACTGGGTGATTTTAGACGCTCCGAAGACGTTCTATTAGAAAGCCGAGCCATTCTCGAGCGGGGTCACACCAGCGATGATTTGGTCACTGTTAACTGTGCGTTGGCAGATTTATATTGTGTTTGGGATACTCCCCACACCGATAGTCTAGCCATCAAGCACGCCCGCAATGCCTTACAGAACGCGGTTCAGATTGGCGAATCAACATCACAACTTCAACCCTTGGCAATCTCTTCACAGGTCGAAAGCCTTTTTGGAAGTGCAACCAGAGCACTGGAACAAGCCATTCAAGCGCTCGAGTTGGTCGAAAAGTACAATAGCGAGTATTTTCAAGGTGACGCTTTAGAGGTCTACGGGATGGCTTTGTCGGCAAATGGACGATTTGATGAAGCCAAAGTCACTTTGCAGCAAGCATCAACCTTCCTATGTGATTCTGGCTCATCGCTCAAAGCACAGGCGGTACTGATTGAAGTAGACCGATTGAATCATGACCTTACCAGCGCTCGAAACAAACTCGAGTTGTTTAGATCACTCGAGTACGGTTGGGGTATTGCACGAATCAAACGCGCTTTCCCTAATCTCGAGCCAACCACACCAACTCTAGACTTTCACCTCAATCTGCATTTGCTCGGACCGTTGACCATCGAACTGGACGGAAACCCTCTGCGGTTACAAGGTGCAAAACGCAAAGCCCTGATTGCCATGCTGGCTGAAGCCAGCGCATTGGGTCGAGAGGGCAAGCAAAAACTTAATTTGTTAGACACTCTTTATCCAACCCAATCCGAAACCGATGCATTAACAGCATTACACCAGTTGGTCTACAGTTGTCGTGCTTCACTGGGCGAAAGCAGCATTGTTACTTTAGACCAAGGATACGGTTTGCGCGGCGCTCACTTGGATGTGACACAATTTCTTGAAACGGGCGACACCAGTCTATGGCGAGGTCCTTATCTGGCAGACGTTACCGTAGATGCGGATTCCACATTACTCGAGGCACTGACCGAAAAATTACATCAACGTTCTGAAGAACTGCTGACCAGTGACGCAGTTGAAGCCATTCGGGTTGCAAAAATCTTGCTCGAGATGAACACGTATGACCTAAGGGCACTTAATGTTGTGGTGCGTGCCTTGCAAAGCACCAAACAGTACACCGCCCTAACTCGGTTATATACCAAAGTAAGAACAGAGTTTCTTGAAGTCGGCGAGGTCATGCCTGAACGTTGGACAGATTTTGTCGAACAGCGAGAATCCGAAATACAGGTGCACTAAACAAAGCAGTCTGATTGTCTCAAAGAATACCTCGAGCGATTGCTGGAAGCATTGAGGGATTAGGTTCTGGTCGCTCGAGGCTCAGGGCGTGCGAGAATAGCACCAACAAACAGTAAAACGGCGGCAGCCGCAAAATTCCAACCGAGTTGTTCGTGCAATAAGAAAAATCCTAGCAGTGACCCGACCACGGGTTGGGCAAAAAATGCGATTCCCGAAAGCACGCTGCCCGCTCGAGATACCCCGTACACCCACGCAGCGAAGGCGATGGCGGTACTGACCACACCAAGGTACAGAATGCCCAGAAGAATGCCTGGAGTGATCGTGCCGATAACGTTGCTCGAGAGTTCAAAGGGCACAATCACCAGTGTTCCAAAAAACCCGATTACGCTCGCCCAGGCGGTCACGGCGGCAGGGTCGTGTTTGGTAACAACTTGCCCACCGATCAAACCCAGCACACCCCAAGAAATGGCGGCTACGATCAAGGCAATAATTCCGAGAGCACTGGCGTTACTCGAGCCTGTGCTGGTAAGCACAACGCCCAATAAGCCCAGACCCAATCCAAACCAGGCTCGAGCCGAAACGCGTTCGAGTTTTAAAAATGCTGACAGTGCCACAGTCACCAGTGGGCTGGCAGTGGTGATGAGTGACCCCAGTGCCGCGCCAGCATATTTTGTGCCAATAAACTGAGCGCTAATCGAAATGGTGTAACCGACAATGCCCATTGCCAAAACTCGAGTCCAGATTTCACGCGGAAGCCGCCACTCGAGGTTACGAAGTTTTAAAAATGCGAACATTGCCAGCGCCGAAACCAGCATTCGGATGCAAACCAGGGTGATCGGTGGAATGACCCCCAACACCAACCTCGAGATGACGTACATACCACCCCAAATGCTCGAGGCAAGAATGGCGGCAACAACACCACGACTTAAGTCTGAAGAGGATTCTGGGGAAAGGGTAAGGGATTTCACAAGCATTCAGTTTAACAGAATTGTTCTCGGGTTAAGATTTTACGGGGCTGAATTTCGTTAAACTAAAATCAATGTTCTCGAGTTTAACTGTTTCACAAGATTTGTTACAACGCAGCCGTCGTGCATTTCGACAGCGTAAAGGTGCTTGTTTTGGTCTTTGGGGCGAACCTGGTATTGGGAAAACCCATGCGATCAACAACTTCATTCGTGAACTTGCTGTTTCGAGCTTGACAATTCATGCAAAAATCTCGAGTTCGGTTTTATTGCAACGGTTGCCAGATGCAAAACCTAACTTGGCGACTTGGGTTATGAATGCGCTTGAAACGGCACGATTCGGAAAGTATCTCGAGTCTGAGGCGTTAATTGCCGCTTTGGGAGCTTATTTTGCGGCACTTACTCCTTTTGTACTGCATGTTGAAGACTTACACGAAGCAGCCCAAGGGCAGTTAGCATTCTGGAACGACCTGGCACAAGTCATACGTCGAACGGCAGGTGTTGTCATGATTGTCAGTTCGCGCAACCTACCAACCAGCGTTTTTGATGCCATCCATCTCGAGCATTTTAACCTCGAGCAATCGAATGGTTTACTTGAAACAGAAATTGGTGGTCAATTACCGCAACGGGCAAAAACTTGGGTTTTTGAACACGCCCAAGGCAATCCTTTGTTTACGCTCGAGTTCTTTAGGCATGTGACACGACAAGGCTTTCTGTGGAGCGATGGCTTGCGTTGGCGCTGGCGTGAACCTTCAGAGAAACTTGTTCCAGAAACCCTTGAAGCCTTGATTGAACGCCTACTGATTGAGGCGTACAAAATCGAAGATGCCAAAGTGGTGCTGGCTGCCAGAGCGGTACTTGGTTTGGAAATGAAATTGCCTTTGTGGGCAGCCGTAGCAAAACTAGAACTTGAACGTCTGGAACAGATCCAAGAAACCTTAAATCGCAATGGCATTTTGCAAGGCTCGAGTTTTGTACATCCCTTATTTCAGGAGGTTGTGCAAAGTCAGTCAACAGCTTCACAAGGTCAATTGTTGGCTCAAAGGGCTTTCAATGCCTTGAAAGATTCGGACCCAATTGCAGCCGCAAATTTTATCGAACAAGCCAACCTCGAGCCATCCATTGTTTTGGAATTACTGAACACTGCCACAAGCATGGCTCGAGATCAGAACAATTCAATACTTGTTGGACGTTTACTGGCTCGGACTGCCAGGGTTGCTGTTGGTGAAGCGCAATTTGTCGCAGCACTCGAGGCTGCCGAAAAGTTGTTTGATACCGATATTCTCGAGGCGAAGGCTTTGGCAGAATTGGCGGTTGGTTCACAACCTCAAAATAGTGATGCCGTTTTTATGTATACCAAGCTTTTAATTCGCCAAGGACATATCGAACAGGCACAACATCTTTTTTCAAGCCTGCCCGAACATGCCCGCGAAGAGGTGCGTTGGTGGTTGTATTTAATTCAATTGCGAATCAAAGCCAGAGATTATCCTGGGGTGATCGAAATTTGGCAAACCCATCCCGAAATTATTTCGAGCGCTGATTCTGTCGTACTGGCAGGAGTGATTCGTTCGTTAGGCAATTGCAATCAACTTGATACAGCCCGTTCACTGATTGACTATGCTTTTGACTTAGCTATGCTCTCAAAGCTTGATTGGGTCAGGTTCTTGAATGCCAGAGGCGCATTCTTAATCCATACAGGCGGTTTTGTTGCAGCCGAGCGTGACCTCCAAACAGCCCTCGCGCTTGCATCGGATTGTGGTGTTTCAGAGATGCTCCCAGTGGTCTTGAACCTTTCGGGTTTGCATCAGCACACGGATCAGTATCTGGCGGCTGTCAAAGACCTCGAGAAGGTACTTGAATTGACCAGTCAAATTGGTGATGGTCAAGGCTATGCCGAGTGTTTGTGTCGTTTGGGTTCGGTGCAAACAGATCTTGGAGAATATCAACGTGCTGAAGAAACCTTGCTCGAGAGTCGCAGGATTCTTGAACGGAGTACCCCTGGGCAGTGGTTGGCATTGTGCGAAAGTCATTTGGCAGTGTTATACATGATTTGGTTACCATCACATGGGGCAATGCTGGCACTCAAACATGCTCAGGCTGGGCTGGCTTACGTGCGTGTACTAGGAGACCGAATTGCAATGCTGGATCGCTTGTTTTTTGCCATCAAAGCCGAAGCAACACATGGCAATCCACAACATGCCCTCGAGCTTGCCGAAGAAATGCTCGAGTTATCCAGGCAAGGTGTTCGTCAAGGACTGTCTTTCTTTCCTATTTGGGCACATGCCAAAGCACTTTTTGCTGTAAATAAGGTAAATGCCGCAAGAAACGCCTTTGTTGAAGCGATTGCATTGGCAAAAACCGAAAAAGAAGAGATTGCTGTCCAAGCGATTGAATTAGAACTAGATCATCTTGAAGGAAATGTCGAACGCGCTCGCCAACGAATCGACTTTTTTACGTCTCGAAATATTCCTTACTTGGTCACCGTTGCTCAAAATTTATTCCCACAATTTGCTTCAGTTCAGGCGCAAGCACTCGAGACCCCGTGGAACGTCCAAATTCTGGGGTCTTTGCGACTCGAGTATCAAGGTCAAGCCAAGGTTGTACAAGGAATTAAACGCAAGGCATTCGTTGCCTTACTGACCGAAGCTCGAGTTGCTGGGCGACATGGTGTACGGCAAATTGATTTGCTTGACGCGCTCTACCCAGATACACCAGAACCCAGCGCCGTGACTTCATTGCATCAATTGGTCTTTCAAATACGCTCGAGCTTCGGTGAACAACTTATTCAAACCATGTCCGATGGGTATGCGCTTGGCGAGGCAAGCATTGATGCCGTGCAATTTCTCGAGACTGGCAATACCCATCTTTGGCGTGGGGTTTATCTCGAAGATGCTGGGGTTGAAACCAACCCTCAGGTGCTCGAGGCGTTAAAAACCAAATTGCGAGAATCTGCCAGAACACAACTCGAATCTGATCCACTTGAAACATTACGTGTTTCACAAATTTTGCTCGAGATGGATACTTACGATTTGGTGGCGCTCGAGCTTGCACTTCGAGCTTTACAAAAACGCAAACAGTACACCAGCATCAAACGCTTGTACACTCGAGCCAGCAATGCCTTACAAGAAGTTGGTGAAGTGCTACCCAAAGAGTGGACGGTATTTTTAGAGCGAGGACTTGTTCAGAAAAATCTTTAATGGTATTTACAAATCTGTCTTGAAGACATTCCTTGAGCTTACAAAAACCGTTGTTTATATCAGTTTGATCTCAGTGGCTTTCCTTTAATCTGCCCCTGTGACAAAAACACCCCGATCATCTCAAGTTGCCTACCGTTTATGCCTACGGTGCGCTCGGGCTGTTCCTGTTCAAAGCGGCGAACTGTTTTGTGTCAACGATGGTTCGGCACTGCTTGAACATTGCCCTGGTTGCGACGCCACAATTACTTCGCCTTATGCACGATTTTGTCCAAGTTGTGGTTTGGAATATGCAAACACCATGTCTTTAATTTCTGGTGAAGACAAAAGACCTGCCATTTGAAAGGAAACGTCTTAAACAATGCTTAAGCTCGCCATTCAAAAAATAACCTCCTTCAATGAAGTGAAAAATCGAAAGGGAATGAAATTAATGGACACACAAATCAAAAAACCATATCAAACACCAAAACTCGAGCAGCACACAGAATACATGACCCTAACAGGGCAAATTGGGTCTTTTCCAGTCACACTCTCTGGTTCGATACCCGAAAAGGGAGACTAAAATGCGAAAGCTGTTTTTGCTCGCTTTGACTGGTCTTTTTGTCAGTTGCTCACAAGCACCAAGTCAACTCGAACCATCAAAAGTGTTTGGTTTGCTCGAGATTCAGTTTCATAATATTCAAGGAAAAATCTCGAGTAGCACAGAGTACATTCCGTTTGCCAGCAGAAACTCGAGTCTCAAAACTCCTGGTTTGGCAAGTGCAAACTTACCAGTTGTAACACCAAATGGTTCAGCAACCACTGGTGATGCCAACGGACAGCGTTATATCACCGCGACGTATAACATCAGTAACCCTGTTTCAGGCACAAATTTTACCAACCTGACGTTTCATGCGGTCAAAGTCAACAGCACAACACTGGGCGCACTTTCGGTGGGCAACACTGCCTTACGCAATATCAAAGACCTAGACGGCAATCTTATGCCAACCGCAAGTATTGCCGAAGGTATTTTACCTGGACACAAAGTTAACATTGGCGTTGGTGGAACATTGATCGTAGATGCCAATGGCGCGGACTTTAACCATGTTCCCGCTACGGATAGCAACACCGTACAAGCTGCTGCCGATGCCAGCACTTTGGGCGTAGGGAATGTTACCCCACTCGATTATGCGTTTACCGCACGCCAAAGTGCCACCAGTCCCGCTCGAGCCATCGCTGCTGGCGGTACCGGAATTGTTACACTGGGATACAACTACCCAGTGGGTACAAACCCCACCACTCCACAATCGTTTAGCGTCACGTACTTGGTCACAGACGAAAGCGAAACTCGAGTGACCCGCAGTTTAGAAGAAAGCAATCAAAATACAGCCGATGTTTGCGCTCGAGCCACTGCTGCCAGTGCGACAAAAATATTTGTTCTGGGCGCAGCCCTCAGTCCTCAAGTTTGCCCTAACGTCACCATTACCAACGTCACGCCAGACAGCACCCCGCCCACCGTTCAACAAACCACACCAACTGGATCAGATGTGGATACCACCACCATTCAGGTCAGGTTTTCTGAAGCCATGAACCAAACGAGTGTCAGTTTAACCAGCAACCCCGCCCTGATCTCCGAGTTGAGCAATTGGAACGCCGATTCCACCGTCGCAGAGTGGCGGGTGGCATTCACTGCCAGCACCAGTTACACCCTGACAGTCACGGGGCAGGACTTGGCGGGAAATGGGGTCACTACGCCTTCCAATTCCTGGTCTGTAACCACCAAAGCACCAGCATCAGCAAACACCACAAATGACTCGTTCTTTAGCGGACTGGGTGGCACAGCCGCCGTTGCAGATTTCTTTGACTCTAGCGATGAAGGCACAATTCGTGCTGCGCTCGAGTCAAACGGGATGCACTACACGGTACTTAATCCAGTGGGCATTGCTGCAAATCGCCCATTTTCTACACGAGCGATAGATGATTGCTCGAGTCGCTTTACTGTCACTGAGGGTAATACTTGGTATCACATTAAAACGGTCAATGGAATTCCAACCAATACTGGCAGTTACTTTATTGATAACTTAGGACGACCTCAAAAAGCCGTGATGAAAGCCCCACCCATTGCGGCTGGAATCCGCTCTACAAGCTGTCAAAGCGCTGTAGGCAAACTTGACTTCCCCTCTGGTTATGATGGTGGACACCTGCTCGCTTCTCAATTGGGTGGTTGGGGGAAACGCTTGAATCTTGTGCCGCAAAACTCGAATTTTAACCGAGGCAACTGGGTACAAATCGAAAATCAATTTGCTAAGTGCAGCACCTTACCTATTGGCAGTTTAAGGTACGAAGTATCCTTGTACTATCCAAATGACAGCACAAATACACCAAGCACGTTCACACTTAACATCAGTGTGAACACGGCTTCGATCAGTGAGACCTTCGAGAATACCGACGGTGGTGGTCTTGACGGTACAATCAAACGAGAGCGTGTAGTGACTTGGTTAATTGCCCAAGGGTGTGGTGATCCAATACTTTTTAACTTGAAGTTAACCAGTGGTGATCCTACCAACTTCGTTGACACTTATCCCGACCCACAACCCGCCGATTACACCCCACCATCAATAAGTTACAGTTTGTTTTACACTGAAGACAATGTTGAAGTTACCTCAATTAATCCCTTGTACTGTCAGCAACAACGTGTGTACACATTAAATTACCGTTCAACAGATAGCGGAAAAGTGTTCGCAAAAAGCAATGATTTTAAGGTGACAGGACGACCCTGTAAGTACGAACTTTCTGGACGGGCAAGTGTTACATCGTATAATCATGATGCCAACGGCGCGATCATTGATCTTCAACTATCGGCGGGTTTAACCGTTTATCCTCGAGAGTTTCCTGGGGCATCATCGGCGAAAGTTTATGAAAATGGTACGGATACTGGCATCAGTTGGGATTTATCTGCATTAAAACAAGACCAATCGACTGGTGCAAGTTATTCTTCAGGTTTTGCTTCAAAAGGCTCGTCTTACGGTATGCACGAGATTACCATCAAAGCCTTTGATACAGCCAATAAGACCTACCTTGCCGATTTCAATTATTCTTTTACACCCGCTAGGCTTTCGTACAAAATCTATATCACTCGGGCAGGTGAACTCTGTCCTGCAACTGCCGATTCTTGCAGTGGCGACTAGATTCTCTAAGAACAACTGCTTTGGTTTCAACTCGAGCGAACCACTTCGGGACAAACTAAAACCGCACTCAAAAGCCCAAATTACCTGATGGGATACCGAACATACCAACAGCGCTCATTCCAGTTGTGACCAATGCTGTCGGTATGTTCGGTCAAGTATTAAACTCGAGTCGTACAAGTATCGTCAATTATCGAGTTGCCAAATCGCGTTAAACTCGAGCAGAAGTCTGTAGTTGTGAGTATGTTAAATTTGAAAGGTATTCAAAAATGTCAAACGTTCTGATCACACTAATCGTCATTGCCGTCGGTGGTTTTTCCTTGGCTGGAAGTTTGCAAAACTGGGATTGGTTTTTTAACAACCGCCGCGCCCGAATAATGGTGTCCATACTGGGCAGAAACGGCGCTCGAATTTTTTACGGCATCCTGGGTTCGGCTTTGATACTGGGCGGCTTGGTTCTTGGCGTTGGTTTACTATTTTCTAAGTAGAAAAATCTAATCTTTTAACCGTTCATCATGACTCAAACTGAACCCTGCCCCTACTGTGCTTTTCCGAATCCTAGCATCTCGAGCCTCTGCAAAAGTTGCGGGGCAAAACTCGAGGTGGTCATTGCTGAAGATTTACCCAAAAACACCCGTTTATCGAATGGGCAGTTTAAGATTCTGCGCCTTATTGGACGTGGTGGTTTTGGTATTACCTACCTTGCCAGTGAAGATAATCGTAAGCGCAAAATCGCAATTAAAGAACTCTTCCCAAGCCACCTGGTTTCTCGAGCCTCAAACAATGTCGTGATCGCAAAAGTTGGGTCAGAACTCGAGTTTCGAGACACCTGTGAGCGTTTCGAGCGAGAAGCTACGATTGCCAGCAGTCTGAAACATCCGAGTGCTACCAGAATCCTGAAATCCTGGACGGAAAATGGCACGACGTATACCGCAATGGAATACATTCAAGGACAAACGCTCGAGCAACGCATTCAGACTGGGAAGCTCCTTTCTGAAATCGAAGTTATTACTTGCATGAAACCGATTCTCGAGGTACTCGAGGAGCTTCACAGCAAGGGATTACTGCACCGTGACATCAAACCAGCCAACATTATTTTTGGTGCTAATCGAGTGGAATTAATTGATTACGGCAGCGCTACAGGTTTTCAAAAAGGCGAACGGCTTAAAGTCACTTCTAGGCTTCTGACACCCGAATACGCGCCACTCGAGCAATTTGCATCAGAAACTGAACTCTCGCCTGCCACAGATTTATACGCGCTCGGTGCGACCATGTATGAAGCCATGACGGGCAGACCGCCACCATCCGCACTCGAGCGAGCGAACGGTGCGAAACTCGAGGAAATCCAGGGATTTCCTGGCAGTATTGGTTGGTTGCTGCTGGATCTGATCGAAAAAATGCTCGAAATGAAAGTTGCGAATCGCCCAAAGAATGCTCGAGAGGTGCTTGATTTGTTGGAAACACTCGAACGAAATGTAAACAAAGAATCTGATTTGGTAAAAACAAATCCATTCCCTTTAGTGCCACAACCAACAATTCCAGTAGCGCCACAGTCAACAAATCTAGTAACGCTTTGGTGGGGCACTTTATTCACGATTGCGACGCTTTGGGCTTTAATTTCTTTAAGTGTTCCTATCTCGCCACAATCTAACACTATGCCCGTTCCAACTAAGGTAGCGGATGTCCGTGTTTATTTAATCCCGACATGGCTCGAGAATCAATCAGAACCTATCATGACAGTGTTGCTCAATTTTGTAGATACAGATGGAAAAGCAACGTCCAAACCAAACCGAACTTTCAAAACAACATTGGTATCGGGAAAAAGGAACAAAAATAATATTGAATTCAATTTCTCAGGAATAACAGATGCGAATCCCTGGTATTTTTCAACTCGCAAAATACAAATCAAAGCCGACCAGTACGTTAGCGTTATTTCTATGGGTAACGAAAACTCTCGAGGTCGGTTGCTCGTTCGCAAAGATTTTAGAATCAAATCAAATTTCGTCAAACTCGAGCCTTCAGCAATTTTTAGAGCCTATCGTCCTGGTTCTCTGGCAGAACCAACAATGCTTAAATGGTTTAGTGCCCGAGAAGCACAAGCTTTCATTGTTACAAGTCCAGATAAAACCTTCACTCCCAAACTCCTGACCCAATCACGCTTTGAAGTCGAGTCTTCCAAACTCAATCGCACGTTCACGATAACTGCCATGAATGTCAAAGATGGCTTTCTCGAGAAAACCATTGATGCTTCAAGAGTTGCGTTTTCGCAGGTGACTATCTGCCTTCCAGCATGGGACGAACAAAATGATTTTGAACTCATCACTATTCTCACAGGAGCTTGTACCTGAAATATCAAGCATTACACCCAGGAGGAGAAATGGCACACCCGTACCATCATGCACTCTCGAGCGTCAAAAAACACGGTGGTAAACCCGAAGATTACCAACACATTCATGCCTGGTTCGACCAGACAAAAGCCCACCTCGCCGACGTGCGACACCGTGCGATATTGCACTCGAGTTTCGGAATTTTCTTATGCGAGCAAGTCTTTGGCGCGACCCTAACCAACAGCGACGGCAAGGTTGTTCCCGTGCGTTTCATTGGCGAACAACACGTCATGGAAGACATGGGCGGCAGCATCCCAACCGTTCAAGATTGGTTGCTCGAGTTACCACTTCGACCTTGGATGGCAGTAGGTGCTAGGGGTTTACGCAAATCGCTCGAGAAGAATACTGAACAGGAGAATCAAGATGTCTGATGTCAACAAAGAAATGCGAAAAGACTTGGCAGACTTCAATCTTAAGCATATCGAAGTATTACAAACTACTGCAAAAACACTACTCGAGCGAGGTATTGCGCGGGTGCATTACGGCGTGGATTACTTCAATGACGATGGCGCTCCTGCCGAGTACGCAGTGCTGGCGTATAACGATGGACGGGTTGAAGAATTGGATGAATGGCTCGAGGATTTAGATTACGATGTCTTCCAGTTTCAGATGCGCTATTGCCAGCCATACACGTTTGACACGCAAAAAGCACAAGTGTTTTTTGATGATAATGGTGGCAGTATTAACACTGAAGAAAATGTGATTCGCATGTATCACAGTGTCAATCGGCGTGAAATGCTCGAATCAATTGCCGAAGAGGAAATCAGCGATCTCGAGTTGTTGTCCTATGGCAATAACCAAGTGATACAACCCGTTGTAGAAGGAATGAGGACTAAAGGAATTGAACGGATTTTCTTTGGTGTGGATAGCGTTGATGGCATATACCCTGTGAGCAATTGGGGTTTTGTGGAGTACACGAATGGCAAAACCACAACGCTCGAGCATTTCCCAACCGAACTCGAGAAGATTTTGGAAGTCATTGACGAACTACCAAGCCTTGGGGCGTATTCGTTTTCGAGTGAGGGTATGTTTGCCGACGATGAAGGTGGCGGCATGGTTGAAATCAGTGAAACTGTTTCGCGCGCGTATCACACGCCCGAGCAACGTGAGGCACTCGAGAAGCAGATCACGAAGAATTAAAAATGTTTGAAGCCTTCATCAAAAAATTCCTGCAAGATGCTCCCTCTCAATCTCGGTCTCTCGAGGGTCGGGATTTTTTACCAAACTTACATTCAACTTTGCGTTTGGGCGATGCGGCAAAACTCGAGCATCTGGACGTGGTTCAGATGCTCACACACAGCGTATTCTTATTCGAGTTGACAAAAGAGTCTTGAATGAACTTGCTTTGGATCATCTATCCCCTATTTGCTACATATTCAGTTGCGACGGCGCAAACAGGCATGGCGGCAACTGGCAGCAACGAATTCCCCTGGTTTTACCTGCTGGGCTTATACATTCTGAGTCCCGTGTTTATATACCTGGTTTTCGCAGGTTTGTTGAGCAGTTTTTCGGCTTTGTTCTCGCACACAAAACTCGAGCGAGAACGCCGCCGTGCATTGAGGCTTATTGGTCTCAATTTTCTCGAGCCTTTTTTGACGATTGTGATGTTGGTTTTGGTGGTCAGGTTAGCGCAAATACTTCAGATCAAAGATCCACCGCCGTGGTGGTTTTTTGTCTTGCCAATCTCGAGTTTTGTATTGTTACAAATCCCTGCTTTTTGGTGCTCGAGTGTTGACGCGGTTGCAGATACAACTTTTAAGGCGTTGCAAAAGATTGCCCTGACTCGAGCAGTCACGGTTGTTCTGACGTACACGATTTTTATCTTGCCGTATGCTTGGTCGAGTTTAAATGCCGGAATTTATCTTTTCTTGACTGGAGCAGTCGGCATGTTTTTTCTGGCGAGGTCTTTCTTATGGCTCGGAAAAAGGGCGGCGATGCTGACCCGTCAAGTTGAATTGGCGCAAAAGCAGGTTGAAGTGATTTGATTCTACTTGATTCAAAACTCAAACTCGAGGTGCATCATTAAAATTTTTGTGTACTGGCTGATGGTTGTCGCTCGAGCGATGGCATTTCTGGTTGGTGTTTTCGCTGGCGTGCTGGCGTTTTACAACCCAGTGTTCTGTGCCGAATTGCTCGCTGTGTGTATCTTGTTGGGTTTGGCATACTGGGGTTTGTTTTACGCGGCGCAGTTCAAAAAAATTCGTATCATCATCGGCTGGTTGGTTTCTGGAATTGTGGCGGGTTTGATGATTACAGTCGTGCGCCTGCTCGAGCCTTGGGAATTTTGGGGCATCGTGTTGGGCGTGATTTTAGATTTGGTTCTGTTAATGGCAATTTTCAACGTTTTTGCGTGGATTGATCGGCGTTTCCGAGCTTGGCGCGGTCTGCCAGAAAAACCCGATGATTCATTGCAGCCGATTCCAATTTTACCGTTTGCGCTCGATGGTCACGGCACTTGGCAGGCGCAAGGCGGACTCTCGAGGTCGGAGCTTTTAGCGTTTTCACCTTTTGAAATTCGTGCCAATGTAACCCCGCAAGATTTTGATAACCGCAGTGGAAGTTGGGATTACGTGGTGGTGAGTTCTACCAGCAGTCCCGATGATGAAATGCTGACACTAGAGATGAAACTAAACACTGGCAAAACCGTGATAACGATGGGTTATGGACTCGAGCAGATTGATCCGCTCATGCAGGTGGTGGCTAAGGACAGCAAAATTGTATGTTCGGGAAGTTTGGCACACGCGCAAAACTTTATTCTCGAGCGAGCAAAACAGTATCGTGCGGGTTCTCGAACTTCACAACCCGAGAGTTGCGACATGTGGGAGTACCGAGTTTCGAGATACTCGGTGGCGCATCAACCTGTAGATGGTGCTTTGGCATTGCGTTTCGCGCCAGTCACAATTTATGCGACTTTTGGCACGTTCAACCCCGACGATATTTACACGTTTGACCGTCTCGAGCCTACCGAAGTCAACGATCAAAATGAGCGTGTTGCTTTGGTCGGGCAGCATTTTCAGGACGCACGAACGGGAACAATTCTCAGTTTGAAACCAAATAGTCCCGCCGAAGTTTGGAAAGGTTGGCGTGACTCGAGTAAGAAACCCTTATGCACGGCAAAAACTGTGCGCGAAGCCGAGGTTTTCGTGCTGGGTTTATTCGCGGACAAACGTTTATCGCGCATGAATACCGAAGATGACACTGGAGGAACTTGGTCTAGACATGAAACAAAATGGGAGATTTTGAATGCCAGCCCTATCAAGGTGAGTTCGAGTTGGCGTGACCATGAAAATTACCTTTCAAAGTACATTCGTTGGACGCAAGACGGCTACTTACAAAATCATCAAGAATATCTTCCGAACGAATTTCAATTGTGGTTAGAAGGTCCACTCATCAAGTTTTCAACACTCGAAGAAACCGAGGCTTTCATGCTCGAGCGTTACAGAGTATTTCACGATTTATCATATTCAAGAATCGAGAATTTATGAACAGCGATAGTTCAATCATGATTTTGTTGCTGGGTATTACTGGTATCGCTGTGCTGGTTGGTTTCGGATTTGGAATTGCGACCCTCATCCGCCCTGCCAAACTCGAGTATCGTGAAGTTCGTTTGTTTGCAGCCCTTAATTTACTCGAACCGAGTGCAACGCTTTTATTGTTATTCCTGGGCGTGGCAGGTTCGCAAGGTTCAGATAAACTGACGATTTTACTTTTACCTGGACTATCCCTGTTTGGTTTTTTGCTTTCACCGTGGTTTGGGACACCGCCAAAAGATCAAAAAACTCGAACTTTACTGAATGTCACACGTTTTTGGGGTTTAACTCGGTTGTTAAACACGGTTGCAATTTGGTTGACTGTTATTTTTGCAGATGCCATCACCAATAATTCGGTCTTGACCCTAACAGCCATTTTAATTGCGCTTGGAACAGCTATTTTGCTCATAAGTGTGTTATGGATTTTAGCAGCCCTTTCAGACTTGGATATTCAAACCCCATCTCTGAAGCCTGAAGTTTTGGCTATTGATCCATTCGCCGCTTGGGACGAACCGAATCTCAATCGCAATCAGGTTCTCGAGCGTCAACCATACCGTGTCTTGGCATATTCAAATCAAGAGAACACCGAGGGTTCTTATGCCGCCGAACGAGGATTTGATCCATGTGAGATCACTTGGGACTCGAGTGGCACACCTGAGTTGCTGCGTGGTTTTCGTCCTTTTCCAGCAATGCCAGATTATTTTTCTGTCCAGTACAATTTTGAAACCATTGCCAAATTCAATGTTGATGGCGAGCTAAAATCCTTGGCACATCAGGAATCTCGCAAAGAATCTCATGCAGAACGGACTTTCGCTCAAACTACAGCCTTCGGGGCGCTCGAGGATTTTATTTTGGAACAATATCTGAACCACCGTAATCTAAAGGTGAACAAGTAAATGCCAACTGCGAATCGGGATCTTTATTGGGCTTGTAAAATGTGAAGTATCTCGAGTTTCACAAAATCTGTACTTGGTTCAAGAAAATTACCAGCGTCGTCAGGCTCGAAAGTTTTCACAATCTGAACCCGAGAACAGCGTTAGTGATAGCTTTGGCGTTCACGTTGACACCCGCAACTCGAGAATCCTATACTGGTGGCATCGTGAAACAAACTTTAACTCTATCCCCCAATTTTAACCGCCCTGTCATGGCGGTTTTTTTATTCGTTTCAACTGCCAAGGGCTTCAACCCCTGCGACCCAGGGAAGAAAGGGGTTTTGAGATGATGAAAGTCACGCTCTCCAGCGAGGAAATCCTGCGCGGTTTAAAGCATTACCGTCGTATCGCAAAACAGGATTTGTTACGAGCACCCGAAACTCCGACCCCGCAAGCCTTCACCCAACACGCCGAAGCAAGGCGCGAAGTTTACGGTCAACTGGCAGACCTTGCCGAACAGGGCGCACCAGAAGATGTGGTGGTGAAAGCCATCGATTTGTACAAGGGTTTGCCGTTCGTCAATGGGCATCATGAAGAATCACACCCAGAAATCAAAGGGCAAGAGAATGCGCTCGAGAATTTCTTTTTGATGATTGGGCTTGACCCCAAAATTCGGCGTGAGGCAAGGCGCGAACGTAAACCAATCGCAAGTTAAATGTAAATCAAGAAGCTCGAGCGTTTAAGGCTCGAGCTTCTTTTTTGTTGGGTTTATGCGGTCTGGGTTGCGTTGACCAAGACTTTTTCTGGCAGGTCAAAGGCTGGATGCTTGTAGGTGAACGCCAAACCCAGCAAACCGACTTGCGCCAAAATGCCAGGCGCGAGCAAGGGCGCAAAACCAGTCAATACCAGTTGAATCAAGTTTGGTACAGTGCCCCCTCGAGTGGCATCGCGGTAGTTGGCTTTTAAGTGTTCCATCACGCCAATTCCCGAACCGAGCACCACCAAAACCATCAAAACCCGAACGCCACGAAGCACCCTGGCATTTGGACGAAACCAGGCGGCGGCAACACCAATCGCGGCAAGTCCCAGAAAAACAAAGGGCATGATCTGGTCTTTGTCGTTGTAATGGTGCATCAATACCAGTTCGATGGGCGTGGTGACCACCCCGAGCAGGCACAACGTCAGGGCGAAACGTCGCAAGGTTTGGGCGGTTGGATGCTCGAGGGGGGCGGTTTTCATAAACTGCACTCTAGTTTTTTTTGGTTAAGAACGGGTTACGCCTGAATAACCGATTCTTAACTGGGCGCACTTAAGCTCAAGGTCAAGGAGAACAAAATGACTGATGCAACGAATTCCAATAACATTCAAAACACCTCGAGTGAGCTTGAAAGCCGTAGCTCGAGACGCGAATTTCTGAAACGCTCAAGTTTGGTGTTGAGCGCACTCACGCTTGGCGCAGGTCTTGCCTTCGCAGATGATGACAACGAAAGCGAAGGGGATGATGAAGGTTCTGGCAAGTTTCGAGCGGTTGGCAAAGGCGTTATTGATTTGGGCGTAAGCTCGAGTTTCAAACTTGGCAGCGTTTTGGATCACAGCAAAGATGCTGGCGCGGTCATCTCGAGCACGGCAAACGGTTTGATTGCCATTGCACCAATTTGCACGCATCAGGGTTGCACGACTGGCTGGAATGCCGTCACGCAATCTTTAAACTGCCCTTGTCACGGGGCGCAATTCTCGAGTGTCGGGGCAGTCTTGCGTGGTCCAACCCGCACGCCACTGGCGCGGTACGCCATACAAATCAAGAACGGGCATGTCTTGGTGGACACGAATACTTTGATTCGGCGCTCGAAAGTACAAGCCAGCGATTTCACCAAACTGAAATGATGTAACCGAGACGTAACCGAACGCCGATAATCTCGAGCCTGGAGGTTCATCATGAACGAAAACATCAACAACCAAACCGCAACACCAAACGATACTGAGCAAACCAACTCGAGACGCGAATTCTTGAAAACGAGCGGCGCCGTGGTTGCCCTGGCTATGACGGGCGGCACAATTCTTTCCAGTGCAGCACAGGCACAAAGCAATCCATTTCAGGCTTTGGGCAAAGGCAGCATTGACCTTGGCGCAGTCTCGGGTTTTAAACTGAACACCGTGACCGATAAAATCGCCAGCGCTGGCGTGCTGATCTCGAGCACGCCCGACGGTCTGATCGCGCTGTCCTCGCACTGTACCCACGAGGGTTGCGACGTGCATTGGCAAACTGACGCCAAAACCTTGCAGTGTCCGTGCCACCGTGCCGAATTCTCGAGCGGAGGCGATGCGCTTCGTCGTCCAGCCCGCGAACCCCTGCCGCGTTACCCATTGACGGTTAAAAACGGGCGTTTGATGGTGGACACCAACACATTGATTCGCCGCACGAGCGTGACAAAAACCGATTTTTTGAAGATGAAATAAAGCTTGAATTTGGTGTTGCGGATGCTTTACCGCCCGCAACTTTTTCTTGATCGCAAAGAGTAGGCTACATCATGCGTGTGTTGCTGGTCGAAGACGAACTTGACATTGCCGTTCCGCTCAAACGGGCGCTCGAGGCGCAATCGCTCGAGGTGCGTCATGCGGCAACGCTCAACTCAGCTCGAGAAACACTGTTGGACTTCGAGCCTGATTTGATGATCTTGGATGTCGGTTTACCAGATTCGCAAAACGCTGGTTTTAGCTTGGCGCAGGAGGCTCGAGCCGCAGGTTTTGCGGGTTCAATTTTGTTCATGACCGCCCGCGATGCGATTGTAGATCGGGTTCATGGGCTTGACGGCGGCGGCGACGATTACGTGGTCAAACCCTTTGACCTGCTCGAGTTTCTGGCTCGGGTACGTGCCTTGTTGCGCCGCCCAACCCAAGCCCGCACGAGCAAATTGGTGTTCGATGCGCTCGAGTTGGATTTCACGGCTGGCACAGTGCACTTTGAAGGACGCAATATTGAGCTTTCAAAACGCGAATTTGATTTGCTCGAGCGGCTGGCACTTTCACCAGATCGGATTTTTAGCGCTGAAGAATTGCTCGATCTGGTCTGGGGCGATGCCGCCAGCAGTGTCGGCGTGGTGAAAGTCTTTGTGCATCACTTGCGACAAAAACTTTCACCCCAAGCCATAAGCTCTTCACGGCGCGGTTATCAACTGGGATTTTCGAGGGACAAACCATGAGCTTACGTGCAAGATTGGCGTTGTTCATTGCTTTGATTGTTGCCATAGCCCTGATCGCTCAAGGGGTGATCGGGTATACCCGTTATCATCAACTGGCACGAACTGATCTCGAACATGACTTGAACGGGTATTTAGTCAACATTGCCGATAAACTAAACCAAGTTGGTCAGTACAACGAAAATACCAAAGACAGCAAAGATACAGAAGACATAAAACTCAAAGACACCGAAGATGCCAAAGACAAAGAAAATGAACGCAACAAGGCACTGACAATAGAACTGGGTCGAATTTCGCTCGAGGAAAACAATCTTCGCGCACGTTTGATGCAGGGTGATACCGTGATTTACAACTTTCATGGTTCATTTCCAAAAAAACAAGCGAACTGGGCTTTCGGCACTTTGCCATTACCAGGTTTATTGACTGGCAATTACCGACTCGAGGGTGCAATTGGTTTACACGAATACCAGGCGCTCGAGGCTCGTTACCGTGAAAATGTGCTGCTCACCGTACCCTTGATGGCAGGGTTTGGTGCGTTGCTGGCATGGATGCTCAGTGCATCCGCACTTGCCCCGCTCGAAAACATGGTTAAAACAGCTTCCAAAGTGGCAAGCTCGGGAAATCTACGCGAACGCGTTCCCAAAGCCGTTGGTGGCGGCGAACTCGAGCATCTGGGAATCGCTTTTAACAAAATGCTCGAGCGATTGCAAAACTTTCGAGAACGGGAAACCATGTTCGTGCGGTACGCCGCGCATGAGCTGCGCACACCGCTCGCCGCCATGAAAACCCAGTTCGACGCCCAAGAAAACGGTTGGGTCAGCGAATCCGAAGCCCTGACCTCAGCCCGCAATCAAGTCGAGCGCATGACCAGGCTCTCGCAGGCATTGCTGGTTTTAGCCCGTGAAGAACGGGTTGAAATGACAGATTTTGACCTTGGAAAACTGGCGCTCGAGATTGCGACAAAGTACGGTGCGAATTTTGAAGGCGCGAAAACCTTGCAAATCACCGGAAATTCAATTTTGATCGGGCGGGCGCTCGAGAACCTGCTCGAGAATGTTAAACGTCACGCTCCGAGCGCAAAAGCCACCGTCAAACTCGAGTCTCGAGATTCAAACGCGATTCTAAGTGTTGAAGACAATGGGCGAGGTTTAAGTCAAGACATGCTCGAGCATGCCACCGAAGCCTTCTTTCACAGTGAAACCTCGAGCGGCAGTGGACTTGGCTTGGCGGTGGTCAAACGCATTGGCGAGGCGCACAACGGAATTCTCAAACTCGAGAATCTGAAGCCGTCGGGTTTGAAAGTCAGTCTCGAGCTTCCGAATCCAGCCGAACGGTAGGCTGCGCACGGCGCAGCCTACAAAATCTCGATCTTAAGTTGGGTTTCAGTATTCACGCCCAAAAGCTTAGAATCAATTCATGCCTGAACGCCTTCAAAAAATCTTGGCTCGAGCGGGCGTGGCATCACGACGCGCCGCCGAAGACCTCATCAAACAAGGACGGGTGCGGGTCAACGGACGCGTGGCGCAACTTGGTGAATCCGCCCTCGAGACTGACAGCATTGTGGTCAACGGAAAAGAAGTGACTCGAGTGACCGAGCATGTCACGTTTGCGCTGTACAAACCGCGCGGCATTGTGACCACCGCCGACGATGAATTGGGACGCAAGAACGTGCTTCATCTTGTGCCGATTGTGCCTGGTTTGCACCCGATTGGACGGCTTGACCGCGACTCCGAAGGTTTGCTGCTGCTAACCACCGACGGCGATTTGACATTACAACTGACGCACCCGCGTTACGAGCACCCCAAAGAATACCGCATCTGGTCTAACCCAGTCCCGACCAAAGCCCAACTCGAGCTTTTACGGCGCGGCGTCAATCTCGAGGATGGATTGGCAAAACCTGACAGTCTGCGCGAAGCCGACGGTGGCGCGATCATTGTGATTCGGGAGGGACGCAACCGTCAAGTGCGCCGCATGTTCGGCGCTCTCGGTTTGGAAGTCAGCGTTTTAAAACGTACTCGAGTCTCGAATTTGCATTTGGGCGATTTGCGGGTTGGCGAATGGCGCGAACTCGAACCTGAAGAGGTGGCGCAGCTCAGAGCACCGTTCAAACGCGAGAAGTACCAACCGCAACAACGACCCGATTTAAGGCGCAGAAGCCAAACTCGAGAAAACCGAGATTGAAAGGCGCTATACTGATTTTATGATCGTGACACTCGAGAGAAAAATTTCTGTCAATGAATACCTTGAGCTTGAAAAGCTTTCAGAGGTACGTCACGAATTTGTTGATGGCGAGCTTCTGGCAATGGCAGGCGAGAAGCGGCGTCACAACCGAATCGCACAGCGCTTTGTGGTTTTGCTTTCAGAAGTTGCTTTGCAGAAAAATTGCGAATTGATCTTTGAATCGGTCAAAATCCGAACTCGAGGCACACGCATTCGTTACCCCGACATTGCGATCTCTTGCGCCCCTGGAACAGACGAATACTTTCTCGAGAATCCATGCTTTATCGCCGAAGTGCTCTCAAGTACCACCGAAAAAACCGATTTGACTTTAAAACTAGATGAGTATAAAAACCTGCCAAGCTTGGAGCGTTACGCCCTGGTTTCTCAAGATCGGCGTTTTGTGGTTTTGTACAAACGCGTTTCGGACCACTGGGAAGTAGTCACGCTCGAGAATCAAGGCGAAATCGATTTGCCTTGTCTTGGAATTACTTTGACGCTTGAACAAATTTATACTGGCATCAGCTTTGAGCCTGAAACCCAAGAAGTTTAAACTTTCTTCTTTTTCAAATGTCCCACCACTTCAATCACGTAACCCATTACGGCTGGCTTATGGGTTCTGACCACATCCTCGAGCACATCGAGCGGCACGGTTTCATTTGGTGGCGGGTTGATTTTAACTCGAATCACAAACGGATTGTTTGGTTCATTGGTGATGGTCGCCGGAAAACCTGTTGAGAGTTCAATAAACTTACCCAGACCATAATTCGTGCCGCGCCAACGGTACAAATCCAATGCCTCGTGCAATAAAGCCCGACGACGTGACTCGGGGTAATGCAATGCCACGGGCAAACCCAACCAACTCGCCAACCAGTCCAACATTCCAGTCGGGGCGGTGCGCGGGTCAAAGTACATCTCGAGCGAATTTTGCCGCCACTCGAGCGGTTCCCAAATGGTTTCAAAAATTCTTAAGAACCGATCTATAAAGTCATGCTCGTGAAACATGGCGGGAAGGTACTGCAAATAACTTGACTGCCCGACCACCATTGGAACGGTTTCTTGGACTCGAGGCGGTTTGATCGGCACGGACGGTACGGGGTCAGCTTCGATCACCACACTCTCAACTTCTGGCACTTTGGACTCGAGTTGTGCGGTGCTACTCGAGTCACCACCCAGCAGTTGGTAGGTCAGCACAAACGGACCAATTTGAATCGGCGTTCCGATTGGCAGTGGGTACGGTTGCCCTGGCAACAGGCGGTTACCTGCAATATACGTGCCCTTATCCGAACTTAAATCAACAATCACCAGACCAGTTTCGGTTTCTTGAATTTCGGCATGGCGTTTTGAAACCCCTGGCAGCGCCAGTGCAAGGTCGTTTTCTGGAATGCGCCCAATGGTCAGGTTACCATCCACGGGTTTGACGTGGACATCCTGCCCTTGGTATTGAACAATGATTTGACCTTTTGCCACGGCGCTCCTCGGGTGAACTTGGAGGCATTTTCATCATGCCCTCCAGCTAAATAAAATTTTCTTTCACAGGCTTTAAAACCAGCTTACAAAGTGCTTCAAGTATCCATATCTTGTCGTGTCGTCACCCGAATTCGGTGCGAGTTCGAGCAGAGCAGCACTCCTCGAGGGACGGTCAAGAAACTGGGAATTGGGCGTGGTGGTTCGTTCGAGCCAATTTCACTGACACCAACTTTGAGTTCTTCAACAAATTCGACATGTTGAATGCGTTGCAACAAAGCAAACAATTCTGATTGCTGAAGATCACGTCCAAACGCCCAACCAGTTCCTTTTGGACCGCCAACGTAAGGGTTTAAGAATCGGTAGAGCGCCTTTTCGGCTTCCAATTGAACTTGGGCTGCCATTGCGGCATCAAAACCTTCTGGCACACGAAGTTTGCCTTCAATCGAAACCCAAATCAATTGAGGTCCTCGAACCTCGAGGGTTGTGCCGACGAGTTTACGTCCCTCGAGTTGCGCCAGCACATCGGCGCGGGTTTCGGCTGATAAGGTCATGGCTTCGACTGGAATAGCCCCCGAGGCATAGTCAGTGCTGGGCAGCACAATCAACGCCACCTGCCCTGGTTTGGGATCGCCTGGTTTGGGATTGGTTTGACTGCCTGGCGCGAGACAGTACGCCCTGGCGACCCCTGGAACTTGCTGTGCCAAATGTTCGTAATCGTCGCTCGAGACAGCACGGGTGCGGGTACGAAGGGTTTGCGGGGCTTTGGTTTTGGCATCCTCTAAACTTTGCGGGTTGCGCCCGCCGACGGCAGCTTGTCGGTTGACCACCCTGGCGACGTAAGGAATGCTGGATTTCATGACACTCAGCACCCCTTTAGGCACGTTGCCCATCACGCCACCACCGTATTGATACCTCGAGAATCGCAGGGTTGCGCCTTTGGACGGAATCTGCCCGAAGGTGTAGACCGTGCCGTCGGGTTGCGGCAGGGTTGCGCCAAAGCGGATGCTGCCATCTAAACTGTCAAGGCTGTAGTGCTTGTCGCCGCGTTTGGAGTCAGCAAAATCGGCAATCTCTTGCCAAGCCTCGGGTTCTGTGCCTATCGCTTCGACCATCAAAGCGTCACGGGTTACGTCTCGAGCCAAAATCGGCGAGTGCAACAAATTAAATTTTTGACCTGGCGTGCCGTCGCTGACGCCAATGTATTCGTCGGTCACGGTCACGGCATGACGGGCGTTGGCAGTGCCGCCCCTGGACTCGAGTTTGATGCCCTCAATTTCTGGGGAGACGCCGTAACGCAATGTGCCCGCCTGTTCGCTCGTCAATCGCACCCGCAACCAGTAGGATGAAATATTCTGCAATGCGCGTTGCTGCATGGCTGGCACATGCAAAATGACTTCGCCCGACATGTTAAAACCACCCGTGCCATCAAATTCAACCTCGCAAGGTTGCCAGGTGCGCACAGGACCTTGCCAAACCTCCCAAACCAGTGGTGGATTGGTCGGGTCAATACCCGCGCCACCTGCGGTTTCGCACTCGAGCATTATCGCAATGACATGGTTGCTGTGGTCTGTCTCGAGCGAGAGGTAAAACGCATCGTTGGGATTTGGTTGCAACGGGAACAAACGCAGGCTATTGCCCGCCAGTTCAAGCTGACTCAGTTCATGCACCACCCAGGGCGCGTCGCGTCCAAGCGTGGCATCTCGAGAGAACGCGCCAAGCAAAACGGGTGGCGTGATCGTTAAGGCTTGTTCGGTGGAAAAAATGATGGCGGGGCTGGTTTCAGTGCGAACCGTGGCGACCTCGCTGGCTTCGGGTAAAATCAGCGGTACAGTCTGCGCTTGCGAGAGGTAAAACGTGACTGGCACTGTGGCGGCTTGTGGCGGCTCGAGCGTGACGCCGATCATCTCGAGGAACTTGACGTACATTTTGTCTGGCACTTGATTGACACGGTACAAGAGCATGTCGGTCATCCAGGCGAACAGTTCAATCAGCGCCACGCCAGGGTCAGAGACGTTGTGATCCGTCCATTCGGGGCAGTATTGCGGGATCAAGCGTTTGGCTTGATCGACAATGTCTTGAAATTTTCGGTCATCCAAGTTGGTGGTTGGTAGGGACATGCGCACCTCGAGCGAGAAGGAATTGTAGAAAATGATTCTGATTTTTGTTGTAGGGGTGAACCTTGTGTTCACCCGAGAGAAACCGATTGATCGTGTTCAATTGTGGATTTTATTTTTTGCTGTTTATATTTCTAAATTTAAATATTTTACTTTTCAAACATTTTAATCCTCGAGCTATCATTCACCAGGAATTCGGTAAAACGGAAACACCAACGAGCGCCTGTCGTGTGTGGCTTTGATTTCGTAATTGACTTCAATGTCCATGCGTTCATTGTGCTCTGGGTCGGGACGGGTGTTGACCTCGAGCACTTCAATGCGCGGTTCCCAAAAGCGCAACGCATCTTCGACGTAATAAGAAGCCAGACCCCAAGTGTTCGCGTCGTTGGGTGCAAAAATCAGTTCGTGAACTTGACAACCAAACTCTGGACGCATGACGCGCTGCCCTTTTGGGGTTTGCAAGATCATCAAAATGGCTTGCTCAATGTCGGTCACATGACGCGCCAAACCGATGCGCCCCCTGGCGTCCACACCAACAGGAAAAGACCAACCGACCCCTAAAAAATCTTTCATTGAATCTTCGTTCATGGTTAACCTCCTATGTCCACGGTAGGGCAGCACGGTGGGGCTACCGTGGTCGAGAGTGGAACACCAGTGACGGTGTTAACGCCAGTTACCATGCTGCCCATTCGCGCGGCAGGACGCCCTCCGATCAAAACCGTCATGCTGCCCAAAGTGATTGCGCCCGTGCAAACGGGTCCTGCAACGGCATCGCCCACACAGGCGGCAGGCATCCCGCCGATGATGACGGTGGGCGCACCTGGCGCGGTAATCAGGTCGCCCGTCACTGTCATGTCTGTCAGTCTTGCGGCAAAAGGCATAAAATATCCTGTCTCTCGAGCATTTAAAACTCGAGCTTGATTAGTTGATCTTGACGATGCCGCCTTTGAGTTCTGACATTGCACCACCGTCCATTTTTAAGCCTGCGCTGCCTTTGATGTCCACTTGCATTCCTTCAATTTTGACACCCATCTGTCCTCTAATTGTGACTTCCTGGTCAGATTCCAAACTGATTTTACCTTTGGCAATAATTTTGGTTTCGCCCTCCATGCTGATTTTCATTTCGTTGCTGCTCGAGTCGATTTGCACCACGTTACTGCCCGTTTTGTCTTTGATGATGATTTTCTCCGCGCCGCTTGTGTCGTCAAGAATAATCACATGCCCCGAACGCGACTTGATCATGCGTTTGTCTTTGGCGTCGCTGGCGGGTTGCGGCGGCGTGTCTTGACCATTCCAAAGGCTACCGATCACATAGGGTTGATTGATGTCGCCCTGCTCGAAAGCGACCAGGACTTCGTCGTTGACTTCAGGTAGAAATTGAAAACCACGTTCTTTGCCAGCATCGGGCGTGGCAATCCTCGCCCAGTAACTCGAGTCGTTATCCGAAAATGTGGGGTATTTCAATTTCACGCGGTTCATATTTTCAGGGTCTTGATTATCGGTCACCAGCGCCACCGTGATACTTGGCACGGCGCGGTATTCGTGGCGGTTTCCAAGGCTCGAAAGTAACGAACTTGGGTTCTGACCACTGACGCTAAAACGTGTGATGTAACCCAGAGCCTGTTGAAAAATATGGGTTGCCGAGGTGATAAAATATTCGCCCGAGAACCGAGTTCCAACCCTCGAGATTTTCACTTTTTGTCCCGCCAATATTTTTGGATCGCCACCGCAAGTGCCGTCGGCTTCGACGAAATGCCCGATCAAACGGTCAGCAACAGCTTTGGCAAGGACCGTTGCGGCGGCGGTATCACGGGGAAGTGGCTCGTTGACCAAGTATGTGGCATTGATGTTGTGGGCTGCACGTGCGAGTTGCGAGCCAGATTGACCAACCCCAATTTTTGGTGCGCCCTGCCCTTGATTTTGCATGGCGGTGATGACTTGTTTGTTTTTTGGGTCCCAACCACGCACATTGACTTCACTGACCATACCAACGGTACTGAGGCGCGGACGGAAATCGCTGAGGTTTTGATGCCACTGCAATTCGACGGCAACGCCCGCCGAGGGTGGCGGCTCGCAATGAATTTTATCGCCTTCGGCATACATAAAGTAGCCGAGCGCCGCCGCACGATCACGCAAAAATTCAAAATTACTTTGATTGGCTTGCAAAACATGCTTGTGAATCACGCTGGTTTCTGTCACTTGCGCCTGCAAACCGGCATCGCCAATAATTTTTTTCATGATGTCAGAATCTTTGACATCCACATAAGATTTGACAAAACGCCCTCGGGTTAAACGGTGCATTTTATCAAACGCCCGAACGGTCAATTTCATGCCTTCAGGCTCAAAATGAGGCTCGAGTTCGACCAGTTCGCCTTCAAAAATAGTTTCTGGTCCAGCACCCGATTCGGCTTTAATTTTTAATTGTTTTCCGGGCATGACTTTATTGTGGTCAACCCATTTTAATTGCGGGTCATTGAGCACCAGCGTCGCCGTGTCGGGAAGGTGCAAGCTCGATTCAATGGTCACAGACAGCAGATCGTCCTGCATCTCGCTGTCCAGAGCGCCGTCAAAATACAGGTAAAAATGGCTTAAGTGTAGGGTCGCACCACTAGGCATTCGGAATCACCAGCACCATTCCTGGACTAAGTTTACGGACATCCTCGAGTTTGTTCATGGCGGCAATGCTGCGCCAAGCTTTGGTGTCGCCAAGCGTGCGGTGCGCGATCAGACTTAAAGTTTCGCCCTGTTGCACCGTCCAGATGCGCTCGCCACCGTCACCCTGAGAGGTCGGGTTGGTTGGCGGTTGGCTGGTCAAATCCCGCAATTGCAATAAGCCCACCGTCAGTTTTGCCCGCACTGGAATGCCGTCGCTTAAGAACATCGTAAAATTTTGCGAAACACTTTGCACCACGGCTTCAAAATTAACGCCCTTGCCCCATTGAAAAAGTATTTTTGAAGGTCGTCCGACCTTACTTTTGTTGTCTTTCAAACCGTCGTCCACCATCATCAAATCCCAAATTTTCTTGGTGTGTTTGCGCACGTCGCGGTCATCACCCGTTTTTTCGTAAGTGTCAAAGTACAACTCGAGTTGCAACGAGGCAGGTTCGCCATTGGTGAACTTCATGGGTGGCACATTTTTACCGCTGCTTTTGCCTTGTTCCCATTTGACGCTGCGTTGAATCGTATACTCCTTGGGATTGAACATGCAATCAATGGAATTGTTTTTGCCTTGACCCTCTAAGATGGTGATCCTGGCTTTTTCGGGTGCTCCACTCATGGCTGACCTCCTTCAAGCTTTTAGGCTTTAACCCTCTCGGCGGCGTTCGCTCGAGAGTCTGCGTTTGAGAATTTCGTAGACTTGCTGCGCCAGCAAATCCATGTCTTGTGCTGGCGGCTGCGGTTGACCGCCCGCCGCCCCCGCTGGCTGATTGTCAGGGTTTTCAGCGGGTCGGTCTGACTCCGCAAGTTGCACGCCCGCGCTCTGCGCACTTACACTCTGCACATCCGCAACGGGCGCAAAACCTGTGCTGGTGCTGCTGCCACTCGAGCCGACAGAACTTGGGGCGATCACGGTTACAAAGTCCAAAGGGCTGGCATTTAAATTGGGCATGGCTTCCCAAGGTGCTGGCAATCCATTCCAAACATCAGCGGTACTACGAGTTGCGTTGCTTGGCACACTCGGGGCGGTGCTGGTCTGCCGCGCACTTGCCGCCTCGAGCGCCATTCCTGGCACAAACAGGCTGGCGGTATTGGTCACTCGAGCTTCGACAGCACGGGCTTGAGTCTCAAAAGATTCACCCGTGAAATCTTGTTGATCGCTAGCATTTTGCAACATTGGCGGCACAAAATCGGGTTGCAAGTTTTGCCCCACATGCGTTAACTCGTGTGCCAACAAGCCCAGACCCTCGGCTGATTGCTCAATAAAACCGTTGTTCAAATAAACGTCTGTTGCCACCGTCGCGCCGTCCGCATTCAAGCTCGAGGTGAATTCGCTGGCGCTCGCGCCCACAAAAACCCTGGCAAGGCTTGGGTCAAAGCCAATCAAGGGCGCTAAGAAAGTACGGGTACTTTCGAGGAGTTGAACGGGTTGTGTGCCTTGTTGCACAAATTCGTTGGCGGCTCGAGTTTGGGTTGCGTTGAGTTGCTGCCCCACTTTTAAATCTGGCGAACCGGTTTCTTGTTCGCTCGAGGTTGTGGTTGGTGTCTCTGAGTAACGTCTTGAAAGTCGCTGGGCGACATCTGAGATCGATTGGAATTTGGGCGCTGGGGTTTGCTCGGTTTCATCGACTTCAACACGCTGGGAAAAAGCGTTGGTGTTTGGATCAAAACGGGTTTGTTCAGTTCCACCAAAACGCTGCTGCAACGCTTTCATGCGCTCGGCAAGGTTTTGTTTGGGCTGAACCACATTTTCTGGAGTTTGTGAAACTCGAGCTTCGGGCGTTTGTGGTTTCGCAGCTTCATCTCGAGGCTCAGAAAGTTTCTCGAGTCTTTCCGAGCGCAGATTCCGTGGTGGTTTGGCGCGAATAATTTCGACTACACCACTTTGCGAATCGCCAGGAATTGAGCGTTGCCAATCGGTTTTTTCGGGTGTTGAGGGTTGAGCAGAAACCGATTCGGCTTGAGATTCAGTTCGGGTGTCCGAAGTGATAGATTCTTGCGGTGCGTCTCGAGTCACGGGTTCTTGGGGGGCTTCTCGAGCATCAAATTCAGGTGTTGTTTCTAGCATTCCCAATTCTTCTGGGGTTTCTAAAGCGCCTGTTTCTTGCAATGGTTGAATAACTCCTGGCGTCTGGGTTGGTGCAGTTTCAGAAGTGATTTCTCGAGCTGTAACGTCTGATTTTTGAAATTCCAAAACTCGAGTCTCCCCTATCACAGGTTCTCGAGTTTCAATTTTAGGCATTGATTGTGGCGTTGCTTGTTCTGTTGCTGGGTCAAATCTCGAGGTTTGAACTTCTTCGGCGGGCATCAGGATTTCAGCACTGACTTGAGGCGTTTCGATTGCATCTCGAGCGACCAGCGCCGATTCAAGATCGGATTCAATTTGATTTTCCAAACTTGCATTTTCGTTGGATTCGAGTGCGGGTGCTCGTTGGTTTCCAGTTTCCCGCAAAATAGTTAGCTCGAGTTGACTCTGTAATTCTGGTACGATTTTTTGCGCCTCATCGGGTGCTTGGCTTGTGTTCGAGCTTGGCAGTTGTGTTGCTTGAGCAGCGCGTTGCTGCAAAATTTCGTTGGCTCGAGCTGGGGTTAAAAGTTTGTTTTGGTTTAATTGTGGATTCTGATTTTTTTCTGCTCGTATCAGTTCTTGTACCACTTGCTGTTCAACTATTGAATTATTTGCATTTTGAATAATTTGCTCGCCATTGGATTTTGCCAATTCGGCTGCAACCTCGTTCTGTTCTAAGACTCGAGTTTCTTCAGGAGCAAAAACTGCTGAACTTGACACTTCATCCAGTTGAACCCAGGGCGTCGCAACGTTCTCAGGCACAATGTTTTGGGTACTCGCTCGAGGTGAAACGTCAGGGGGTGTCGTTTCACCCGAGCGAACGGATGACGCAACACCGGTTTGCAATTCTGGTGTCGCAGATGACTCGCGGCGTTCAAGGATTTCTCGGGCACGCGCAGGCTCGAGTTTGGGTGATGCTTGAAATATTGGTTCAATCTGTTCTGAATCCTCGAGTTCGGGCAATACCTCAACAGTTGATGCTTGAGCCTCCAAACTCGAGTCTGCCTGAGTCTCAAGGCTCGAAGGTTCTGAGGCGACAAAACTTGAGTCTGTCACCGTCGTTTCAAGGGCTGGTTCGGCAACTTCAAACGAACGCTCGGTTAGCGCCTGTGAAGCCAAGTCAGGAATTTTGACGGCTCGAGGATTGGGCGGTTGAACTTTGGCTTCCATAGAAACTTGCACGGCTCGAGGGCGGCTCGGTTGAATCTTTTTTGGTGTCAATCCAAGTGCCCTTAAACTGGGCGCATCGGTCATTCGCCAAGTCAAGGCATGGTGCTTCGAGAACACGTTGCGCATAAAATCGCGGCGGGCTTCGAGGCGTTGTCTGATGCGATTGACGAGGGCGTTACTCATGGTTTCCTAGATTCTGAATTATGACGCGAGCTGCATTCCACGGTGGACAAATTCAAAGGTTTCGATTGCCGATGTGTTACCACTGGCTTGGTATTGCGCCCCAGTCCATTTGATTGGCACGGCTTCCAGAAAATTCCAGCGCTGAACTGGATTGCCTTCGAGATCGTACATCACTACCGAAATGTTTTTGCGTTCAATTTTTCCTTGCGAAACATCCATCACCCATTTCAAAAAATCTTGTGATTTGGTCATGCCTTGCTTTAGGGTAATGTTTCCAATTTTGCTTCGTCCGATAAATTTATGCACGTATTCGTTGTTGCCGCCTTCGTTAAAATCTTCGGTGGTGACTTCAACTGACAAGCCACTGACTTCGGTAAAGACAGCCTCTTTTTTGCTGTCAATCTCGACGTAAAATCGGTTATTGCCGTAGACTTCATCCATTGGGTTTCACCTTTGCTTTGATCCCAACCCTCGAGTGTTCTGACCTCTGGCTTTTTGCAATCTAATATCCTCGAGCATCAGTTTGTAGACTTTTTGCGCCAGGGTTTCGACATCCACGGCATTTGGTTTTGAGGCTGTATTTTGAGCGGAAGCTTCTTCGGGCATGGGATAATCCCCTCAGGTTATTCGGGTTTGGCTGTCGAGAGGTCAAGGGCGAAACGGGTCGCACAATTGGGGCACTGGGTTTGGATAATGTTTCCCGAGTCGTTCACGCGCAAATACATGTCTTGCAGGTAGGAATAATCACTCGAGAATAAATCTTCAATGATCTCGGCTGATACTGCTGGCAGTGTTCCAAGTTTTGTAATCACCCGAGCCAGCATCAGCAAACCTAAGTACAATTCGTTGGTTTTAACCCTGGGGTCGTTCAGCGGTTCAATTTCGTCCCTGGCGGTGGCAAGCCGCATGATGCCTTGGCGATGCAAGTTGCCTTCAGGGTCGATGTACCCTCTGGGCAGTAAAAAATCGAATTCGGTTTGCAGCATGAAATACCTTATAATTCCGAAAATTCGCCCCACAAAAACCTGTTTCTCTCTCGAGGAAAGTCGGTTGTTGCGGGGCTTCTCGAGTTTGCTTATTTGGTGCGGGTCATGCCAGTGTGCTGAATGGTCAGGCTTTCGACTGAGATTTCGTTGGATTTGGCGTCCAATTGAGGAAAACCAAGTTTAGATGGCCAAGCTTCCTTGATTTCCCAACGGGCGACTTCGTTATGCTCTTGGTCGTAAGCCACCAGCGAACCGGTTACCCTGGCTTCTTTGATTTTGCCCTCTTCGACTTTTTTAAACCAATCCCAGAGCGCCATGCTGTCGGTCAGACCGCGTTTTAACTCGAGAGCAGTGTGTTTAAAATTGCCTGGAATGGCGCGTTGAATCACGAAACCTTTTTCACCAACTTCTTTGGTCATGATGGTTTCGACTTCGCCACCACCACCCGAGACGCTCTGAAACCAACCTTCTCGTCCTCCACCAAAATCAACACCAAACATTGCTGCATTGATTGGATCTTTTGCGGTGTCCGCCATAAACTACTCCTTTCAAAATTGCGATTGAATTGTTGCTCGAGTTTGTCTTAATCCGAATGGATTGCCGATTAGACGTTGGTGCTTTCAGAGTATTGCTGGAAGCGGTAAATCACAAACTCGGCTGGTTTGACTGGCGCAATACCAATTTCGACCACCAGTTGCCCACGATCACGAACGTCTTGAGGGTTCAGTTCGGCGTCGCATTTGACAAAAAACGCTTGGGCGGTGGTGGTGCCGAAGAGTGCGCCGTCGCGCCACGTACCGGTCAGGAAAGCGCGAATGTCGCGCTTGAGGCGTTCCCAAGTATTCAGATCGTTGGGTTCAAACACGACCCATTGCGTACCGCGTTCGATTGATTTTTCGACGTAATTGAACAAACGACGGACGTTGATGTAACGCCATTGCGGGTCGCTCGAGAGGGTACGTGCGCCCCAAACGCGCACGCCCATGCCAGTAAAGCTGCGAATGCAGTTGATACCACTTGGATTGAGGGTATCTTGCTCACCTTTGGTCACCTGAATCACAGGCTCGAGCACACCACGGGCGATTTCGTTGGCTGGGGCTTTCCAGACGCCGCGCTCGGCATCGGTTCTTGCCCAGACGCCTGCCATGTGACCGCTTGGCGGAATGGCGATGGGGCGTCCGGTCAATGGATCATCCACTTTAACCCAAGGGTAGTACAGCGCGGCAGCTTTGGAATCAAAATTGGATTCGCGTTCGCGCCATTTTTTAACGTCTTGTGGTAACAAATCTGGCAGCGGATCAAGAATCGCCATGCGTCCACCGACACGTTCGCAGTGGTTCATCATGGCAAGTTGCACGGCTTTGACGCCGTCTTTATCGATCATACCTTGCTGGTATGCTGCCATTAGGTCTGGGGCGCAGAGCATGGTCACATCTTCGGCGACCTCGAGTCCTTCCAAACCAGAACGGTCTGAGACATCACCGACGAAATGGCTGGACTGCACCATTGGCATGGCGGTCATTTGGTTGGCTTTAATAACGTATGTGCCCACTTCTGGGGCGCGTTCGGCGAGGCTGCCGGCGGTTTTTTCTTCGACGATGGTGATGATCTGGCTGGTGGCAATCGCTTCGGCGAGGGGTTTGGATTTTGCTCCCTTACCGCCTTTACCCAGAATCACATTGTCAAAGGTTTCTTCGCTGCCACCCATTTTGATTTTTAAAGTAAACGCACCATCATCGCTGTCTTCGGTTGGTGGTCGGGTGACTTCGACTTGAATATCACTCGAGGCTGAACCTTTGGCAGAAATCGTCAGGCTTGGAATGGCTTTTG
Organism: Deinococcales bacterium; assembly: GCA_043775825.1. Classification (GTDB taxonomy): domain Bacteria; phylum Deinococcota; class Deinococci; order Deinococcales; family JAAFIG01; genus JANXTZ01. Next base: position 58,241 of record JAYVRX010000086.1, read on the forward strand.
AGGCACGGCTCGGCAATTGTGCGCTGGCTGCCGCCTCATCTTTTTTACCGCTGGTTGGCACGACCCGCGTGACATAACAACGCGTGCCGCCATTGTTGAAATAGCCGTAAATGGAGTGCGCCAAATACGAACCGCTCATATATGGGTTGCGCTTGCCACCTTCCTCGAGCGTGCCGAAGGTTTCGACGTACTGCGACCAGCTTGTAACCAGCATGGGTTTGTTGGCAGGACCTCCTGGGGCGAACCCAACGAATGCTGCCATTGCCGTGCCAACACCCTCGATGGGGCGCGGACCTGCATTGACCTCTTCAACGTAAATTCCTGGGGATAAATACTCGGGCATACGACTCCTTTCTCTCTTTCCTGCATGAATTTAAAATACAAATTTGGATATAAAAGTCTAACCACTTTTGACTCGAGGTTACAGCTCTGACCTGAAGAAATAGTGTTTCATGACCTGAAGAAATAGCGTTTCATGACCTGAAGCAATAGCTAAGTATTGAAAGCCCAAATCGAGCAGTCGTCAATTTTTTGGCTCACAAAACAATGGCAACACCAAAGGTTGCCGAACAACCATTTAGAATGCGAAACTATTTCCCTACAGGCACGAGTTTACACGAGATCACAAACAACGCCTCAAAATGTCAAACTTATTTCGTTGGGAACGCGTAAATTTGGGTTCGTTAAAATTTAGGCTTTGAAACACGCCTCCAATTAAACTGGGCTGAATTGGAGGCAAAAAACCTTGATACAGACAGCATTTTCGTTTTGTTAAACCAATTTTATACGTGCAACGCATAAGATAGAACCAGGAATTAAAAACCCGAGCCGACTTGAATTGATTCACTTTATAAACTCGAACAAATTCAAATACGGCACTCAATACCGATCACTCGAGGAATGTCAGACCGTCTCCAAACATCTAAACGGGCAAGACTGCTAAACTGAAAACAAAAACCTTGCGCTTGAACCTTTCACAGTCAGTTGGTAAGCACTGCAATTGATAAGCACTGCAACAAGGGGTAGAAAATGAACGATTTGGTGGGCAAAACATTAGGTCATTACCGACTCGAGGGTGAACTTCGGACTGGCAGCACAGGACAAATGTTCAGGGGTGTCGATACCCTAAACTCGCGCCCAGTAGCGATTAAAGTTTTACAATCCAACGGTTTGGTCGGCAATTTAAGACAAGAATTTGTCGGTAAAATTCGTCAACTTGGGGCGTTAAAACACCCACACATCGTCGAAGTGTTTGAAATTGGCGAAGAGAACGACAATGTTTTCTTGGTGATGGAATTTATTTCTGGTGGGTCACTGTCCACCCTGCTGCAACGCAACACCCGTGCCAACACCCTGCTCGAGTTGCCCGTCGCTTTGGGCTTGATGTACCAAGCCGCCGATGCGCTCTCTTATGCGCATAAAAACAATGTTATTCACGGCGATATCAACCCAGAGAACATGCTGGTCAACTCGCAATCGGGCACAGGCTCGAGGGCGTATAACCTTAAGGTTGGCGATTTTGGGCTTTCCAAATTGAGTGCTGACCGCGCCATGTCCTTTGATGACTTGGTGATCGGCTCGCCAGCCTACATGTCACCAGAACAATGCCAAGGTTTGGCGCTGACCGCCGCCTCGGACTTGTACTCGCTGGGCATTGTGATTTACGAAACCCTAACCACCGTTCTGCCGTTTGAAGTTAAAAACCTGGGCGAAGCCGCGATCAAACACTTGTACTCCGCGCCGCGATCCCCAAGAGAAATCCGTCCCGAGATTCCTGAGGAACTCGAGGGGCTGATTATGCGGCTGCTGGGCAAAAACCCAAATGACCGTTACGCCAGCACCATTGAGGTCCGCGACGCGCTGCAAGGCATTCTCGAGCGCATCGAACCCCAAGGACCAACGCCGACGTTGGTCTTGCCCAATGTCGGCAGCGAACCCAAACCGCCAAACATTGCCGCGCTGCCAGACACTTCCGAGTCCACACGGATTACCCTGGCAGATCAATCGGGGCGGATTATCAAAGTTTTAACCGTGCCAAGTGAGGGTTTACGCTTTGGGCGCACCGACCAAAATGACGTACAGCTTGACTCAGAAATGGTCTCGAGATACCACCTACGGATAGACACCCAAGCGCAACGTATTGTCGTGACTGACCTCGGTTCGAGCAACGGCACGATGATGGACGGACAAAAGCTCAATGTTCAAAAACCCACCGCTTGGGCATACCGCAGCATTTTACACGTTGGACCGTTCTGGTTACGCCTTGATGCACCCACCGCCGCCAGCGCCAAAAACGTGATTGGACTGGTTTTAAACGAAGACAAACTGACCATTGCCCCAGGGCAGGTCGGTGTCTTGCGCGTGACCGTGGGCAACATGGGACGCATCGTCGATCACTTTACTTTCACCGCCGACGGCATCCCTGCGACTTGGTTGCATGGTCCCGAAAACCCAGTTCAGCTCAACCCTGGTTCGCAAGCACCAGTCGCGTTATCGATTGTTGTACCGCGCTCGAGCGAAGCAAGTAGTGGAATCAGAAGCGTGACCATTCGCGCCCACTCGAGAGAATTTCCTGAAGCCCTGGCAACTTCAAAAGTGGCACTGACCGTACTGCCGTTTGCCATGAGCAGCTTGAGTTTAAAACCCAATAAACGCACCGTCAGACGAAGCACCCAGTTTGTGGCGACCCTGAAAAATCAGGGCAATACCGCCCTGGATTATTACCTGCAAACCGAAGAGGAAGAACCCCGTTTGAAATTTCATTTCTCCGAACCCGTGGTCGCTCTCGAGCCAGGGCAAAGCCGCGATGTGATCTTAAGAACTACCGCCCCACTGAGGATTCTGGGCGCAGCCCAACAACGACCTTTTAGCCTTGCGGCTCGAGCGACCAACAGCCAAAAAAACCTACCAGACAGCACCCAACCCGAAAATAAAATGGGTTTGAATGCCAAAGAAATGCTGGTGAACGCCAAGGACGAGGCTACCAAACGAGCTGGGGCAACAGTCGGCAATATTGCCGAACAAGCCATGAACGCCGTCGAAGACGCCGTGGTTTCGGGTAAAGGCATCGACCTTGGACGAATCGCCAAAAATGCCGCCACCCGAGTTGGCAACGATGCCGCCGGAATGCAGCGCCAAGCCGCGCAAAAGGCGTTTAAAGACGCCCAAGGCGGTGCTGCCAAAGCTGGCTTGGGCATTCTGACCGGCGGCATCGGCAGAGCTTCGAGCAACGCATTGCCATTTCCAGAAGACCAAGCGGCGCCACCAGGCGCAGACCCAATGCCTGTCAAAGCCCAACTGACCCACCTTGCGCTGATGCCGATGTGGTTGCCGATGGCTATTTTGGCACTGCTGGCATTCCTGATCTTCTGGTTAACCCGCCCGCCAACCATCACCACCTTCATCGCCAGCACCGACAAACCGTTCCTCGAGCAACCCGTCAGTTTCAATTTTGAATCCAGCAGCAACAACCTCGAGCTTCGCCGCAGCGACCAATTAGAGACCATCAAAATCCCTGCTGGTAGCAAAACCTTCATGCTCGAGAAAGGCTTTAAAAGCCTGGAACCCGTCAAGATGACTTTAATTGCCAAAGGGAATTTTGGCAGCCGCGTCGAAAAAGAATTGCAATTAACACCCAAAGCCTTGAAACCCGAAGTGCTCGAGTTTACCGTCAGTCCACCAAAACTGATTAAAGGCACGCCAGTCACCATTCGCTGGAAGGTCAAAAACGCCGAGAAAGTCACCATCGAACCCTTTGGGGCGCAGGCGCTCGAGGGACGGATCACCGACAAACCAACCGTGAACCGAACTTACACCCTGGTCGCCGTCAACAAAAACGAACGCATCAGCATCCCGATTAAGCTTGGCGTGAACTATCAAAAACCAAAAATTACCGGCTTTAGCATCACACCAACCAAAGTGATTCGAGGCAAAGACCTGAAAATAACAGTTTATATCAAAGCCCCAAATTCGGTGGTCACCAATTTGGAGCCTTACGGCAAAGTGGACGAACAAGACATTGTCGAAATCGCCGCGCCAGAAGTGGACACCGATTACACCCTGAGCGCCGAAAACCCTGCCGGCAAAGACTCGCGCACCATTCGGGTCAAAGTGGTTGAACCCATCGCAACTACGCCAACAACCCCAGATTTCCCCACAACTCCGACCACACCAACAACCCCAGATTTCCCCACAACCCCAACTACACCAACAAACCCAGATGTACCGACCACACCAACCACACCGACCACACCAGTTAAACCAGCCGCCCCAGAAGCCACCGCCAGCATCCAAGCCGATAAAACCACCATCAAAGCGGGCGAAAGCATCAACCTGACCTGGAAAACCCAGAACGCCAAAAGCGTCAGGCTCGAGCCAATCGGAAAAGTTTCATTGAGTGGGCAACGTCCCGTCAGTCCAAAAGTCACCACTACCTACACCCTGAGCGCCACCAACAGCGACGGGATTGAAACCGCCAGCGAAGTCACCGTCAACGTCACCGCAGGGGCAACCGCCACCGTAATACCCGCCGCGTTTGCCTCCTTAAAAGCCAACAAAACAACCATCAACAAAGGCGAAAGTATCGCCCTGACCTGGAAAACCGCCAATGCCAGCAGCGTCCAACTCGAGCCTATCGGTGCGGTTAAAGGCGCGGGCAGGCAAGTCTTAAAACCAGAATCTGACATCACTTACACCCTGACTGCTACCAGTAAAGACGGTAAAACCTCGAGCAGCACTGTGAAAATTACGGTCAAAGTGCCATTGGTTGCGGGCGTCCTGAACGGACGTTGGTATCACAACTTTGGCGTGCTTAACCTCAAGCATATCGGCTCGAGCGTGACTGGAACATTCACCAGCAGCGACGGCAGCAATGGCAGCATTAGCGCCATACTCGAGGGTCAAGTGTTGTCGGGGACGTACACGGCGGGCGGCGCAAAACAAAATTTTGAATGGACCTTTAGCGACGATTTCAGAACCTTTAACGGCAGGGGCGACACACACCTGCAATGGTGCGGTGCAAAACCAGGCGTTTACTTCAACCCTGGATGCAGTTATTCCGGACAATGGAACGCCAGCATCAACGGTGTCAGTTGCACCATCAACCTGACCCGAACCAACAACGACGTGATCGGAAAATTCTGCGACGGCACGTTAAACGGCAGGGTCAGCTTTCAACGGGGCAAAATTGTTCTAACTGGAACGTGGTCAAACACCAAACTGAACACGGCAGGCGATTTCAGTTTCGCGCTCTCGGACAGTGAAGCCATCCAATTTGTTGGGCGACAAAACCGCAGCAACGAATGGTGCGGTTGGCGGCAAGGTTCGAGCAAACCCAACCCTTGCATTTTGAAGTAAACATAGATTCTCGAGAGGAGCACGAATTTTATGTTCATGCTTCTCTTTTATGCCACGCCAATTGGCGTATTCGAGAAGGCTCGAGAAACAATGAATTTCCAATCAGTGCGGCTCAAAAAACTGAAATTCAACGACGTTCAGAAGCCGACAAACCCAACCCTGATGAAGCTCGAGCGTGGACTGAAATTTGTGACAAGATTTTAGGACATTGATGTTCTGAATTGTTGTTTATTCCGAAGCGCGTCTTTGGGGTCAAGAGGGTGCGTCTTGGAATTAAGAAGGGTTGGGGATGAGGGTGGCAGAAGAAATCTGCCACATCTAAAAAGCAACTCTCGAGATTCGCGTTTTACAAATTCCCGCAGGTCACACTTCCACCCACACCGCCCGTGTCTTTCTCGCCGCGTTGATGAAAGCTGATGTACGCACTGACCGGAATTTTCGAGGTGTCCACACTGGTGCTCGAGATTCCTGTACCTACTTTGTCGGCGGTGATCTCGTTTAAGGTTGCGGCAATCCCGCCAGGGTTAGAACACGAACCCACGCGGATGTAACCTGCGGAGCGCTTCTCGGGTGGCAGGTTGGTGATTTCAACCTCGATGATGGTTGAGCCGTTGCTCAGTTCTTTAATACGGGCGATGCCGCCAACTTTGCTGCTGACACCCGTTGAGAGCACGCCGACTGATTGCAGCACGATGACTTGGGTGGGTTTGGCTTGCGAGACGTTGTTGCCTGGGGCGCAAGCTGCGAAGCAAAGTGCCAACAATGCGATTCCAATGATTTTTTTGGTCATGGTCATTCCTCCTGAATGGTTGTAACTTAAATCATAGCTTGTTCAGCGATAAAATGATGAACGCCACACTTTATAACGTTGGGCAAGGCTTGATTTTAACTTAAATTTAAATCTCGAGCACAATTTCATTCATTCTTGGTTTTTACTGTCTGGTACAAGAAAAGCGTGTTGTCTGAATGAATTTTTTTGAGTCGGTGATAGCATACTCTCATTCAATCTGGTTTCTCGAGCTTGGTTTTTTCTCGAGAAATCTGCCTGGAATTCACGAATTGATTTGAGGTTTCATGAGTAGCCATCTAACAATCGCTTCTGTGACAGCCGTCTTAAAAAACCTGCTCGAGAATGGCTTGGTGGCTCGGGGCATTTCGAGCAGCATTGGCGGCGATGCGATCATTACGGCGGTTTCGCCTGACCGAATTGCTACTGGCAACGATGAAAAACCGCAGTTGAACGTGTTTTTGTATCAGGTCACGCCGAGTACGGGTTTAAGGTCTAATCTTGACCGTGACAAAGTGCCTGGCTTGTCGCTCGAGTTACATTATTTGTTTACGGCGTATGGCGCTCAGGATTTTCAATCCGAGATCTTGTTGGGTTACGCGCTGCAAATGTTGTTCGAGCATCCTGTACTCTCGAGCGAGTTGATGAAGAAGGCGCTGACCAATGTTTCCAGCAGCAAGGGCGGGCGTGTGGTGCAACCCGCGCTGGCAGCACTGGCAAATTCGGATTTGGCAGAAAGCGTTGCGCAGGTCACGCTCACGCCGCAGTTTCTGAATGCCGAGGAAACCTCGAAGCTTTGGTCGTCGTTGCAGGCACGCTATCGTCCGTCGCTGACCTATAAACTTTCGACTGTGCCAGTTCGGACTGGCACAAATGTCGCACTAAGCAAGGTCAAGGAACGCGCATGACCGCTGCGGTTAAAGAGGCTCGAGTCGATTGGTTTGAAGCCAATCAACGGCATCTCTCGAGTGCTTTGGTTGCCATCCGTGAGGCGTTGACGGTCTTTATTGCCAAACAACGCGGCGAAGTTCCAAACATTGAGAATATTGCGCCCGAACCCTACTTTTTTGAGGCGTCCGCCCTCGAGACATTGTGCCAAACTTTTGGACTCTCGAGCTTCGAGCGCAACATTATTTTGCTCTGCGCGGGCATGGATTTGGACGGCAAATTCTCGAATTTGTGCGCGGCGGCTAACCTTGATCCGCAACGGGCTTTTCCGACGCTCGGCATGGCGCTGGCGGCACTGCCCGACGCGCATTGGAGTGCGCTCTCGCCTGTCGCACCGTTGCGCCGTTGGAAATTGATCGAATTGGGTGCGGGCAATGCCCTGACCTCGAGCAGTTTAAGAATTGACGAACGAATTTTGCATCATTTGGCTGGCGTCAATCATCTTGACTCGCGTCTGGCGGTCATTCTCGAGCCGCTCCGTGAACCCAGCGAATTGGTGCAAAGCCATCAGGATTTGACTGAGACCATCATCGGCGCGTGGTCGAGAGCAAAACAAACCACGGCGGTGATTCAACTTTGCGGCACGGATGCGGCTTGCAAACGTGGCATTGCCTTCAGTGTCGCCAAAGCGTTCAACCGTGAACTGTACAGTTTAAACGCTAATTTGATTCCCAACAATCCCAACGAACTCGAGACGCTGACCTTGTTGTTGCGCCGCGAGGTGATTCTGGGGTCGATGGCATTGGTGCTGGATTGCGAAAATTTGGATTCGGGCGATCACAACAAAATGAATGCCTTGCACGCGTTTATTGCCAAATTCGTTGGACCGCTTTTTATCAGCAGTCTCGAGCGTCAAAGACTTGGCGAACGCAGCAACATCACGCTCGAGGTCAGAAAACCCAGCACCCTCGAGCAGCGCCAAGTTTGGAATGCGGCGCTCGGGACTGCAATTCCCGAATTTGGCATGGAACTTGACCATTTGATCGGGCAATTTAATATGAATCCCAGCGCGATCAAAAATGCTTCTAGTGAAGCGTTACGCTTACTCGAGCAACACCCAGCCAGCGATGTCCCTGGAACGCTCTGGGAAGCCTCGAGAAGCCAGGCGCGGCAACGCCTAGACGATTTGGCGCAGAGGCTCGAGACTCAAGCCTCCTGGGAGGATTTGGTGCTGCCCGAAGCGCAGGGTTTGGTCTTACGTGACATCAGCGCCCACGTGCGGCAACGCTTGAAGGTTTACGAGACTTGGGGCTTTGGCAAGCAGGGCAGCAGGGGTTTGGGCATCAGTGCGTTGTTCGCTGGCACGAGCGGCACGGGCAAGACCATGGCTGCCGAGGTCATTGCTAAAGAATTACGCTTGGATTTGTACCGCATTGATTTATCGACGGTGGTGTCAAAATACATTGGCGAAACCGAAAAGAACTTGCGCCGAATTTTTGACGCCGCCGAAGAGGGTGGCGCAATCCTGTTGTTCGATGAGGCAGACGCAATTTTTGGCAAGCGCTCTGATGTTAAAGACAGCCATGACCGTTACGCCAACATTGAAGTCAGTTACTTGCTGCAACGCATGGAATCTTACAGGGGGCTGGCAGTTCTGACCACCAACCTCAAGAGCGCCATCGACACCGCTTTCATGCGGCGCATTCGTTTTGTCGTGCAATTTCCATTTCCCGACCTCGAGCAGCGCAGCGAAATCTGGCGGCGTTCATTCCCCAAAATTGCGCCGACCCAAAACCTGGACTTTGCCAAACTTGGGCAGTTGCACATTGCGGGCGGCAACATTCGCAACACCGCCCTAAACGCCGCCTTCATTGCCGCCGACGCGGGCGAAGCCATTCAGATGAAACATATTTTGCACGCCGCCCAAAGCGAGTACAGCAAACTCGAGAAGCAACTGACCGAATCCGAAACCGCAGGTTGGATTTAACCATGCCAAACCATCAAGCCCGTCAAAATCGCAGAGTCGAACACGAGGCGCGTCCGTTGTTTACGCCAACTGTTGCCGCGCCAAGCAATGAGGTCATTCAACGCGAGGCGACCAGCGACGCGGGGCAGAACATTGCGGCATCGCTCGAGACGGCTGGCACTGGGCAGAGTTTGGAGGGCAGCACCCGCGATTACCTCGAGCCGAAGTTTGGGCACGATTTTGCCAACGTGAAAATTCATGCGGATGGTCATGCGGATCAAATGTCCAAAGCGGTGAACGCTCGAGCGTTCACGACTGGGCAGGACGTGTTCTTTAAACAGGGTGAGTATCAGCCCCAATCTGCCGACGGCTTGCACCTATTGGCGCACGAGTTGACGCATACCATCCAGCAATCTCGAGGGACGGTTTCTGGAACAAGCATCGGTGATGGGCTGGCGATCAGTGACCCGAACGATGCGTTTGAACAAGAAGCCTCGAGTGTTGCGGATACGGTCACTCGAGGTGAGCAGGTTGCGGTGACTGGCTCGGGTGGCACTGCCGTACAGCGCATGGTTTTGCAGCGTGAAATACCAACGGCTGCCGCACCACCGCCAACCACCGCCGCTCCAGGAGCGCCGACGACCACAGCACCCGCAGCACCCGGCAGCATTCCGCATACTTTAAACGCCAGCATGTTTGATGTCTCGGATGCGCAACCGGTCTTAAGTGGCAATGTCACGGCGACACCGATTGCCCATGCCAAAGTCAACATTGAATCGCCCAACGTCAGTTTTGCCGCCACCGCCACGCTGCACAGCGACGTTCAGTTGGACGCTGGTGAAATCATTAAAGTTGGACCAACCCAAACGCTGTTGGGTTCGGAACGCACTGGCATTTACCGCCGAGGCGGAATCCCAGACGGTGAAATCATTGCCGAACAACGCTCAACCGTGGGCGAAGTCCGCGATGCCCAGTGGCAATCCAATCCCGATGGTAGCGTCCGAGCCGATGTCGAAGCGCCGTGGTACTCCAGACCCAGCAGTGTCAGCGATTCAAGTCGCACGGCAACGGTTAATTTTCTGGACAGACCCTCGTTTGAACTCCCAGCCACGGTGGGCGCGGGACAACTGACCGAAACTCGAGGTTCGGATCAATTTATGACCGCGCTGTCTGCCAAACGCGACGAACAAGTGGTGCATTTGACCTCGAGTCACTGGGAAGTGCCGTGGGAGGTCACGATTGACGCGGCTGGCGCGGGACGCGGCGGCATTGTAACTGGTGGTTCTTCGGACGTCGGACCAAGCACATTGGACGGACCAATTGCGGTGCAGGCGGCGCAAGAATGGTTGGCGTTCAGCACCATCGAAACCGCCATGACCGCCAGCAACCGTGTGCTTCTGGATCACTTGCTGGCTGCCAAAACCAACGACCAAACCGCGTACCAAAATATTGTCGAAGCCCTGCGGCGCAAAAATCCAACCGTCAGCGTCAGCATTGCCGTTGGCAGCACCGATGCCTGGGTTGGTACTGATGACCTCGAGTTGGTCGTGCAAGGAAGCCAGCATCATGTCTTGGGCGAAATCAATGACCGTGGTTCGGGCAGTGTCACGTTTCAATTGTGCGATGTGATCGATCCAATCTCAATCACCGCCAGCACCAACCTCGAGTTTGAACTGATCAACCGCAACTGGTTTGGTCCTTCAGCACCCGCCACCATGTCCTGGATTTTTCCGTTCACCGATGCTTCGGGCAGGATGACGGGCGGCGGCGGTGGTCGGTACACGCTCAGTGGTTCTATTTCCTGATTTTGATTCTCGAGAGGAGGTTTTTTTATGGCAGCAGAGAAACACCAAATTGGGCGTAAATCGGATGACAATTCGGACGTTACGTTCGCTCGAGAGGTTGCCCAGAGCAATACCACCGATTCGGCGGTGCTTGGCACGACAAACCCGCAACAACTGTCTGAGGCGCTCTCAAATTCTGGTTCTGGACAAAGCTTGGACGGCGGCGCTCGAGAATACTTAGAACCAAAATTTGGGCACAGTTTCGAGAACGTCAAAATTCATGCCGATGGTCGCGCCGATGAACTCTCAAAATCGGTAGGCGCTCGAGCCTTCACCACGGGGCAGGACGTCTACTTTCGTGAGGGCGAGTACAAACCCAGTTCAAATGAGGGTCGGCATTTGCTGGCGCACGAACTAACCCACACGATTCAGCAATCCAGGGGCAGTGTCTCTGGAACGAGCAGCGGCGGCGGGGTGGCGATCAGCCGACCTGGAGATTCGTTTGAGCAAGAAGCCTCGAGCGCGGCAGATACGGTCACTCGAGGTGGGCAGGTGACTGTTGGCGGGTCGGCGGGAATGGCAGTTCAACGCACGCCCGCAAACGGCATGGTGTTGCAACGCGATACGCCAACACCTGCCCCTGCACCTGCCGTGACCCCAACGACCATGCCAGCGCCAGCCGCAGGTGGTACATTCGAGCAAAACCTTGCCGACGCCGATACGTTTTTCAGACATGGGCTTTTTGGACCAACCGAAGTTCAACCGAACGGTGGCGCATTCTCGGCATCGTACGATTCGGCTACTGGCGTCATGAACGTGGTCATTCGTGCCGCGATCAACTTTCAAGATGCGATCAGCTCGAGCGGCGGCAGCGTCACACCTGCCAATGCGCATTTGCAAAGCCTTGCCAACGCCGCCAGCAACCCAAGTTTGTCTCCAGCCCAACGTGCCGCCATGATGGCAAGATATCAATGGAGCACGACCGAAAAGGCAGCCTGGATGACCAACATGGAAAGCACCGTCGAAACAGCCTGGGGCGGCAAACATCAATTTCATATCAACAAAGCACAATTTGAATGGATCGGCGCTCAAATTTCCGTGGATGTCCAAACCCATGAAGGCGCTCGGGCGGGCAACGACCATCTGTCGGTCGATGCAATCAAAATGCCATTGGGCGAAAACCTCGCCAGTCACAACGATGCCGCCGTTCATAACGTTACCAACCCAGACGGCACAGTGACCGACAAAGGACCCGAAACAGGTTCAGCATTTGTCAACAACCAAAATTCAACCAACTCTTTTGATGGTCAAATGGTCGTCTCGAGCAACGATTTCGCTCCCAGACATGACAACCTCCTCAGAAACTCGGTCAACTTTGATCACAACAGTGCCGACGTGGACGCGGCGGCAAGAGGCAGACTGACCCGTTGGGTGGCAACCTTCCAGGGTGCTCCGGGTACAGCCGGCAGCCGTTCCATCGCCCTGAAACTCGAGGCACACACCAGTGCCTCTGGTACAGCCAATTACAACAAGGAGTTGGCACAGCGCCGTGCCAACAGCGTCCAAGCCGAATTGACCACCCTCGGATTTACCAATGTCACTGGTGCGGTCGTCACTGATCCGCAAGGCGAAGTTGCAGGCTCTAACACCTCAGACGACGACATCACTCAACGCCGCCAACGCCGCGTCGATTTGATTGTCGACAGTGGAGCATCCCAGGTTATCGGAGCGCATGAAATGGGTCACGCTTTTGGTTTGGGTGATGAATACGCCACAGGATCAGGCAGCATGATTCAGGGCACAGGGGCGGCGGCAGGCACGGCAACCAGCCACGATGGTTTGACCAAAGGCATGACCGATGCTTCAGGCAACCCCTTGCCTGGAGCGGTACATGAAAACAACGACAACATCATGTCCCTTGGCAACACCGTACAACCTCAGCATTACTCGACCTTTCATGCGGCGCTACAACAAATCACCAGCGTCAACGAATGGGCGCTTGGAGCCGCCACCGCTCGTCCAACTGTGCCAAGCACTGGCACACCCGCACCAACACCCACTCCAGGGGTAACTCCTGCCCCCACAACAACGCCCTGATATGCAAAGGAGTCGGTCATGACCCACGCCAAGGTTTTAGGGCAAACATCAAGCGCGACAAATTATTTCGTGTATCTTGCCATAAGTTTAATGTTCATTGTCAACGCATTACCGCTTTCAAGAACAGGAGTTAACGCCATCATGACACAACCCACCAGCCAAACGGCTTTTTCAAGCGCGACAGACCTTATTCTTGAGGTCATGCTGCAACCAGCCCAAGGTTCACCCGAAGGCTCGAGGGTGTTTGACGATGGTCGTTATGAATTTTTGAGCGATTTTGAGATCATTGTTGGTTACGACGGCAAAACCAGTCGTAAATCCTTAGACCTAAAATGGCGTCCAGTGTTCACCTTTACCAAACCCGAATTGCAAGAACTCAAAGCCGCGATTCTCGAGGCAGATTTTGAGCATTTGCAAACCGAGTACAAGACCAGCAGTGCATCAGCCAACACCAGCACCATGACTTGGCGGGTTTTGCTTGGAAACACGGTCAAACAAGTGGTGGTTTATGGTTATCCAAACACCAAAGTTCCCGCGCTCGAGAAGCTGTACTTGCGTTTCAATCAAATCCACAAAGGACCGCAAACGTCCTCGGTTTGGCACGTGCTGACCAAAGATGGCATCGTTCGGCGAACAATTGATTGCGATGTCTCGAGTCTGGATTTTCTCAGACCCGTACTGCAAGCCCTGTTCGCCTCCGACAATCTCGATTCGAGTGGCTCCGACAGCCCACTGCCCAAGCCCGATGCGGTACTGCTCGAGATATTCTGGAAACAAGCTGGAAAAGACCTTGAAGCCACGCGTTTGTACGGCGATGGTCGTTACGAACTGAGCAAAAACGGAGTGCAGAGCCTGGTGAAAACCTTAAGTCCTGCGCAAATCGTGCTGGTCGAGCAAAGCTTAAATGCGATTGCCTGGAAAGACCTTCCAGAACCCGTGTGCGAACAACCCGCCGCAAAGTGAGGCTCATTCCTCGAGTTATTGGTTTTCAGGAGATCCTTAAGTTGCAAAAAAGTGTAGATCAAGCCAAACCTTTAAAAAAATCGGTCTAAATAAGCAACTCGAGCCTTCAGAAAAACAGTTTTAAAAGGGGATACCATGAACAAAACCCGTTACGCCGAAAAACAACGAAAACCCGAAACCGCCCCTCAAACCCAAAACCTGTTCGAGAATACCAAGCCAATCCAAAACGAACCTGGCGCGGCATCAAAGCACAATTTTGAATCGATCAACGTGTTTCCTTCATCAATGCACGCGAACAATCAAACCACGTTACAAGCCGATTTCGGCACTTCAAACCCACATGCCGAATCGTTCGGGTTTGATTTTCAACCATCAAACGGCGGTGAGGGGATTCATCAGACCGCGCTGGCAAAAATGCAAGACTCTTTTGGTCAAGATTTCTCGAGCGTCAAAATTCATCAAGATGGACAAGCCGAAAAACTTGGCGCTCAGGCTTTCACGGTCGGTGAAGACATTTACTTTTCTGGCAGCAGCTACAAACCAGAAGACTCCTCTGGTCAACAACTGCTTGGACACGAACTCACGCACGTGGTGCAACAACGCGAAAATCGGGTTCATGCGCCCGACACCGGCGGGGCTGCCACCGTGTACCAAGACCCTAAACTCGAGCACGAAGCCGATCAATTTGGGACTGATGCCGCCGCAGGCATTAAAGTTCCCACGTCAACTGCAAGTCCTGCAAACGCAACGCAGTCACCGATCCAACAAAAACCGGTGCTTCAACCACTGATTCCCGCCGGAATTGCCGCCCTCGGCTCGAGCATCATGACTTGGGCGGGCACTGAAGCCACCGCCACCGCCATCGGCACGCTCGCCACCATCGGCGGAGCTGCGGCTGGTGCGGGTTCTGCGCTTGGCAGTGCCATTGCCCCAGGACAAAGCGGGGTTCAGGAAGTCCAGATTCAACCTTGGATGTCGGACGCCGACAAGCACAAACTCGAGTTTATTATTCAGTGCAAACTGGTCAATGCTTACGTTGAAGCTTGGGTTCGAGCGCATCCTGGTGTTGACCTGTCCGCGACAGATGTTCCCGAACCCGCATCAACCACCACCACGACCTCCACCACGACCCCAACTCCAAGCCCAACTCCAGCACCAACGCCAGGAAGCCCTGCGCCATCGACTGGTTCAACAACCGTCACAACCGCCACCACCACCCGAGATGGCAGTGCCACAGCCGGTGGCGGCGGAGTTGATACCGCCATTGCCAATGCCGTGAAAGCCCAAGTTCAGATGGAAATTGAAATGGCTTTTAACTCCCATCAACGATCCGCACCAGATCAAGAATTTATCTGGTCTGACAGCGGCGACAGCACCGCCGATATGATTGGTACGGTAGGCGCGATTAAATTCTCTCAGGTGATGGGTTCTTTTATCAGCGAAGGTATTATATTAAGTCCCAATGCGCTCAAAATACCGACTTTGTTTCTCCCAATGCAGGGGCAGACACTGACCGTGAAATTATTCCGTGGTGGCAGAATGCACCGAGGTCCTTCAATGAATCTCGGATACGGCGATAGTTTAGCCATCAATCTCATCGGAAGCGGTCCCACGCTCGATCAGGCAGAACCATCCATGACGTACGCGACCACTTGGAATTGGGATGGTAATTCGACCTCTATGGGTGTCAAAATAATCATAGGCGAAACGGGCACAGTTTCCCTGGTCGAAACAGGACGAGACGGAACCCCCGATGACAGTTCCTGGTTTTAAACCATTTTTATTCAATCAGCCCGTCAGGACAACCCATGCTTGATACCGTTCACAACACCATCAAAGAACTTCTTTACGCCAAGGGTCAAATTGACCCACTCGAGGTCGCCATTGAGTTCAACCCACCGACCAAAGATTGGGTCAATTCTCGGGTTTCGCCAACCCTCAATTTTTTCTTGTACGATCTCGAGGAAAACACCGAGTTGCGTCAAGCCGACTACGACATGATCTCGAGCAAAAACGCCAAAGGTATGGGAAGTTCGACTCGGCGCGTACCAGCCAGACGTTTTGATTTACATTACATGGTCAGCGCCATCAGCACCGTGATCGACGATGAACACTTGCTGCTGTGGCGAGCGATGGTGACACTTTTAAAAAACCCTTCAATTCCCGAACAATTCTTGTCCGCAAATATTCTCAAACTCGAGCTTCCAGTCAAAGGACGCGTTTCTCAACCCGACGATGGTCCGCGCCCGATGGATTTATGGTCTGCCCTCGAGACTCCGCCGCGACCTTCGTTGCTATACGTTTTAACTGTACCAGTAGACCTCGAGACTGGCTTCGAGTCGCCACTCGTCCTGACCCGTTCGGCGCGGTACAGGTTGCTCGAGCAAGAGTCTTCGGCAAGTGAGGTCGCGTTTCATATCGGCGGCGTGGTCAAAGACCGTCTGGGCACACCAATCCCTGGCGTAAGTGTCAATTTGCTCGGACGCGATCCGCTTTTATCAGACGCACTCGGGCGCTTCGTCGTGACCCACGTTCCCGCAGGTGAAGCCAAACTCGAGGTCAGCATTGACGGTAAGAAATCAAAAACCTTCAAACTCGAGATTCCAAGCGACAGTTACGATGTCACGCTCGAGTGAGTAAATCAACCAGATTGGCTTTGAGGTTTAAGACCTTCAATTTTTTAGCTGTGCTGTCAATTTCAAAACCTTACTGCGTTAATTGCTGTGCCTGAAGAACGCCAAGCCAAACGTGTTCCTCAATTTCGAGGTTTTCTTTGCTGGTATGCACTGGAAACAATTCGCGTTTAGGGTTGTTTTTATGGACTTCGGAATAAGCTTTCCAAGCACTCGCACCGTCTGGGAAAACATCGAGTACCGTCATGGACTCGAGAATGCGCTGTCCAAGTTGACTGCTGGCTTTTGTGGCTTCGATCAACAGCCATTCGTTTGGGTAATGTTCGCGTATTTGTTGCCATGTCATGACAAAAGTATAAAACCAAAATCAGGTTTTAGACGAATCACAACCACTCGAGAATTGTAGCGTTAGAACATCCAAAACCCGAAACGGCATTCAGCAGTTTGGTGCAGTACGCCCAAGCGCTGGGGTACAAGGTCAGTTTGAAACTCGAGGATCAAAAGGGTGGGAAGACGTTTGAAGTGAAATTGTGAAGCTCGAGTTGCAATTCTTGTTGACAACGCTACAATGCAACCATGTCAACACCAACTCAACCCACAAATGACAAAAAACAAAGTGTTGCCGAATTTCTTCTAGAATTTGCTGCCAGCATTGAAAAAGAAGTACCCGCAGAAGAACTCGAGAAATTACCAACAGACGGGGCGCTAAATCACGATCATTACCTGTATGGGTCGCCAAAAAGATGATACGATCTATTTTCATGGACGCGGTTTACTTGATTGCTCTGATTAACCCACGCGATCAGTATCACGAAAAAGCCATTGCCGCCACTCGAGCAACCCAAGGCGCAGAATTAACAGTGACCGACGCTGTGCTGACCGAAGTTCTTAATTATTATGCCGAGCGTGGCGAACACTTGCGACAAAAAGCTGTGTTTCTCGTTAAGAACCTGATGAACCGTAAGGATGTAAACCTCATCTATCACGGGAAATACTTGTTTCATCTTGGACTCGAGCGTTTCGAGGAACGCCAAGACAAAGGGTACAGCCTGACCGATTGCATCAGCATGATTGTCATGGAAAGCAACGGGATTCTCGAGGT
>JAYVRX010000087.1:0-21915 GCA_043775825.1 Deinococcales bacterium
ACGATACCCCAACGATAACTCGCCGCTAGGTCGGCTGCTTTTAACGATGCTCGAGTCGGCAGGAACTCGTGTCAAAAGCTTTGAAAGGATACACGAGCAGCACTGGGGTGTCAAATTTGTAGACCAGTTAAACTTAAAGCATGGTTTTTGATCCGAAACTTGAGGGCGTGCTTGAACATTTGGCTCGAGGATTGAAATTGCATTACAAGGCGCGTTTTGCTGAGTTACTGCTGCTTGAGGTTAAAAATCCGAATCTGCTCGAGTTGGTGTTGGTGCTTGAGGGTGAGGTCAATCAAGTCCGTGAAATTTTACGGGTCGAACTGAATGCCAGACTGGCGTCACTGGAAGCTGGTTTAGAAATCGCGGTGTTGCCAGTGTCTCGAGCGTTGTTTGATGCGGCGCTCGAGCCTGAATTGTGGGAGGCAAAGTTTACGGCTCGGGTTATTAAGCTCGGTTAAAACCTGAGTTCGGTTGCGGTTGAAATTGAGCCTTTTGAGCGCTGGTCGAACCTGAAAATTCTGTTCTTGAGGTTTGAGGTGAGCCAGTCTGCGATATGAGCCAATCAAAGACGACACGAATTGATGTTGGTTCAGTTGCGTTTGATGACGACAGTTCCTGCCGCAAAATCGTGGGCTGCCTGATGGTGTTTGCTGAAAAACACGGTTAGATTGAGTCCGATGAGCACAGCTAGACCTAAAACCAGCGAAACTGCATTCGCGCCCAGCAATATAACAACGGCGTAAGCGGCGATCATTGGAATGACGCGTCCGACCAGGCGTAGCGTTGCACGTCCGTATCCAATGCGATAATTTTGCAGGTTGACCACTTGAATTGACATCAACATTTTTCCTGGCGTCGCCCCATAAAAAGACTCGAAATAAGCATAATATAACCAATAAGACGTTGCCAAGACCAGCAAGAAAATCCAAGGATCAGCACCCTGCAACCAGGTTCGCACCAAACCAGAAAGAATGCCGAAAAGAATGTTATCGAGCGTCACTGCACCAAAACGTCGCATCACACTGGCATAGTCGTAGGTAAGATTTTCTGGTAGGGTATCAATAGAACTTAAGTATTTGTTGGTTTTCCATAGGTCTTGAATATTTTGCTGTTTCGGCTCGAGTTTGGAGGTCGATGTCGTTTTTGGCTCGGTCTGAGTTGTTGGTTGGTCTCCTCGAACCGTGAGTTCTTGCACTCGAGCCTGTACAGACGCACCCGAAGTCCGCCCGTATTTTTGGCGTTCCTCGAGATTGTGTTGCTCTTGTGCGATCAGTGAAGCTTGAGCCTCACTTGCGGCTTGCTGGTCAACCCTTAACTGTTCAGCTATTTTTGCTTCTTGTTCGCTTCGAATCGCTTGTTGTTCGGCAACTTTTTTCGCTTCGACCATCACTTCGCGGGCTTGAGTAAAAAAAGCGTTCAGTGTTTCCCGATCAAAATCAATGGGTGCTCGAATGAACTCTTTTTGATTCGAGGAAATCACCACGTCGCCGTTGTCACGAATTACTTTTGTTACCGCTTGAAGCGGGGCGACCTGAATTCCATTGGCGTTTGATAAAATGATTTCGTGTCCGGTAAGCATCAGTCCGGTTTGGGCTGATTCGTGTTCACGGTAAACCTGCGCTGAAACGTACTGTCTGGCGTTAACCAACCAATCTGGCATGGTTGAAGTGTAACATGAGGTTTTTAAAGAACTGGTCGAAAATCACAGCACTTAGAATTTTAAATCTGTAGGCACAATTGCACTGGTGTCTACATTCTCGAGTGCTTGCCTAACTGTGATTGTCCGTCCTGGAATCTCGAGGTTAGCAGCAATATCCGCAAGTGGCGCGAGCACAAAAGCCCGCTCTAACAATCGTGGGTGTGGAATCTCGAGGTTCGGTTCTGAAATCATTTCTGAGTCGTACAGCAAAATGTCCAAATCGAGGGTTCGAGCGCCCCAACGCTCTTTTCGTTCTCGCCCCTCAGTGCGTTCAACCTCGAGCATGACTTGTAGTAAATCGCTCGCTGACAGGCTGGTTTCAAGTTTCGCGGCGGCATTGAGGTAAGCACCTTGAATGCTGGTCACGCCAAACGGTTCGGTTTCATAGACCCTAGATTTTGCGCGAACATCAATTTCTGGGTGTTGCTCGAGCAACTTGATTCCAGTCCTCAAATGCTCGAGCCGATCTCCTAAATTCGAGCCGAGGGCGATAAAGACGGTTTTCACCCTCGAACTCTAAAGGATTTACGGCTGGTTTAGTAGCGCCTTAAGAACTGGGTTTGTAAGGTCTGCCCCGCGCCGCAGGTCACACCGACTTGCAAATCGCTGGCGCTGGTAGCAGCGATGGTGCAGTTGAATTTGAACAAGACGGTTGCCTCGACCACCGTGCGATTGTCCTTTTCTTGGACGGGGCGCACCAGATTAAAATCTTTTTGCTCGAGCACGCTCGAGACGGTGGTGCTGCCTTTTTTCATTAATAACTGCACGCCGTTAAATTCCCAGAATAAGGTTTGGAAGGCGCGTGGCTCAAACGTGCCGCCAAAGGCTTGGGTAAATTCATAAGGCGAAATAAATGCGCGGTTGATATCAATCACGTTCGGTTTGATCGGTTGAAAGCCTGGAGCTTGTTGTGCTGCCGAAAGACTCGAGATCAGCAGGCTTGCCAAGATGGTCAAAATACGTTTCATAAAAACCTCCAAAATGTGAATTGAATCCTTCACTCATTTTCACCCGCCTTGTGAAGTTGCTCTACAAAAGTCATGAGAATCACCGATCTAGAAATCTCGAGGTTTCTAAAAGGATGTGTCAGCAATTGATGGGCTGCGCTTTAAGCTTGGCTCATGTGGTTTCACAATGCCGTTCAAACTTCATTTTTGATAAATCCGTTAAACTCGGGATGTGATAGGACGAGTGTATCGTTTGGTAAGGGCGTTGTTGCCTGATTTCGCCCATCCAGACGATGCTTGGGCGCAAAAAGTGCTCTCAGCAGCCGAGTTTGGAGTCTACTCAAAAATGGATGCTCGAGACCGTGAACATGCGGTTCGGGTCACTAAAAAGCTACTTGACTTGTATCCCGACTCGAGCTTGATTCTTCAACGCGCGACCTTGCTGCACGATTGCGGCAAGTCGGTGCGACCTTACAATGTGATCGAACGCGTGCTGGTTGGCTTGTTTTTCGGGGTTCAATTTAATGATGCCCGAGTTTTAGATTTCAAAAACCGAAGGCTGAGCGCTGTTGAGGTAAAAAAATACCATCCACAAATCGGTTCAAACCTGATCCTGACGGCTGGTGGTGATGCTCGAGTTGCCCAGATTGTGGCATTGCATCATGCTCCCGGGAGTGACTTGGACGCGCAGCGTGTGCATGAAGTGGACGAACTTGAATAAATCACTTCATAAAATCGATCAGCCAGCCACCCAAAGCGTTCGCTCGAGCCGCCAGAATGTCAAGGTGCGTGTAGCCAGGTAAATCTTTGATTTCGATTTTGCCTCCAAGTTTTTGCTCGAGCGCGTCAAAAGCATTGGCTGTGGTAACAATGCCGCGCCCAGCCCGAAGCGCCAAAATCGGAAGCTTGACTTCGCTCAGGTGCGTTAACGGCAAACGTTCTTTCGCCCAGTTTGGGGCTTCAAGTCCCACCACGCCAACCTCGAGTGTTAAACGGCTGGGAAAGTACCATTCTTGAAAATCGGCATTTGGCGTCCAGAACCGCGTTGCAAAATCGAGCGGGTCGGTGTGCTCGAGTGGGTCGTTTGCGCTGGGTGACTCCCAATCGACCCGTTTTGCAGGCTCTAGCGCATCAATGATGACCGGAGTTTGAAAGCCTGCGAAACCGCTGAGGATCAGCGCCAAACCGTTGATCGCCAATTTTGCGCCACTTGCCTTGCCTGCCGTGATCGAGAAAATGTTGACCAGTGCATAATTATCATCGCCCGTAATCATGGCTGCCGCCAAATTAGACGCTGGATACGGCACGATGCCACCAGGAGAATCGCCGTTTGGGTCAAAACTTGCCAGCAGCGCCGCCGCACTCAATTTGGCAAGGCTCGAGGGTGAAAAGGTCAAAGCCTCAAAGTACGGTGTTGCCGTGCCAGCCTCGAGGTCTAAAATGCCAGCCGTGCGAATCCCAAAAAAGCCGTTTGATCCCTGGAGATATTGTTGTTCGGAAATGGTGCTTCCAATGCCTGCACCTCCTGGAACACCATCGATCATCACGACGCCAGCCAAGTCTTTATAACCGGGTGCGCCAGCGAAGTCCCAGCCTGCGTATATGCCTACCAGCGACGCGCCCAGGCTGTGCCCACCTAGAAAGACTTTGCTCGTGGTTTTTTGAGCTTTTAAAACCACCGCCCGTAAATCCTCTAAATGTACTTTTAAGCCCCAATAACCCATAAATGCCGTGTTTTGAGCAGATCGCGCCTGGAATCCACCAGGTTTGCCAGCATCACGGATCATGTAGCGCCAGGCAATCATCGGGTCGCGTTTTTGGTGCGCCTCGAGCAAACGGCTGTGATCCTCGAGTGCGTTCGAGCGTCTGTCCACTGCCCAAACCTCTAAACTTGGGTCACTCGAGACCACCGTGCGTGCCAAGCGATCAAAGTTTTGAGCGCCGCCCAAAAATCCTGGCATCAAAATCAAAATGGCTCGGGGTTTGGTCGTGGACGCAAAATAGCGCAAATAGATAGCTTGGTTAAATTCTGGCGGCGTATGAGGCTCTTGAAAACCAGGAATCAAGTTTTTCTCGGTCTTGATCGCCGCCAGTGCGGTTGGATTTGGAACTGCGGCAGGAACGCTTGCTTGAAAATTTGGGGCGCAGGCGAACAACAAGCTCGAGAGGCAAAGCAAAAATAAACGCATGGTTTGAGTTTAAACCTCGAATCTGGTTTTAATCTCGAGCCAAGCCACGATTATCAATTGCTGAACAAACCGAACAACAAATTGAGTGACAACGCCAAGATCACGGTGTTGTACAAAAACGATTGCAAGCTGTGCCACAGCACAGTCCGCCGAATGTGCTTGCAGGTGATTGCAACATCGGAAACTTGAAACGCCATGCCCAAGACAAACGAAAAATAGGCAAAATCCAGGTCGTCTGGTGGTTCTTTGCCAGGAAAGTTCAAACCTTCCCTGGCTTCGCCGTTCTTGGGCTGGTAGTACAACCTGGCGTACCGCAAGGCATAAGTCGTGTGCGTTAAAACCCAAGCCAGCACCACTGCCAAAACTGCCAGTACATCCAATGTGCCAACAAGATTGGCAGACACCATGTCTTTTTTACCGCGTAGCACAAAAACAGCCGCAAATAAACTGATCAAACTCGAGCCAATGGCAATCAAAAACACGCCGTAGCGTCCTGGGTCTTCGCTGGTCGCTCGAGCTTTGGTCATCTTGGCATTCGAGCGCAAGATCACACGCCAGGTCAAGCCCAACAAAACCAATGCACCGACATTCCAAGCCACCATCAGGCTCATGACTGCCGAATTGGAAATGCCAACCAAACAAAACCCTCCAGCAAGACCGCCAAGCAGTATTCCAATCAACAGCCGACCTCGAGCGCCCAAAGGATCAGATTCTACGGCGTTGGGGTGGCGGCTCATATCGCTCAAAGATACCTTAAAGTTTGAATCTGAAAGGGTTTTGGCATCAGGCTTTAGACTTCAGGGTGGTTAAACCCTAAAAGATTGCCTGAAAAGCATGCGCTCGAGTTTTGACATTCAATCAGAGGTGAACCTTGTGTTAAACTGAAGTTACGCTACGGAACGTTCAACCGTTGCTAATCTTTTAACCATGAATTTATTCTCGAGCCTCTTCTGCACGACCCCAACCACGCGAACCCCTCGGGGGGTCTAATTTCGTGCAGGTTGGACACGTCGATATGGGTCTGTAACCCCAAGCAGAAGCAAATTACTCTCGAGAAACTGAGGTTTTCACATGTTTATTTCCCTTCCGGACGGCAAGCAACTCGAGCTTTCAGCCGGCGCGACAGCCTTTGATGCCGCGTCCATGATTGGACCGCGTCTCGCCAAAGACGCAATTGGTGCAAAGCTTAACGGCAAATTGATCGACATTTTTACGCCGTTACAAGACGGTGCGACACTCGAGATCATCACGACCAAAAAACCAGCCGATGCCATTGACTTGGCGCGGCACACCCTGGCGCACGTGATGGCGCAGGCGATTCTCGAGTTGTACGAAAATAAAGGTTTTGGACGTGACCGCATCAAAATGGGTGTTGGTCCGGTCATCGAGAACGGTTTTTACTACGACTTTGACCTGCCAGAACCGCTAAAATTCGAGGAACTCGAGCAACTCGAAGCCAAAATGCGTGAAATCATCGCCAAAGATTTGCTATTAAGTCGGTTTGAGGTCACTCGAGCACAGGCACTGGCGAAATTTGAGGGCAAAGACCGCTATAAAACCGAATTGATACAAGGGCTGCCCGAAAACGAAGCGATCACGTTTTACCAACAAGGTTCTGAAGCAGACTTTACGGATTTGTGCCGTGGTCCGCACATTCCGCGCACAGGCTTGATTCCGCCGCATTTTAAACTGACCGCCACCAGCGGCGCGTATTGGCGTGGTTCGGAAAAGAACCCAATGTTGCAACGCGTTTACGGTGTGGCGTTTAATACCGCCACCGAACTCGAGCATTACCTCTGGCAGCAAGAGGAAGCCAAAAAACGCGATCACCGCAAACTGGGTAAGGAACTGGATTTGTTCGCCTTTTCCGACGAGGTTGGACAAGGTTTGCCATTGTGGTTACCAAAGGGCGCGTTTGTCCGCAAGCGCCTCGAGGATTACATGTTCCAAAAGGAACAAGAGCACGGTTACGACTATGTGATTTCGCCGCACATCACCAAAGAAGCCTTGTACCATAAGTCCGGTCACTTGCCGTACTACAGTGATGGCATGTACGCCCCCATCGAGATCGAGGGCGAAAATTATTATCTCAAACCCATGAACTGCCCGCACCATCACATGATTTTTGCGGCTCGTCCAAAGTCTTACCGCGACTTGCCCGTGCGTTATGCCGAGGCTGGCACGGTCTACCGATTCGAGCTTTCGGGCGCACTTTCGGGCTTGGCTCGAGTTCGTGGTTTTACCCAAAACGACGCCCACATTTACTGCTCCAAATCGCAGGTCAAAGCCGAATTTATTAAGGTGATCGAACTTTTTAAAGAGGTTTATACCGATTTCGGCATTTCCGATTACTGGTTTAGGTTGTCCCTGCCCGACTTCGAGAACAACCCCGAAAAATTTGGCGAACCAGGATCACAATGGGATGAAAGTATTGCCGCCATTCGAGCGGCGCTCGAGGAAACGGGCGCGAGTTTCGTTGAAGGTATCGGCGAAGCCACCTTTTACGGTCCAAAACTCGATGTGCAACTTCGCACCGTGGTCGGCAAGGAAGAATCGATTGCCACCAACCAACTCGACTTTATCGTGCCAAGCCGTTTTGACCTCGAGTTCACCAACGAACGCGGCGAGAAAGAAACGCCAGTCGTCATTCACCGCGCTATTATGGGCAGTTTTGATCGTTTCTTCGCGCTTTATCTCGAGCACACGGCGGGCAATTTCCCCGTCTGGCTCGCCCCAGTTCAAGCCGTGATTGTACCGATTTCAGACCGTCACCTCGAGTACGCAAATGAACTTGCCAGAAATATGAAAACCGCCAAATTGCGCGTCGAGGTGGACGATTCCTCGGAACGAATGCAAGCCAAAATCCGTACCGCCGAACTGCAAAAAGTCCCGTACATTTTGGTGGTTGGCGATAAAGAGGTGGCTGCCAATTCGGTTGGCGTCCGAGAGCATGGCAAAGGTGATCGCGGCATTTTGGGGATCCAAGAATTGATACTAGAGCTTCAAAATCGCGCCGAACAACGCAATTAATAAGCTTTGAACAGACTGATTTGTTGTTAAAATGAATAAAAGCCCCTCGAGTATCAATCTCGAGGGGCTTTTAAGTGATTGTCCTATTTTAGAATATCGAGACTGCGTAACAGTGTGCCAACGGAGCTATATTCTTGAGTCAAAAAACCAGTAAATTTTTCAGCATTTTGATAATAATTGATCCATTTGTTGGCTTTAACCTGTGCGATCCAAGTTTTACTGCGAACCATTCGGCTAAATAAGGCTTGCAATTGTGCACGTTGTCTGTTGGACAAACCTGGAGGAGCCATGATGCCGCGCCAATTGGTGTATTCAACATTCATTCCTTGTTCGATCAAGGTTGGAATACTTAAACCAGCGACTTTAAACCGAGCACTAATTCCGAGTGGACGGATGAGTTTGTTGCCAATTAAGTCGCTAACAACGGCATAACTTGCGGTTGCAATGCCCAATTCTCCGTTAATTACAGCTTTGGCAGCTTGAAGGTTGCCGCTAGACGGGATGAACTTGATTTTTTTCGCATCGCCTCCCGCAGCTTCGACAATTAATCCAGCCATCATGTGACTTGTGCTTCCAGCGCTCGACCCGCCCCAGGTTAAGCTTTCAGGTTTTGCAAGGATGCTGCTTTTCAAGTCAGACAGACTCTTGATGCTCGAGCTTTCGGCGACATAAACCACTTCGAAATCAGCCGCCAGGCGGGCAATAGGAGTTGCATCAAGTAAAGTGAAGGGGCTTTTGTTGAGCAATGTTCCACCGACTGTACCAATGCCCATGGTCATGAGTTGAGACATGTCACCTGGATATTTCATAAGTTGTTGAAGTCCTAACGCACCTCCTTGACCTGGAAGGTTGTAGACTTCGACCCCGTTTGCTAAGCCTTCAGCTTTAAGTGTGTCTGCAATGGCATGGGCTTGCACATCCCAAGAGCATCCTGCCGTACATGGAGCCATAATGCGAAAATTTTGCTGGGCTGCTGCGCTCGAGATGAGCAATGCTAAGCTAAGAATAGCAATGTGTTTAATGCTTTTCATCAATTTTCTCCCGAAATTACAACACAAATTTACTTTGAAAGTAAATGCTGTAGGTCTCGAGATCAATCTAAAGCTTTAAGACTTTAGTTTTTATTACAAATTTCTAAAGTAAGCTTTCAAATCAGGTATCTATAGCTATTACTCTGTGCTGGTTCAAGATTGAAAAGTTAAATTACAAAGCATTTCTAAAAATTTGAGCGATTCTTTTTGATGTTCTGAAATTCTTTCAAAACTTTTAAGCCGCGATACTTACTTTCTCTTGAGACTCGAGTTCAAAAGGGTAGGTCACTTTGGGTAAATCTCCAAGACTGACAAAGGTTGATTCTCAACTTGAGAATCAACCTTTATCTTTTTTCCGTTTGATTATTTTGTCCAAGGTAGTGCAAGAGGTGCTTCATCAGCAGATTCAACTGAATTTCCGTAAGCAGGATCTGTCAATTCTGAATAATCCAAACCTTTCAGTTCAGCGTCTGGTTTGACACGCATACCAACTGTTGCATCAATCAATCTAAACAGGGCATAACTTGTCAAGCCAACCCAGATGATGTTGGCGATAATGCCAATCAATTGAGCGAGAAGTTGTTTGAAGTCCCCGTACAATAAACCTGTTACGCCACCAGCGACCCCATTGAAATTATTTCCGTAAGTACCATCTGAAAAAATGCCAACACTAATCATGCCCCAGATGCCTGCCAAACCGTGTACGGCAACTGCTCCCACAGGATCATCAAGTTTTAGACGCGTTTCTATAAATTGAGCACCGTAAACATAGATCACTGCTGCCATTGAACCAACAACAACTGAAGCGGGAGCGCCAATAAATGCTCCACAGGCGGTGTTGGCAGCAAGACCTGCAAGCATGCCATTACAGATTGCGCCAACATTTACTTTGCCAATAGAAGCCCAGGTGATTGCCAGTGCAGTGAGCATACCAGCAGTGCTTGAAAGCATTGCGGAAACAGCAACCACGCTGAATCGCACGTCCACAGCCGCCAGGGTTGATCCTGCATTGAAACCAAACCAACCAAAAGCCAGAATAAATGTACCCAGAATCCCGAGTGGCAAATTATGTGCTTTAAAAGATCGAACGCTGCCATCACGTCCGTACTTGCCAATTCGAGGACCGAGTACCAGAATTCCCATGACTGCCATGACTCCACCAGTCAAATGAACCACGCCAGAACCAGCGAAATCGACATATCCGTGGCTAAGGTTTAAATTTTGACCCAGATTGGCGAGCCAACCACCACCCCAAACCCAATTCGCAAAAATTGGATAAATCAAAACACTTGCAACAATTGCGTATATGACAAGGGCACTGGTTTTGATTCGTTCGGCTAAAGCTCCAGTTGGTATGGCAAGAGCCGCTGCCAAAAACACGCTCTGAAAAAAGAACAGGGTAAAAGTGCTGACATCATAGGCGTTGCCAGAAAGTCCAAAGCCAGTACCACCAATCAAACCCCAATTATTACCATCAATTGTAATTCCAAGAAGTTGATTAAGGTTTTCTGTGCTTCCAATTTGAGGATATAACCCGGCTGAACCGCCCATTTGCAGACCAAAACCGACAGTAAAAAAACCAATTACACCAACACCATAAGTTAAAAGGACACTCAAAGCTGTATTCGCAGCATTTTTTGTGCGAACAAAACCCATTTCAACTAAACTAAACCCTGCTTGCATAAACATGACCATGAAACCCGCAATCATGGTCCACAGAATATTCAATGCAACTCGAGACTGACCAACACTCTGAGCAATTTCGATAATGCTAGGTTGACCAACAATATCGGCAGGAACATCATTAATGCCACCAGTGCTCCCGCCCGTAGGGTCAGCAAATGCTACACTTGCCAGCAGCAAAAACATTAGGAAACTCGAGCCGAGTTGTTTGGAGAAGATATTGGCTTTAACGGTCACGGCGTAAACGTCCGATCACAGATTTAAGGGAAACGCGCATACGCTCAAGTGAACTGAGCAGGTCACTAATTTCGTCATTGCTCTGGATTTCGACGATACGATCAAGATCGCCGAGACTGATGCGGTTGGCTTGATCGGCGGCGGCAGTGATTGGACGCACCAAACGGCTGGCGAGGGTGTTGGCGAGCACAACCGCAAACAAGGTCACGATCAAGAGTGCCAGCAGGAGCGGAACAATGGCATTTAAAACGTTGGTGGCAATTTGCGAGGTGTTGAAAGCCACGTGAATATCGCCAATTACTTCGCCTGTAGGGGTTTTCATTTCGGTGATCGCACCGAGGTAATCCACACCGTTAACGTTAAAAGAACCCGCCCCGCCTTGAAGCACGTTCATTTTTTGTGAAATGGCTTGTTTGATTTCGGGTGAAAGCGGAGTCCTGGTTTGGGTTGAGAGTTGCGTCATGGTAACCAGCTTTGGATTGCCACTCTCAAAGAAGGTCAGTTCGGCTTCTGGAATCAATTTGAAGAACGCTTGCGAACCGTCGTTGATGGTCTTCAAGGCGGCTGGGTCTGGAAGTCTAGCAAATATTGGCGCCTGCTGGGCAGCAATGGTTGCTGAAGCTTGAATCGCGCGAATTTTCAGTTGGTCACGGTAAATGATGTTGAGTTGATAAGCCAAGAACAAAACGATACCCACGCCGACCAGCAAGATCGGAAGCAAAATCGAATTGAGCAATTGGGCACGAACGCTAGTACGACGGGCGCTCCGATTTTGGGCATTCAAAGCTTGAGCGGGCAATTCACTGGCAGCGGCAGGGGCTTGCGAAGCTGCAAACGGGTCAAACGCAGGTGGCGTGTCTACGTTGAAGCCAACCGAGCCTGCGGCTGGAGCGAAGGGGTCTTGGGCACTCGAGGCTGCAAACCGATTGTTGGTAGGTGCGGCAAATGGATCGTTTTTCGGCGCTGCAAACGGGTCACTTCTGGCTGGTTCTGCGAAAGGATTGTTGGCAGGTGCGGCAAATGGATCGTTGGTTGGGGCATTTGATGCCCCTCGAGCTGGCGCACCAAATGGATTGCTGGCACTTTGAGTGAATGGATCATTTGCTGGCGCACCGAATGGGTCGCTGGCGGGCGTAGGGCTGTAAGGTACAGGATCGGGATTGAACAAGTCTTTACTGTCCGTGGCAAATGGATCATTTGGCGCAATAGAAGAGTTCATGACTGGGAAAAGATCAGTCTTTGATGGAGGGTTTTGAGTTGTGCTGGGAGGCGTGTAAGGCGCTTCATCGATTGGAATAATTTCATCTGGGACGATGGGTGTGCCGCCGCTTGACGAACTGCTCGAGCCGGCATTGACGTCATAATTGCTGACCGGGATTTCAGGGACAGCACTGGCTTCAACATGAACCTGGTCTGAGACTGGGACGGCGCTTGAGGCAGTCTGGCTTTCGGGAATACCAGTTGCGGCAGTCTCGAGGTTCTGAGTGCCAGGAACGACATTTTCGATGGTTTCAGGGTCAACTACTTGCACTGTGACGCCAGCTTTGCGCAAAATACCAGCGACCCGATCCGCCTGGGCGGCGCTTGAAGCCCTGGCAATTCTCGAGCCTGAATTTCGGGTGAGGAGTTGCGCGAGTTTGTCGGGTGTTCCACCCAATTGTGAGGCGGTTTCGTTGGCGACACGTTGTGCCACCTCGGGACTTAGGGGTTCGACCAGATGAATACTGTATGGATTTGCCACGGTTGCCTCCCAGCGCGAGCGGGACTGAATAGGGTTTTATTTTAGATACGGTACTTGGCACGAAGTTCGGTGAGGGCTTGAACAAAACGGTCTCGAGCGGTGTTGTCATCGACAGCGCCCGCCAAAGCGCGAAGAAAATCAGAAAATTGTGCGGCTGGTAAACTGGCAGGATTGATTTTGAGGTCGTTGCAGACGTCGTCAAAAATATATTCGGCGGCAGGTCCGACGCTTTTGGAATAGTTTTGTCGCAATTCGGCGGTGAAGCGCGGATCAATCGTGGAAATGCTTGGGGTTAATGCTGAATTGGTTGCCCCCGAATTGGTTGCATTTCGGGGTTGCTGATTGACGTTGATCGCCTCGAGCATTTGACGGGCGTCAAGTGAAGCCACCACAGACCGCAAGCGAGCTTCTGCCCAACCCAGTTCCTGCCCAGCCCTGCGCAGTGAAATTGTGCCACCGAGTTTGGGCAGCAACATTAAATCGTCGCCGCTTAAAGTGACTTCACCCGCATTTTTGGATGCCAGACGCACAATGCGGTCTAAGTCAATACCAAAGTCATCGTTTGATCGTTTTTCGTCAATCGCGACAGCCACCGACAGTGCCAGCCCCTCGAGCGTGTCGCTGATGCTCGATTTTGGACTGATTTCACCAGCGTGGAATTGAAACCGACCCCCAGCCCAGCCAGAAATGCGTTTTACCGCGTACTCGCCTTGCAGGACGCCGGATTCGGCATGAACCACTTCACCGCCATGAATGTAAATAGAGGCGGTTTCCGAGCCGTAAATCACCTCGAGCCGACCTGTCGAGGTGGTTAATTTTAAATAGGAGAGCAAGCTGAACAACTGCTCTTTTTCAAGCGATCCCTGAAGACCGTTCATGCAAACTCCCAAACCAATAACGAGCTGCTAAGTACATCCAACTTAAGTTTGATAGTTCTATCATCAAACTTAAGGCGAGCTATGTTCGTTGGGAAAGCGTATATCACGCGGAATTCTTGAATTCTGCTGTTTTTGGCAGAATGATGGAATGAAGCCGTGAGATACTTAGTCAGAAAATAAAAGGCTCGAGCCTGAAGGGTCGGATACCAAAAATGGGTGGCGTTAAGCTTCAAAATGGGCAGATCACCTCAAGACCCGCCGCACGCCAAATTTTCAGGTGCTTGTCACGAATTTGCATCAGTAATGGGTACAACGCGCCAGGATTAACGCCCAG
This sequence comes from Deinococcales bacterium, assembly GCA_043775825.1. Lineage (GTDB taxonomy): Bacteria > Deinococcota > Deinococci > Deinococcales > JAAFIG01 > JANXTZ01. The sequence goes on from JAYVRX010000087.1 coordinate 13,770, forward strand.
GCGTTTCATGGTTTCTAAATAGGCGGCAATCAATGCTTCAAAAGCACTTGGGCTGGGACGCCTCATGACCAGAGAACTGTTCACAAATTTAACCTCATCTAAAAATGGATCAAGTTCTGGATAACGTTCAACCAATGACAGGCTGGCGGCTCGCCATTGCGTATCAAAAGTCAGCTTCCCTCGAGCCGCATCGGTGCGGGCTTCACAGAATGCCAGAATTTCAGCCCAGGTTTGCACGACTTCTTCAAAACTGCCCTCGTTTAAAATAGCGTTCTGATCGAGTAGCGCAAATTCGCCCTTGCCGTAAACTGCCAATTGCACGCCTGCGTCTTCGGCTTCAATTGCAATTCGGGTCAGCGCCTCGTGTTGATACAGTGTGACTGTGCCAGATTCGTAACTTGAAAGAATTGGTTGCCCTTCCATCATGGTAATCACACCGCGCCAATCAAAATCGAGCACCACCAATTGACCCGTGTGACGTTGCGCCCCCAACTGAGAGAACAACGCGTTAAAAGACGCCTGCGGAACGGTGCGTTCCAACTCGAGAATCCAAGTGCTGGCATTTGAGAGCATGGCGACGATATAACGGTCTAAGGTGTACAAGCTAATGTTGGTGTCACGAGTGCTGTAACTCGAGATCAGTGTCTCACGGGTGAGCGGTTTGGCTTGTTTGCCCTCACCAAAAGCAAAAGCAGCCACAAACTTTGAGTCCAGAAAATAGGCTCGAGCCGTTAGCAGTGGCGATTCGATCAGCGCAAAACCACTAAAATTTGCCCTCGAGGAAATATCGGACTCGAGCATGTCCCAACGAATCAAGGCGCTTGACAGACCTTTGAAGATCGGCGCATCGGTTGGCAATGGCGGCAAGAGCAATGCTCCTTTGCTGATCTCGAATACTTTTTGTTCATTTGCCATCTTTCACTCACCTCACTAATACGCTAACTACGAAGACCCTAACTCGAGTTTTGAATCAAAAAACTTAGATTATTCTAGAAGTAATCTCTAAACGTCAGACTAAAGGATACATGTGCCCCAATGCAACTCAGAAAATCTTTAGCCTAAGATACACTTTGACCCTATGTTAACGCTCCGTGAGAAAAATCTTGTTCAAACTTGGCACGCTGAAAAACAGTTCTTCAAAAAGACCGAATGATCGTCAAAGACAATCGCCTGAACGGCTAAAAATGCTCGTTGGAACGCTGCTCGAGAATCAACTGATCGCCAGATTTAGCGATTTGCACCAAAGAAATAACGCCAACATTCTGAACCTGCAACCTGGAACGCGCACCCAAATGGGTTTTTTCGGTTAAAGCCGCCACTGCCAAAACCTTTGCTCCAGCCTTTGCCGCCAAATGCACCAAAGCCAGCGATTCCGTACCAAGCTCGAGAAATTCATCGAAAACAATGACATTCGAGCCTTTTGGAATCGCGGTTTTCGCCACCGCCAAAGTCCGTTCATGAAATGCCAACTGCAATAAATCGTCTCGAGCCGCAAATTCTGGGATTTCGCCGTCGTCAGAACTGATCAAATCCAAATCGCCAACCATGACAAAAGGACATTTAAGCGCATTGGCAATGGTCAGGCACAGCACAGGCTCGTTGATGCCCAAGAGCAGTAAATTTTCACTGCTGGGTAATAAATTCGCCAGCGCTTTACAAGCCACAGTCATGGCTTCAATGTCGAGTTTGGCAAGCAACGCCTGACGGCTGAACGCAGCGTCATTCGATTCCAGAAAAGTGCTAACCACATGGTGAAAACGCTCGAGAGGCAACATTGATTTCATTCTAGCAATAAATTCGTGACGAATTGAGGCAAGCGAGTTCGCCGAGCATATTCTTCTGAAATCTCGAGCAAGCCAGTGCACAAATTGACATTGCAAAAACAGGTAGCCTTTAAACGTGAGCGACCACCCTGCCAATGCCCTGATCCATGAAACCAGCCCGTATTTGTTGCAGCACGCGTACAATCCAGTCCACTGGCTGCCCTGGGGAGGGGCGGCATTTGAGAGCGCCAGAACCCGAGATGTACCGATTTTGCTGTCTGTGGGTTACAGCGCCTGTCACTGGTGTCACGTCATGGAGCGCGAAAGTTTTGAAAACCCGAGCATTGCCGCTGCTATGAACGAACATTTTGTTTGCATCAAAGTTGACCGCGAAGAACGCCCAGATGTTGACAGCGTGTACATGAACGCCGTGCAAGTCATGACTGGACAGGGCGGCTGGCCAATGACGGTTTTTATGACCGCCGATGGCAAACCATTTTACGGCGGGACGTACTTTCCGCCCGAAGACCGCTATGGACGTCCAGGATTCCCCAGGGTTTTGCAAAGCCTGTCCGACACCTGGAAAAATCGCCGAGACGACATAACCGCAAATGCCAACGACCTGACAACTCACATGCAAAATCTCGAGCGCATCAAACCAGCCCCAGAGATCGACACGGTTGTTCTCGGACGCGCCTTTGAAACCATGCGCGGTAATTTTGACCCCAAATACGGCGGTTTTGGCAGCGCCCCAAAATTTCCCAACCCTGGCACGCTCGAGTTTCTGGCGCAGTACCACTACCGCACCAAAGACCCGAACGCCCTCGAGATGCTAACCGTAACCTTAGACGGTATGGCGAAGGGCGGCATGTACGACCAGATTGGCGGCGGTTTTGCGCGTTACAGCACTGACGAACGCTGGCTCGTGCCACATTTTGAAAAGATGCTGTATGACAACGCGCAATTGATTGTGACCTACCTTCACGCTTACCAGATCACACAAAATTTTGATTATTACCGGACCGCTGTGCAAAGCTTGACCTATGTGCGCCGCGAAATGACCGACTCGAGCGGAGGCTTTTACAGCGCCCAAGATGCCGACTCTGAAGGTGTGGAAGGCAAGTTTTTTGTCTGGGGTTTGGCAGAAATTCGTAGCATTCTTAAAGATGACTCGAGGATGTTTGAATTGGCTTTCGGCGTGACCGAACACGGCAACTGGGAACATACAAACGTCTTAACTCGAGCTTTAAGTGATGAAATGATCGCTGCACAACTTGAACTCGAGCTTGAAGACGTTCAAGATGCTATCGAAGCCAGCACGATTAAACTTTTTGTAACCCGAGAAAAACGAGTTAAACCAAGTCTGGACGATAAAATTCTGACCTCCTGGAATGGCTTGATGCTCAAAGCCTTTGCGCTGGCGGCTCGAGTGATCGGTGGCAAGAGAAACCTTAAGATAGCCGAAGACAATGTTTTGTTCGTCAAAAATCATCTTTTCAAAAACGGACGCTTGCTGCACACCCACAAAAATGGAATTTCCAAAATCGACGGAATGCTCGAGGATTACGCCTTTTACGCCCTCGGACTGCTCGAGTTGTACCGCACGACCTTCAAACGCGAACACCTCGAGTTTGCGCTCGAACTGACCAACATTGCCCTCGAGTTGTTCTCTGATCCGAACGGCGGATTCTTTGATACGCCCAAAGACGGTGAGAAACTGATCGTGCGACCCAAAGGCTATTTTGACAGCGCCGTGCCGAGCGGTAACGGCGCGATGGCGATGCTGCTGATCGAACTTTCGCGCCTTACGGGCAAGCACGAATGGGAACAACTGGCGCTCGAGCCAATTAAGCACATGCTGGAAGTCATGCACCGTCAACCCAGCGGTTTTGGCAGTTTGCTACAGGCTTTGGAGCATCATGCCAGTCCGATGCGTGAAATCGCCATCATCGGCGACCTCGATCAAGATGACACCAAAGCGATGCTCAAAGTCCTCAACTCGAGATTCTTACCGCACGTTGCGGTTGTGACCGCACCAGCAGGGGAGAGCTACCTTCCTGTGCTCGAGCAACGTGAGATGATTGAGAATAAAGCAACGGCTTATGTCTGCGAAAATCTGGCGTGTCAAATGCCTGTGACCGCTCCTGCCGACCTGGAGCAACAACTTCAAGGTTTTTGATCCAAAATGATCGTGATTTTCTGCCAAATTTTCCGCGACAAACCTGAAGTTAAATCCTCGAGTTCGTTGACGCTGTGGTTTGCTGCACTGTCATCAAAATTGTTGACGTACAAAAACGCAATCTTGCTGACCAAACTGAGCATTTCCGAACAGTAATCCAAATACCGAGCTAAGTTTTCGTTGGTTAAGCCGTGTTGGCTCGAACCTGGCGCTTTGGTCAGTTGGTGCATGTCAATAATGTGCGCCACAGCCCGCAAGTTTGTGATGGCATCAATCACGCGTTGTCGTTTGATGCGTCCTTCGATGGTCACAAGCGAAAAAACGCCAGCCACCAGCAAAACCACCTCGTTGGTGATTGACTCGAGCATCGACACCAAACTTTGCAAATCAATTTTGGACACGCCAATTTGTGATCTCGAGACGGTGAACATCAGTGCCACAGTCACAAAAAGTAAAAACAATCCAATGCCAATCCGTACCGACCAGAGCGGCTTGATGATCCAGGTTGCCACCTCTTTAGTGTCTTTGGAAATTTCGATCAGGTCTGAACAGACGCGACTTAAACCAGAATTCGGAAAGCGTTCCAAGGTTCGTTCCAGCAGACGCTCTAAAGTTCGCGTGACCTCTTCGGAACGCAATTCTGGACGATGCCAACTTTTGGGATTAACCACGGGGGAGGGTTCGGACACGGTTTTAGTTTACAGTCCAAGCTCGAGCGGCATTCGAGACTGGTAACTTTCGGCGTAACGCACCCCGATAAACGTTCCCCAGTACATCATTCTGGCTCTTCTTCGCTCGAGAATTTCGGGATTGACGGTCTCACTCACCGCCTCGCCCGTGAATTGGCTGGCGTGCGCCGTGATGGCAGCCTCCCAAACATTAATAAAACCCGAGACATCGATCAGCACATTTGCTTCGATGGCTGTGTTGCCCTGGTAGTACAACACTCGAGTTGCCTTATGGGGTTCGCCAGTCAGTTTAGCTTTTCGTAAACCCGCAAAGTGTATTGCCGATGTTGCCACCTTCGCCGCTCCAACATGATCTGGATGACGGTCTGTTTCGTGTGGAATCAACACGGTTTTTGGTTTGAGATCACGAATAACTTGCGCCAACTCGAGCCGATATTTTTCTGAATCTTCAATGCCGCCGTCGTTCCAACGCATGTTTCCACGGAAACTCAAGCCTAGAATTTCGGCTGCGTTTTGAGCTTCCATTAAGCGAATTTCAGGCGTTCCTAAACTGCCCATTTCACCTAAGCTCAACTCGAGAATCCCCGTGCCTCGCCCCTCCGATTTTGCCCGTGCCAAACTGCCGCCGCAACCAATTTCGGCATCGTCTGGATGCGGTGCGATGCACAAAATATCGAGTGACTCAAGCTTGCCAAAGGTGGTGACGCTCATTCTGGTTTTTTCTCGGGTTCTGAGGCTGGAATGATTTCAGGTGCTTCGGATTTGAACAAACCATCGACACTTCCAGGTTTTGCGGTATCGCTCGAGACGACCCGAGGTTCGCGCTGGTCGATGCGGCGCTCGATGCCCGCATACATGCGCCCTAGGTTGTCACGGTGCTTGAAGGCAATCATGACCGCCAGACCCCCGAGCATCAAGACCTTCCACCATTCGCGCTGCATCGCAACTGCCAAAATGACACTCGAGGCTGAAGCGATGATCGATGCTGCACTGGTGAACCGCGTCACCAAAACGGTAATGATAAATAAGGGCAAGATGGCGATGCCAAGCCCAATGTCAAGAAAGGCAATCGTGCCGAACGATGCGGCAACGCCTTTGCCGCCCTTAAAACCCAAAAAGATTGAATAATTATGCCCAATCACGGCGCACCAACCGACCAGCATCACCTCCCAGCTCGGCATTCCAAAGGCTTGCGCGATCAGGACGGCAACACCACTTTTTAAGATGTCCGCCAATGCCACGACCAAACCCGGACCCCAACCGGCAGATCGCAAAACATTGCTCGCGCCCGTGTTGCCCGAGCCAACTTTTTGCACGTCAATGGCATATGTTCGCGCCACCAACACCCCGAACGGTATCGAACCGAACAGGTATGCCACGACTGCCACCCAGAGAAAGTTGTAATTCACAGCACCATCATAAGCACGCAAACCCAAGAAAATTCGAGATTGCGCCACGTTTGAACCGAGTTGAACAAAAAATTCTCAAGGCAGGGATTCTAACTCTTTAGTTGTCGGTGCCTGAAACCAAGTCATCCAGTCTTTGAGCATCTCTTCAGGAATTTGAAAAGTACCAGATGGCAAGTTGGCATTGCGTACTTTCAGACGCTCGAGCAATTCGGCTTCTGGTACGTCCAGAAAATGAATTTGAAAACCAGCGCCCAATTCTAAGGCGCGAGCGCGAAAGAAGTCCCGCTCTTCCCGCGCCCAAAAACCAAAATCCAGGATGACATTCACGCTAAGGCTCAAGGCTCGAGCCGCAACTTCGTAAAGCATTTTCTCGATCAAATCGTGCCTGGCATTGTGCGCTTCAAAGTTTTCAAGGTCCAAACCAAACAGCCGCGTGTGCCACTCATCGGGCGTAAAACGCAGCGCCGAGAGTTCCAACTCGAGTTTTTTTGCCAGCGTGGTTTTTCCCGAGCAGGGCAGACCAACCATCAAATGAAGCGTTGGCATTACTCGCCGCTTCCACGCTCGAGTTGCAGATACAGGGCACTGTGATCGAGCAATTCGCCGCCACCCGCCGCCAAATCCGTAAACAAACCATGCACGCGTCTGGTCATTGGCAGCTCGAGGTTCAGTCTTGATGCGACCTCGAGCGCCGAATTTAAATCTTTAAACTGATTTTTAACCGTGCCGCCCGGTACAAAATCTTGCTTGATCATGCGTAGACCGTGAAGCTCGAGAATCCGCGATTGACAAAAACCGCCCATAATGGCTTAACGGACTTTGGCGGGGTCAGCACCGCCTCTTTTGGCGAGAAGCAAACCTTCCGCCACCGCGCCAATGGTAATGGCGACGATGCTCTGGTTGACCAATTTGCACAACTGTCCGCACCCATGAGGTCCAACCTGAGTGACCGTGCCAAGTGCGGCAAAAACATCTCCAGCGGATTCAATGTCGGTCTCGAATCCTCCCGCCATGATCGCCAACGAGCCGTTTTGTGCCCCCACCGTGCCACCAGAAACGGGCGCATCGATGTAGCGCAATCCTTGAAGCTCGAGCAGTCGTGCATGGTCTTCGGCGATGGCGGGCGCAATCGAACATGTCAATGAAAAGCGCTCCAGGCTGACTGGCAGCAACCAACCCGCTCGAGAACAAAACTTCGGTCACCACCGCGCCATTCTTGAGCATGGTGATGATGGCACTTGAGCCTCGCGCCACTTCGGGCAAACTCGAGACAAGTTCTGCGCCCGCCTTCACAACTTTGAACGCTTTTTCGGGCGTGCGATTCCAAACCCGCAGTTTAAAACCGGCGCTCAAAAGATTTAAGTATGTCCAAGTTAATTTTCATAATTCAACGCCACCCAAAGCTTTCAACGCCACCAGCAACGCCTCACGCAATTCCACCACCGAGTTATAACATCGCCTCGGCATCAAAAACCCTTTCACCAGCCGCCACACACCCTCAATCACATTCAAAAACGGACAATACGCTTCTTGACCATAAGATGCACCTGGCGGGCATGGTCGCTCGCGGGCTGTTCGCGCTTCATGCGTTAAATTCGGTGCCGTTGTTACTCCCGTCCGCACTCCGCGTTAACGGGGTTATACCCCGCCCTGCTGACATATGTCGCATCCGCGAACAGGGCGTGGGTCGCGGATGTCGGCTGAAGAATCAAAAAAACTGATTCTTCAGCACAATTTGGTATGACTTCATGTTTCTGCCAATAACTCTGAAATACTGAATGAACCAGACCAAATCTGGTTTGGAAATGGATTGCTTCTCTTGACTTTTGCTAACTCAAGTTGCATACTGGCGTTTGCTCACTTATTCGTATAGGCATTTATTCGTATATATTCCGATTAGGGAAGTGATTTGATGACTCGAGAATCGAAACAAAAACGTGCCCCAACCATGCGCGATGTGGCAAAATTGGCGGGTGTTTCTCAACCGACGGTGTCGTATGTCATCAATAACACGCCCAACGTCACCATTCTCGAGGAAACCAAAGTTCGTGTGCGGAATGCGATTCAAAAACTGGGCTACAGACGCAATGCGATGGCGCAAAGTTT
>JAYVRX010000088.1:0-75345 GCA_043775825.1 Deinococcales bacterium
TGCTTTCAAAAGCGTGATCGAAACGGGGAAGTTAGCTGGTGTGAACGGGTTTAATACGTTGCTGGATTTGTATGCAAATCCTCGCTAATCACATACAAATCTTACACAGCTAAAGCTTATGATGCAGCAGGAAACGTCACCACCAGCAACACAATTTCTGTCACAGTCGCAATTCCATAACATCACAACGTTGCAACAAGATCACGACTTGCGAATACCGTAAAAATCCCGAGTCGTGATCTTGCATTGAATTAAGCAATTACATCATCTGCAAACCACTCGAGCGCATCAACTTCACCGCGCCCCAAGCCTGCAAAATACTGACATGTACTCCCAAATAAGCCTCAAGCGCCAACCACAAGCCCGCCCTGGCGCTGTCTGAAAGTTGTTCCTCGAGAACCTCCCGCACTGTTCCCCTGGCGATATTACCGAGTTCCTCAATCGCATCCTCGCCAATGTTCAACCCCCGCCCAACCCTGGCGCTGGTGACGCCACCTTGACCCGCGTCAAAATGGGTTAACTGCTCAAAATCGCCAGTTTCGATGCAGCTTGAAACCCTGGGGAACATGCCGTGCAGCGCCAGCAGCTTCCAGGCAATCAGCAGCGTGATGCGGTCAGGGTCGGCGTGACGCACCAAACCGCGCAAGCCGCCAGTGAAGAGTTCAAACCCTGCCTGACCGACAAAATCCTCTTCCTGATAGAGCTTGTCGGCGAGTTCGCACAAAAAATGCGCAAACGGATAAACGTCTGGACTCGAGAGACCAGGAAGCGCACCCTCGAGCATGATTTCGGAGAGGGTCGCCAGGTCATTGCCAGGTTTTTCATAGGTTTGCACGGTCAAATGCTGAAACAAATTCAATCGCGGCGAACGTGAGCCTTTGACGCCACCCCTGGCGACACCACGCAATTTGCCTTCGGGTGTCAACAATCCCAGAATCACATCACCCGCAGGGGTGACATTGCGCCGAACCACAATTCCTGAACGCGTGCGATACCTTGAAGCCATTCGAGTATTCTACCGTGTCAACGGGATTACACAGGCAATTGAGGGAACAATTCAGGATTCTCGAGCGCTGCCAAAACTTCGAGTTTTAATTGCTCGAGGTCAAAGCCATCACGCTTGAGCGCATAACCGTGTGGCACAAGCTCGAGTTTTTTTAAGGCTTTGGCGTAATTGAGTTGTCCGCCGCGAAGGTTCTGGTAATGCCTGCGCTTGTGAATGGCTGCCGCCAGCAAGATCAAACCTTGAATGTAACAGGCTTCAACTGTGTCCCCACTGGCTCTCGCGGCGTTCCACGGAATTTCCCAGACTTCATGGGCGTCCCAATATTCGCCCGCGTTAAAGTGAGCGGCTCCGGCTTTCATTTCTTCTCGCATGGCTCGAGATTAACAAATAAAAAAGCCCGAGCGGCAAACTCGAGCCTTCAAAACCAAAAAAACCTTAAGCTGAGATCAAACCGTTTTTGGCAAGCCACGCGTCCAGTTTGGCGCGGTTGAAATTGCTCATGCTTTCGGCATCGCCGTTAAACTCGAGGGTTGGAACGCTGCGCCGCCCACCGTTGACGCTCATGACGTATTCGGCGGCTTCAGGGTTTTGTTCGATGTTGATCTCAATAAACTCGAGTCCACGTTGCTCGAGGACTCGTTTGGTCACGCGGCAATCACCGCAGGTACTGGTTGTGTACATTTTAATCATGCTTTTCTCCTGACTAGAATTTAACACCTCGAGATTTATTTTTGAGTGTTCAAAAACACCGAATTTACGTTATTTCCAGCACATTGCGTTATGCTGATGTCATGAACATTGACCGAATTGAACTGCGTGAAATTCGTATGGAACTCAAACATCCCTTCGAGACTTCTTTTGGCGTCACTATTGATCGTCGCATGATTCTGGTCAGCGTTTATTCCGAGGGTCTTTTTGGTATTGGCGAGGTTGCCTGCGGCGAAACCCCAGGTTACAACCACGAAACCACCGACACCGCCTGGAGCATTCTCGAGGATGTGATCGTACCGAGAGTGCTGGGCAAAACATTTAACCATCCAAGCGATCTCGAACCAATCTTGCACCCGATTCGTGGCAATCATTTCACCAAAGGCGGACTCGAGATGGCGGTCTGGGATTTGGCAGCCAAAGCCGCCAACCTGCCACTCTGGAAATACCTTGGCGGCGTCAAAACTGACTTACCCGTTGGCATCAGCGTCGGCATCAAAAAGAGTCCCGAAGCGCTGGCAGAATTTGTGCTCGAGCAAGAGGCGCTGGGTTACAAACGCATCAAGCTCAAAATTGGTCCAGGGCGCGATGTGGCGTTTGTGACTGCCGCCCGAGCCGCCTTAAAAATTGACACCCAACTGACCAGCGACGCCAACAGCGCCTACACCCTAAACGACCTCGAAGTGCTCAAAGCCTTGGACGGCATCGGAATGCAGTACATGGAACAACCCCTCGAGTACGATGATCTGGTAGACCACGCGACGTTGCAAAAGCAAATCAAAACCCCAATTTGTCTGGACGAACCAATTCATAGCGTTGGTGACGTTCGCAAAGTCAAACAACTTGGTTCGGGCAGCGTCATCAACCTTAAACTTGGACGGGTGGGCGGGCATCTCGAGTCGCAACGCATTGCTCAATATTGCCTAGAAAACAGCATTGACCTCTGGGCTGGCGGAATGCTCGAGAGTGGCGTCGGACGGGCGCACAATGTTGCCATGCAAACCCAAGCAGGATTTACTCTGGCATCAGACACAGCACCAAGCAACCGTTATTGGCATGAAGACATTATCGAACCCGAAATTATCATGGTGAACGGCATCACCCATCCGCTCGAAGGAATTGGAATTGGTGTGGGCTTGAAAGACGATTTGATTCACACACTCACGACTCGAGTGGCGACGTTTAAGTGAGAAATGAAATCAAAATCGGTTGTTGATACCCAAGGAAAACGTTTGGGCTGGAACGAATTGCGGCGGAGCACTGCTCGGCAAAAATACGGCGATGGGTTGAAACTCGAGTTCAATTGACCAGCCATCGCCCAGCGCAAATTCGACGCCCAACAACAGTCCTAGGAACAAGGCGACGCCATTGGCTTGAGGTGGCACGTTGGGGAAATTATTGATCAAAAACAACACCGAACCGCTCAGCCCAACAAAAGCGCTCGAGCCGTATTGTCCCAGTGGAGTTCGCAAAAAAGCATCTATTCCAACGCCCACAATGCCCGATTGTCCAATCACCGTTGCACCAGCAAAAGCTTGAATTCCGAATCCTTTATTGCTTTCACCAAAATCATGACCAATTTGCAAGGCAAATAAAAACGGCAAGCCAAACTTCACACCAAAACTCGAGCTTTGCGCCGATGCGAACGAACCAAAACCAAACAGCACAATAAAAATGCACAATAGTCGTTTCATCTCGAGCATTCCAAAACGGCTCGAGATGGATTCAAAACCGCGCATTAACACCAAATGACAACAACGGCAAGGTTTGAAATTGAACGTTCGAGTTGCTGGGAATAATGAAGCTCATGGGCTGCATTTCAAACAGCACAGACCAACCTTCACCAATGCTCAGTTCGATGCCCAACAAAATACTGAGCAACACCGTCACGCTGCCAGTTGAACCAGGATTCGGGTTGTAATTGTAAAACGAAAACGCAACCGAACCGCTGATTCCGACAAAGGCACTCGAGCCATACTGCCCTATTGGCGTTCGCAAAAGGGCATCCAAACCAAGTCCAACCGAACTCGAGTTTCCGAGCAAACTGCTGCCCAAAAAAGCCCGAATGCCAAAACCTTTGTTGACCGCGTTGAAATCGTAACCGTAATGCAGTTCAAAAAGAAAAGGCGTACCAAACCTCACACCAAAATACGAACTTTCAGCCGAAGCCAGAGAACCAAAACCAAATGTGGCAATCAAAATACACAAGATTTTCTTCACTCGAGCAGTATATGGCTTTTTGACTTTCACAAGCACAAAATGTGATTTCTTATGTTTATCACACTACAAAATGATTCTCGAGCAACTTCCCAAACTCTTCAAGAAAATCAGAAACACTATTTCCTCAACGTGTAGCACAATAAAACTCCCTTCTCTCCTGGGAGAGAAGGCGACCATGCCCGTTAGGTGCATTTTATGGTCAAGAGGGTTGGGGATGAGAGGAGAAACTGGCAGCCCTACTTAAACGTTGCCAAATTAAGGTTGATCTTGTACGCGCAATCGCTGTCCGCTTCGGTGCGCAGCAAAAACTTCAGGCTGCCGCTAGCGTCCACAGGGTTTTTGGAAAAATCAAAGTAGTAGACCATCGTCCCGCTCCAGGTGGCTCGAGCGCCAGTGCTTGCCGCCCAGTCGTCCAGAAAATTAATTCGGTACGGTGCGACAATTTTGTTGTTGTTGTCGAGCACACCAACTTGGTAGGCATCGCGCAGGGTGTCTTTCTCGAGTCCTTCCATTTTCATGAAGACCCGCAAGTGATTGTCTGGCAAGCGGCTGCGGGCAATCTCGAGGGCACCGGTTGCGGTTAAGGTTTTAAAGTTATCTCGAGCCTCTAGGGCTGCGGCTTTAACCAAATCGCTTTGCCCTGCGACAGCGAAGGCAGTTGGACGGCTACCGAGTGTAGCGTAACTGGTTGGTTTGGTCTGCCAGTCGCTCAGGCATTTGGCGTCGCCACCGTAAACTTCGACCACGTTCCCAGCTTCAAACGCGCCGTTTTTGACATTTAAACCAATGCTGCTCGAGGTTGGCACGTCAGGACCTCGGCGGTAAACACCGTCCACAATAGCTTTGGCGGCGGTTTCGTCAAGTTTGGGCAACCAAGCGAAAGCGCTTCCCGCAAGGCTGAGGATCAGGCATATAGAGGGTCTGAAAAAGATTGTTGATCGTTGCATGTTGTCTCCTTAAATTGTCTGGCTCGAGTGTATTGAATTGAGCAGTGGTAAATTCTTGAATTTCGTGAAGATGGGTTTACTTGATAAACACGACCTGGCAGTTACGACCTAAAGCCATGATTTTTGCTGCGTCGCTGGCGGAAACCATCACGTAATCTCTGAAAACAGAATTTTGCACGCCGTCTGCTGGCACGGCACGGAGGGCTTTAACGCTCAGTGGTTGAACGTTGGCTGCCAGAAAACCGAGTGCTTGAGCTTCAGAGCTGGCGAATGACGCGATGCCCGTTTCGCCAACCAAGTTAGAATCCACGCCTTCAATCGCGTTTGCGTCTGGCCAGACCTTTTGAAAGTTGGGACTGACAATGGCGGGGCTTTCGCTGGGCGTCAACGGCGGGTTTAAACCTCGAGCGTCAACCAAAATCGCGCAACCCAAAGCCGTGCGTTCTGTTCCCGACAAGGCGCTGGCGGCAGGTTTGCTTGAATCCGAACCAGTGCTTTGGGCTGAACTCGAACCGATAGGTGATTTTTCTGATCCTTGGGTTGGCGTGGCGGGGGTGCTGGGTTTGTCAACCGAGGCTTGGGATGAACCAGTTGAGGGTTTAGTAGGCGCTCCCGAGCCTGAAGTTGAGGTTGATGTGCCCGAACCTGTAAGGGCGGTATCACGCCCACCCGACGTACTGCTCGAGCTTGATCCTGCAAGTCCCGAATCTTTAGCACTCGAACTTCCAGCCCCCGAACCTGCCAGACCATTTCCACCCGCACTCGAGCTTGGTGTCCCTGGTTTGGGGTTTGCAAAGCCGCCACCCGCCGCGCTCGAACCTGAAGCCCCAGTCGTTGTCGGTTTGGTATCTGTGCCAGTAGTTGTGCCAGTGCTGCTTGGACGGTTTGAAGGGGTGCTCAAACCGCTTCCCGAACTTGAATTAGGAGTCGTTGCAGCTTGACTTGGGCGCGAGGTTTCCGTACCAGACGGCGTGTTGACTGGCGCTCCTGAAGGTCTGGAATCCAGGCTGGAGGTGGGTTGCCGATTGCTGCTCGAGGGTCCACCCGTGGCAGCTTGCGAAACCGTGCCATTTTGTGAACTTGGCGCATTTGTCTCTAAGCTCGAGCTTGCCCTGCCAGCACCCGCCAAACCGTTTGTCTCTGGCGCGAGGCTTGCCCCCGCCACACCAGTTTTGAACGGACTACCCGAGTCCCCTGGTTGCGCCGCACTCGAGCGCACGCTGGCAAGCTGCAATTTTTCTACCCCAGCCGCCCTGCCATTTTGGGAACGGGCAAGATTTGAATTGCTCGCACTACTGGAGCTTCCAGAGTTGGCACTGACTTTTTCTGAACCACCCGTACTGGTCACGTTAGAACGCAACAAACTGGGTTTGGCGGAACTCGAGTTGAACTTGGGAAGAGCCGCTTGTTGCGCAGGGGTCGGTGCGAGCAACGGTGAGCGTTGTTGCAACTTAATCACCTGCGAGGCACTTGGTTTTGAAAGCCTTAACGGTGGTTGCAGGGTTTTCACCACAGGTTTTGGTAAAGGACTGGACACCGCAACTTCAGGTTTTACTTGTGGCGTAACAAGTTTAACCGCTCGAGCGACAGGTGTTTTCACTTTTGCCTGAACAGGTTTTGCTTTAACAACCGCTTGCGTTTTCACTTGAGGTTTGATGGGCACAATTTTTTGGATGGTTGGCGCGACTTTTTTGGGAAACTCGAAGACAATCTCGCTCACTTTGGGCGTTGCCGTGTTCGCTTGCAGCAGGTAAAAACCCATGCCAGCCAAAACCAAACCATGCAAGACCAAACTGGCAAGAACGGCTTTGCGCTTAATTGGGTCAGTCAAATCAAAACTTTGCCAGACGCCTGTCATGGTCGCTCCTGCACTGCCACCGCCAAACGCGTCGCACCAGCGCGTTTGATGGCATCCATCACCTCGACCACGCGACCATGACGGGCATCGCGGTCAGCGCGTAACGATACGGCGCTGGGCGCACCTTTAAAAACAGTTTTTAACGCCTGCTCGAGTTGCAACGTGGTCAGGTTAACGCGTTTTTCAAATAAAATTCGACCATCTTTTGTCAGCACCACCTCGGGCGCGGGCTGGCTGCTCAAAGCTTGACTGGCGCTGGGCAAATCCACTTTTAAACCGCGTTCTGATTTTAAGAAACTGGTCGTGGTCATAAAAAAAATCAGCAACAACAGCACAATGTCCACCATTGGCGCAAAGGTAAAAATTGGGGCGGCTGGACGTGGTCGGCGACGCATAATCACCCCCTCGAGAGGCTGGGTTGCAGCGTTTTAGGAGGCTCGAGCGAATCTATTTTGGCGGTTTTGAAATGATCGGAGGTGTACAAACCCGCCTCGATTAAGGTCGTGGTCAAAAATTCTTTGCTGTGATCCAAAGCGTTAAGGAGCGAATCATAACGGCGGGTTAAAAAACTGTGACCAACGTGCGATAAGACCGCCACGATCAAACCGACGGCTGTAGACACCAAAGCCTCGCTGATGCCGCCAGCCAATTGATTGGGCGAAGGTTGACTGACCTGCGAAAACACCGTGAATGCACGAATCATGCCAAAGACCGTACCCAATAAACCCAACATCGGCGCAACTTGCGCAATGGTCGCCAACGTTCCCAAACCGCGCCCGAAACGTTCCTCCTCGAGCAACATGGCTTGCTGCACCCCGGCTTGCACCGCCTCAGCACCGTATTGAACACGTTCCAAACCTGCCGTTAAAACTTTGGCGGCAGGAGAGTCCTCTCGAGCGACATCCGCCAGCGCAAGACGCACATTGGCTGCCAGCAGATCAGCTTTGATTTGCGCGTACAACTTCGCAGGATTAGACGTGGCTTTGGCAAAAACTTGATAACGATAAAAGAACACAAACGCGGCATAGACCGACACCAGCAACAACAACACCGCGACTGGTCCACCGCCTTTTAGTAAAGTCAAAAAATCCATCACCAACTCCGATCTCGAGCAACCTCTTTGGGGCAACCATCGCACACCAAAGCATGAAAAGGATGATCTGAACGCACAGTAAACTCACTAAGTCTTGAGCGTTTGGACTGCAACCATTCATTGAGATTACTTTCCGAACTTACGATACCTCGATTCGCATTGTCATACGGATTGCCCTTCTTGATCCCAAAACGCACCTTCTTGCCCTTAAAGCAGCACTTCACGGGCTTGGGCGCTTCGGGCGGGATCGCATCGCTCGGAAATTCCAAAGAATTTCAGAATTTGCTCTATCTTGAATAGCCTGAAATTTTTGTTATGAAAGTAGGTTTTGTGAGGCATTCACGGGCTTGTCCTTTTTTTGGGTCTGATTGTAGACCCACTGCGGGGAAAGTGGTCTCACTTTTGGGGTTCACTCTAATTTTTATTTGGTTTCAAAAAACTGGTCAGGCCACATGAATTTCGCCAATTGAGATATTCATATTTGCACTTTTTAAACCCCTGTGCTAGTCTAAATGTAACGTTTACAAAGCTGTTATAGTCACGTTTATCTGCGCAGTTCACATCTCGTGAGGAGGTGTTTGGTGTCTGTTTCCAGCGCAACCCCAACCAGCAGCGTCCGTCAAATTGCCGAGATTGTCGGCGTTTCAATAGCCACGGTTTCACGGGCGCTCAACACCCCGCAGCGCGTCACCCCTGAAACCCGTGATCGCGTCCTCGCCGCCGCCGAACGCCTTGGTTACGTGCCCAATCCCCTGGGGCGAAACCTCGTCGTGGGACGCAGTCACCTCGTTGGATTGATCGTGCCGAACATCGGATTTCCACTGTTCGGACTGATGGCACGAAGCATCGAAGACATCCTCGAGCCACTCGGACTTCGTGCGCTTCTCGCCTCGAGCGACGACGATGCGACGCGCGAGATTCAAGCCGCGCATTCGCTGCTACGTCACGCGGTAGACGGCGGCATCGTGATTAATTCGCGCAGCAACGCAGCACTGCCACCGGGACCGCGTTACCCCTGGATTCACATTTCGCCGGAAGCTGCCGGTTTGCCCAACGCAGTCGAAATGGACAACCGCGCCGGTGGACGAATCGCTGCCAAGCACCTATTAACCCTAGGTCGCCACCGATTGGCACACATCGCCGGAACCGGACGCGAGGGTGAGGAACGCAAGGCGGGTTGGCTCGAGGGCTTGAAATCTGCTGGGGTTTCAGCGATTACCAGTGTGCTCGGGGATTACTCCAAAGCCTCTGGACATGCTGCCATTCACACGATTCTCGAGCGTGTCGGCACAGACGGTTTGGACGGCGTATTCTTATCGGGCGACGCGATGGCAGCCGGAGCCATGCGTGCCCTCCGAGAAGCTGGACTGCGCGTGCCACAAGATGTCGCCGTGGTTGGCTTCGACGACGCCGAATTCGCGGCAATGCTCGAGCCGCCACTGACCACGGTGCGCCAACCCGCCAGTGCGATGGGCGTGGCGGCGGCGCGTTTATTGCTGCGAAGTTACGAAATACACCGGGGTAGTGTTGGCAGACAGCACCGCCATCACCTCGAGTTTCCCGAACCCAATCCGCCGCCCGTGCTGTTCCAACCCGAACTCGTGATTCGCCGCTCGAGCGTCGGACACTCAACCACTCTCTCGGTCACATCCCTCTAGCCCGTTCAAAGCCGCAAGGTGCCAGGATCGCATACAAGGCAAAGAAAGAGGTAAATATGAACACGTTCTGGAAGCCATTGATCGTCGTCTCTGGTCTGGCACTCGCACTGACCTTCACGCTTACACCCGGCGTTGCTCAGGGCAAACCGGGCGGCACGTTCATTGTGGTGCGCGACAACCAATGGGGCGCAAACAACCTCAACCCCTTTTTGCCTGGCGATCAGCACCTGCTGCCTACGAATTCGGCAATTTACGAGACGTTGTTTTTTGTCAACAGCATCAGCGGTGAAGTGACCGATGTCTTGGGTACAGATTACAAGTGGAGCAAAGATGCCAAGTCGCTCGTGGTTACTACGCGCAAGAACGTCAAATGGAACGATGGGCAAGCCTTCAACGCCAAGGATGTCGAATTCACTTTCAACTATGTCAAAAAGTACCCGGCACTCGATACCTCTGGCGTCTGGAACAACGGCTTGTCTGGCGTCAAAGCCAGCGGCACTGACAGCGTAACCTTCACCTTTAACAAAGCCAACACGCCAATTTTCACCTATCTCGCGCACCTGCCGATCATCCCAGAGCACGTCTGGTCTAGCATCAGCGAACCGTTGACCTTCACCAATCAGAAGCCCGTCGCCACCGGACCGTTCGTCTTCGACACCTACTCGGTACAGGCGTTGAAAGTCACCAAAAACCCGAATTACTGGATGACCGGTAAGCCCTCCATAGACTCCATCGTCTGGACGGTTGCGGGCGGCAACGACGGGGCACTGCTGCGGCTCTTGAAAGGTGAGGTGGACTTTGGTTACGTCGGCGTGACGAACGTCAAAGCCGATTACGCCGACAAGAACCCCGCCACGAACCTCTACTGGTGGCCCGTCAACAACGCCAATTTCTTGTACATGAACAACACCAAAGCGCCGTTTAACGACGTAAATTTCCGCCGCGCCATCGCCATGACGATTGACACCAAAGATGTAGCGCAAAAGGGTTACAACGGAACCGTTGCCGCCGCCGATCCGAGCGGCGTGATTCCCGCGCAACGCGCCAAGTGGATCAATCCTGCCAGCACCAAAAACGCGTATACCTTCAACCTCGAGAAAGCCAAAGCCGCGCTTGCCAAAGCGGGTTACAAGACCGACTCGAGCGGTGTGTTGCTGGGCAAGGACGGAAAGGCGCTCGGCACGTTGAAAATCTTGGTCGGTGCGGGCTGGACAGACTTTATTGCGATGGCGCAGGTTGTGTCTGAAAACCTGAAGAAAATCGGCTTGACGACCTCGATTGACCAGCAGCAATGGAGCGGTTACGCGGGCGCACTCCAGACCGCTACCTACGACATGGGCATCTCATGGGGTTGGGGCAACGGCGACACGCCTTACGACCTGTTTTACAAATCGTTTTCACCTGAACTCTCGGCGGATGTGGGAAAGCAAGCCGATTCCAACCTGACGCGCTACACGAACGCAACCGTAACCAAAGCGCTGCAAACCTTCCGTTCAACGAGCGATGCTGCCGCACGGAAAACCGCCATCAACCAGATGGTCAAGCAAGTCCTGAGCGACGTGCCATTCGTGCCGCTGACTGACCGTTCGCAATTTTGTCTGTTCAACGCTACGCGCTTCACAAACTTTCCATCGGATAAAAATCCGTACAACGACGGCAGCCCCGATGACGGGATCGGAGCGCGTTTGATGTACCTCAACGTCAGCTTGAAGTAAACGCGAACCTGCGAAACTCGAGGAGTTGAAACCTCGAGTTCCGCGCCCATTTTTGGAAAGGCGTTCCGTGCCGTATTTGCTGCGAAAATTTGGTTTGCTGCTCTTGACGCTTCTGGCGGCGCTGACAATCAATTTCTTCTTGCCTCGGCTCGTGCCGGGCAATCCGATTGGCGCGATGATCGCCAAGTATCAGGGGCGGCTCGATCCGAACGCGGCGAAGGCACTCATGATCGCCTATGGTTTGGAGGGACACGACAAGAATCTGCTGACGCAGTACGGCGATTATCTGGTGAAGTTAACGAGGGGCGATCTGGGTCGTTCGATCAGTTTCTTTCCCGCACCAGTCACGGAGATGATCGGCGGGGCTGCGCCGTGGACGATTGGTCTGGTTGGGGTCAGCACGATTATCTCGTTTCTGGTCGGGACGGGTTTGGGCGTGTTCACGGCGGCGCGGCGAGGCTCGAGGTTCGCGGATGCGCTCGTGCCGTTGTCGCTGTTTTTAAATTCTGTGCCTTACTTCTGGTTCGCTCTGATCGCGTTGTACCTGTTCGCATTTTTGCTAGGATGGTTTCCGCTCGGTGGGGGTATAGACATTGTGACGGGTCCGGCTTGGAGTTTGTCATGGATCGGTTCGGTGGTGAGACATTCGATTCTGCCCGGTGCGACCATCGTGCTGACTGCGATGGGCGGTTGGTTGATCTCGATGCGCAACAATCTCGTCTCAACCCTGGGCGAGGATTACGTGGCGTTCGCTCGAGCCAAGGGGCTGACTGAGTCCGAAGTTTTATACGCCTACGGCGTTCGCAATGCGATTCTGCCGAGCCTGACCGCATTCGGTATGGCGCTCGGTTTCGTGCTCAGCGGTTCGATTCTGACCGAGGTCGTGTTCGGTTATCCGGGCTTGGGCACGCTGCTGTATCACGCAGTGACAAGCCTCGATTACCCGCTCATGCAGGCGATTTTCTTGTTTATCTCCTTGGCGGTACTCGTGGCAAATTTTCTGGTGGATGCGACCTACACCCTGCTTGATCCTCGAGTCCGCGATGGGCGCAGCTAAATGGAGACACTGAGACGGGCTTTTAACGACCGCCGTGCAGTCGTCGGGGCAACGATTCTGATCGTGTTGGCACTCATGGCGATTCTCGCGCCGCTCTTGGCGCGGTACTCGCCGTCGCAACTCAGCAACGACACTTGGTTGCGCCCGAGTAGCCAGCACTGGCTGGGGACAACCGCGCTCGGGCAGGACGTGTTCGCGCAACTCGTCTACGGGGCGCGGCTCTCCTTGCTGGTCGGACTCGTGACGGGTTTGGTCGCCACGGCAATCAGCGTGATCGTCGGGCTGGCGGCGGCGTTCTTCGGCGGGATCGTGGACGACGTGCTCAGCGGCATCACGAACATCTTTCTGGTGCTGCCGGGTTTACCGCTCGTGATCGTCACGGCGGCATACCTGCAAGTCTCAGGGGTCGTGCCGGTGATTGCGGTGATCTCGTTCACCGGCTGGGCGTGGGGGGCGCGGGTCTTGCGTTCGCAGGCGCTGTCCCTGCGAGACCGCGATTTCGTGCAAGCCGCAATCGCCAGCGGCGAGGGTCCGATTCGTGTGATCTTCGCAGAGATTCTGCCGAACATGGTCGGCTTGATCGCCGCGAATTTTTTTGGCGCGGCGCTCTACGCAGTGCTGGCGGAGGCGGGACTCGAGTTTCTGGGCGTCGGTGATGTCAGTCAGGTTACCTGGGGCACGATGCTCTACTGGGCGCAGTCGAGTCAGGCACTCTTGCAGGGCGCGTGGGCATGGATTGCCACACCGGGCTTGTGTATCGCCCTCTTGGGTACGGCATTCGCACTTTTAAATTTCGCGGTGGACGAGGTGGCGAATCCGCGCCTGCGTTCAGAGCGGGTCGCGGCGCAAACCAAAGCCCAGCCGCTCGAGCCTGCGGGTGCAGCGCCGCCATCCGGTGCGGACGCGCCGCTCTTGAACCTGCGTCATCTCGAGGCAGGGTACTTAACCGAGCGCGGCACGGTGCGGGCAGTCAAGGACGTGAACCTCTCTATGCGGCGCGGCGAGTTTCTGGGCATCGCGGGCGAATCGGGGTGTGGCAAGAGCACGCTGGCGTTCGCGGTGGCGGGTTTGCTCCGTTCACCCGGTCAGGTCTTGTCAGGCGAGGTTTGGCTCGACGGGCGCGAAATCGTGCGCCTGCCGCCTGAGGAACTGCGGGCGACGCGCTGGCGCGATTTTTCGGTGGTCTTTCAGGCATCCATGAACGCACTCAACCCAGTCATGCGCGTCTCCGATCAAATCGCGGACGCGATGCGGGCACACGGCACGACTGATAAAGCCCTCATCGCGGCTCGAGCACGGGAGCTGTTTGCGATGGTCGGGATTCGCCCGGAGTACCTGAGCGCCTACCCGCATCAACTTTCGGGTGGTATGAAGCAGCGCGTGGTGATTGCGATTGCCCTCGCGCTCGAACCGAAACTTGTCATCATGGACGAACCGACCACGGCGTTGGATGTGGTGGTGCAACGCTCGATCTTGCAAGAGATTGACGCGGTGCGGCGGCGTTTGAATCTTTCGATCATCTTCATCACGCACGACCTGAGTTTATTGGTCGAGATGAGTGACCGCGTGGCGATCATGTACGCCGGGGAAATTGTCGAGCAGGCGAGTTCAAAAGAACTTTATGCGAACCCGCTTCACCCGTACACGCGGCGTTTAATGAACGCCTTCCCGCCGCTCGAGGGCGAGCGCACACGGCGCGACGGTATCGCGGGACGCCCGCCGGATTTGGGAGCCGTGATTCAGGGCTGCCCCTTTGCGCCGCGTTGCGAGCGTGCGATGGTGGGACTGTGCGAGGTCGTAGCGCCCGTAAAACTCGAGGTCGCGCCCGATCACGCAGTCGCCTGTCACCTGTATGACGCAAGCATCATGAAAGGCAGGATTGAACACCATGCAAGCGTCAACTAACTCGAGCCAAAGTCCTCCCTTTGAGCCGCACCCCGAACCCGTGCTGAAACTCGAGGGATTGGAGAAGATTTTTCGTTCCGGGCGTGGACGGCGCACGGTGCGGGCGGTCTCGGATTTCAACCTCAGCATCGCACGCGGCGAGGTTGTCGGGCTGGTCGGTGAATCCGGCTCCGGGAAATCCACGGTTGCGCGATTGATCGCGCAACTCCACGCGCCAACGCGCGGCACGATACGTTTGAACGGTGAGCCGCTGCCCGCCCACCCATCGTCTCGGGCGCTGCTGGCGTACCGCCGTAAGGTGCAGATGATCTTCCAAGACCCTTTCTCGAGCCTCAACCCGACACACACCATCGGTTACGCCGTTTCGCGCCCGCTCGAGATTCACGGGCTGGCTCACGGGCGCGACACCGCACTCAAAGTTCGGGCACTGCTCGAGCGCGTGGGTTTATCGCCGGGATCGATGTATGAACAAAAATTTCCGCACGAACTCTCCGGCGGTCAGCGTCAACGCGTCGGCATCGCTCGAGCGCTCGCGGTGCAACCCGCGCTGATTCTGGCGGACGAACCAACCTCGATGCTCGACGTTTCGATTCGTCTAGACATCATGAACCTGATGCTCGATTTGCGCGATGCTGAGGGCTTGTCTTACCTGTTCATCACGCACGACCTGGCTGGGGCGCGGTACATGAGCGACCGCGTGGCGGTGATGTACGCCGGAAATCTGGTGGAGATCGGACCGAGCGCGGGACTCATCGGTGCGCCCGCGCATCCGTACACGCGCCTTTTAAAATCCGCCGCTCCAAAACCCGAATCCAGTCTCGAGCCGGACCGCGTCGAGGCGAGGGGCGAAGTCCCAGATTTGACGCAACTGCCGTTCGGTTGCCCCTTCGAGCCGCGCTGCCCGCACGCTCGAGCCGAGTGCCGCGCCGCGCTGCCGCGCCTTGTCGCCGTTGCGCCGGGTCATGAGGCGCGTTGTGTGCTGTACTATCCCGAACTCGGAGCGCCGGGCATACCAGAACCCTCGAGTTCACACAAAGCGGTCTCCTGATGGCGCATTTAAAAATCGCCTACATCGGCGGCGGCAGCACCCGAGCGCCCGGTACAGTCGCAGCATTTATTGAACGTGGCGCGGATTTCGCGGGTTCTGAAATTGTCCTGATTGACCTCGAGCCGGAACGCCTGGACATTGTGCGCACCATTGCCACGAAGATGGCTCGAGCCAAGGGTATTGATTTAACGATCACGGCGACCACGGACCGCCGCGCCGGGTTAACGGATTGCAATGCGGTGCTGACGAGTTACCGTCCCGGTGGTTTCGAGGCGCGGCGACTCGACGAACGCATCCCGCTCTCGCAGGGCGTGATCGGGCAGGAGACGCAGGGACCCGGCGGATTCTTTATGGCGCTGCGCTCAATTCAAATCATGCGCAGCATCGTTCAGGACATGGAAGCCGTCTGCCCGGCGGCGCGACTGTTCAATTACACCAATCCCGTCAACATCGTCTCACAAGCCGTGACAATGCACTCGAGCATCCCGACTGTGTCTTTGTGCGAGGGACCAATCGTCTTTCCTGGCGAACTCGTGCGCGGCATCGGACTCGAGCCGAAGTTACTTGATACACTCATGATCGGGCTGAATCACGGCTCTTGGACGGTGCGTCACCGTTACGACGGCGGCGACCTCATGCCGCATTTGGAAACCGCGCTCGAGGCAGATATGACCGCGCCAAAACTGCCGCTCGAGATTCGGCGCTGGCTCGAAATTGCTGTCACGATGGGATCCATCCCAGCCTCGTACATGCGCTACTACTACTTCAAAGATGAAATGCTCAATGAACTCCGCGCCAAACCCACCACCCGCGCCGAGGACATCCTGGCGGACGTACCCGACTACTGGGCGCACTACCGCGAACAGGCGGCGCTCGAGAATCCCGTGCTCGATCCAGCGCGGTCTCGAGGGGGGTTGTTTGAACTCGAGCTTGCGGTGGACGTGATGGCGGCGGTCTTTAACAATCGCGGCACGGTCTGGGCGGTCAACGTGCCCAATCGCGGCGCGATTCCGGGATTCTCGGATGAACTCGTGGTCGAAGTGCCAGGCTACTGCGACGTTCGCGGCGTCACGCCGCTCGTACAGCCCCTGTTGCCGCCGCAGGTGATGGGCTTGACCCACATGCTCGCCCAGTATCAGATGTTGGCTGCCAAAGCCGCCTGGGACGGCTCGAGGCGTGACGCGGTGCGGGCGCTCGCCGCGAACCCGCTCGTGATTTCGCTTTCCAAAGCCGAATCGCTCTACTCCGAAATGAGCGCTGCGCACAAGGAATTCTTGCCCACCAGATTGTTGGAACGGCGATGACCATCCGAACGATTGTGGTCGAAAACGCCACCGAACTCGCCACTCGAGCCGCCGCCGAAATCGCGCTCGAGATTGAGCGCAAACCTGATCTCCGTTTGCTTGCCGCAACCGGCAATACACCGATGGGTTGCTACGCCGAACTCGCCTCGAGACGTGCCGCTGGAATGCTCGACACCTCGAGCTTACGGGTCGTGCAACTCGATGAATACCTCGGTGTGAGCGACGATGACCCGCGCTCCCTGTACCGCTGGCTCGAGACGAGTTTGACCGCGCCACTCGAGATTCCAGAAGATCGTCTGATTCGTTTTCGGGGCGACGCCGATGATGCTGAGCGCAACTGCCGCGAATTTGCGGCGCAGATTGCTGGCTGGGGCGGAATTGACCTCAGCCTGCTCGGGTTGGGACCGAACGGACACCTCGGCTTCAACGAACCACCATCCACACCGCAAGCACTGACCCGCGCGGTGACCTTAACACCCGAAAGCCTCGCCAGCAACGCCCCGTACTGGAACGGGCTGCCCGTGCCGCACCAGGCGGTCACGGCGGGCATGGATGTTATCCTGAACTCGAGACGCGTGATGTTGTTGGTGAGCGGTGAACACAAGCGCGACATTCTGCACCGAACTTTGCGCGAAACGCCGACGGCGGACGTGCCCGCCTCTTGGTTGCAACGCGTCAACCTGACCGTGATCGCCGACTACGCCGCCTGGGGAGAACTGTGAAAGAAGGGTTGTATCTTGGCATCGACGCGGGCGGCACGAAAACCGTGGCGTTGCTGACCCGAGCCGACGGGCGCGTCATCGGTGCGGGACGGGCGGGAGCATGCAACATCTACGACGACGTGGACGCCGCCTTTGAGCAACTCGACCTCGCGGTGCGCGAAGCCCTGAACGTCGCCAGTGCGCGGCTCGAGGGCGTGACCGCAACCTGCCTGAGCGCCACCGGTGCGGACTGGACGGAAGATTTCGCGCTTTTTGAAACGGCTCTGCACGCTCGAGGTCACAATCATTTTTTGGTTGTCAACGACGCGATGGGCGCATTGCGGGCGGGATCGCTGGATGGCACGGGCGTCGTCGTGGTCTGCGGAACCTCCGCCGGAATCGGTGCAAAATCGGCGGAGGGCACAGCCTGGCACACGAGCTTCTGGCAGGAACCCGAGGGCGCTGAACAACTCGGGCGGGTCGCCCTCAGGGCGGTGTACCGCAGTGAACTCGGCATCGACCCACCAACGTCGCTGACAGGGGCGCTGCTCGAGCATCACGGTTTTAAAAATGTCCAAGCGCTCCTCCACGCCCACACTGCCCGAGGGCAACGCGACGCTCGAGTGGTCGGAAAGCTCGCCCGCATCCTGCTCGACGAAGCTGCCCACGGCGATGAGACAGCCTGCCGAATCGTCCTCGAGCACGGCGCGGCGCTCGGGGATTACGCGATTGTCGCGGCGCGAAAAGTTGGCTTATTGAGCCAAAATTTTGCCCTCGTCACGGCGGGCGGCGTCATGCGCCACGCCTCGCAGATCATGCCCAACGCGCTGCTCGCCCGTGTTCACGAAATCGCGCCGGGCGCATACCCGATCCGTTCGCCGCTCGAGCCGATCGCGGGGGCGGTCTTGCTGGCGCTGGAGTCGGCGGGCGTGAACGTGGATCACAAATTGCGCGAGTGTTTGCGCTCGAGCTTCCCGACGGCAGCATTGTTTCAGACTTAAGATGTTTGCAAAAAGGAGCGAGGCGTGAGCGAAATTGAACTGACCCGGCTGTTTGTGTACCCGATCAAATCCGTTCAAGGGATCGAGGTGAGTCACACCAAAGTGCTCGAGCGCGGTTTGGAACACGACCGGCGCTACATGGTGGTGGATCACGGCGGCAACCTCATCACCGCGCGTCAACACGCGAAATTGTTACGGGTCGCCACCGCTTTTGAGCATGATTCGCTGCTCGTTCACGCGCCAAAAATGCCCAGCTTACGCCTGCCACTCGAGGGACAAGGCTTAGAAGGACAGGTGCGCGTCTGGGCGGACTGGATGCCCGGTTTGGACGCGGGCGAGACGGCGAACGCCTGGTTCAGCGAATTTCTTGGGATGAAGGCGCGGCTCGTCTGGATGCCCGAGCATTCCGAGCGCCGCATGGGTGCAAACTACGGACCCTCGAAAATCAGTTTCGCGGATGGCAACCCTTTGCACCTTGTCAACGAAGCCTCGCTTGCCGATCTCGAGGCACGGGTTGGTTCTGAAATCGCTCTCGAACGTTTCCGTCCCAATCTGGTCGTGCGTGGCGCTGCCGCCTACAGTGAGGACACCTGGACGCGCCTGCACTTTTCGAGTCTGGAATTGCAACCATGCGAAGCCTGTGCCCGTTGCATGGTCGTGAACCTCGAGCCACACACCGGCGAGTTCAGCCTCGAGCCGCTGCGAACGCTCGCAGGCTACCGCCGTCTGGGAAAGTCAGTGTTGTTCGGACATCACCTTTACGCGATCAAGGGCGGGACATTGCGGGTGGGCGAACGTGGAACAGTTGTCTGAAAAAGCTTTGGTAGAGCGACCTGTTTTGATCGCTGATGATCGTGGTTCGATACCAGTTCAGCCATCTGGTCAGGGTACTACGGGCTGTTCCAACTTCTCGAGTGGTTGCCATACGTCTTTGCCCGTTTTGATGAACCAGATGGCTTGGAGGTGTTTTCGGCGTCAGGATGTAAATCTCTACTACATCCGCGTTACATCCAAATTACAAAAAGTATTTAAAATTGTCCAAAATCAGTCTTGACCAGAAAGCGAAAACCCCGCGCAAGGCGGGGTTCATTCTGGTGGGCCGTGTTGGACTCGAACCAACAACCCGCTGATTAAGAGTCAGCTGCTCTGCCAGTTGAGCTAACAGCCCTAAAACACCGCTCTCGCAGCGTGTAAAAGTGTATCGTCCCAATAAAGACTTGTCAAGATAAGCATTAGCAGTTATACTCTGCCCTCGAGACGCATTGCGTCCGACGGTTCGGGGCATAGCGCAGCCTGGCTAGCGCACCTGGTTTGGGACCAGGGGGTCGCAAGTTCGAATCTTGCTGCCCCGACCACTTTCTTCTCGAGTCACCCAAAAACTTGAGTTTGTAGTACAATGCTGGTGCTGCGGCTATGATGTAACGGTAGCATGTGACCCTTCCAAGGTCTTCGTTTCGGTTCGAATCCGAATAGCCGCTCCAAAAGAAAACGCCCTGTTGATTGGGCGTTTTTTGCTGCGCGTTTTTTGCTGCTTGAGTTTCTGTAGACTGATCTCATGACCTTCAAGATTCGGAATTACCAACACCCAGAAGATGCGGCTGGATTTCTCGAGGTTTGGAATACTTGGCAAGTTCCACCACTAACGCTCGAGCAGTATTTACAGCGTGAAGAACAACGCCCAGCCTCTGAACGTCCACTCGAGAAAATCTTATTGGAAGTTGATGGTCTGGTTTGTGGTTTTGCACAGGTGATACCGCATTTGTTCGTGCCACCAGGTTGGGTGGCTACAGGTCTTGTATTGCATCCAGAACATCGCAAACGAGGTTATGGACAAGCCTTATGGTCTGAACTCGAGCAACGGCTTTCAAAGCATTCGTTACGGGGTTTAGAGGCAACTGTCAGGGATGATGACCCAGAGTCACGAGTATGGGCTGAAGCGCGAGGGTTCAGTTATTACGGGCATCGGTTCACCAGCGTCTTAAACCTCAAGCAATTTGATGCAGATCGTTTTGTTGAACATTCTGAACGTGTTAAAAATTCTGGAATCGAATTTTTGACGTTCGCTGATCTCGAGCAAAATGAAGCAAATTGGCTGAAGTTACACAATTATTTCGCAGATTCGTTGCTGCAAACCCCTGACCTCGAGCACAATCCACGCTGGTCACTCGAGCAAGTTGCCCATGTGCTTCGTGAAAATCCCAATGCCGACAGTGACCGAGTTTTTTTTGCACTTGATTCTGGAAATTGGGTTGGTCTGAGCGTGTTGCTGCTTGATCGAGGTCAAACGTACAACTTGCTCACGGCTGTTAATCCAAGTCACCGAGGTCGTGGGATTGCACTGGCATTAAAACTCGAGGCGATCAAAACCGCCAAAGCTTTGGGGTATTCGCAAATGCGCACCAACAACCTCAGCATCAATGCCCCGATGCTCGAGGTCAACAAAAAGTTGGGATTTGAGAATTTGCCTGGACGCTGGTTAATGCACTCAAGGCTCGAAAAGCCTGTTTAAATCGTGGTTGACGTATTTTCTCAGATTCCTCGAGTTGTCTCATGGTTTGATTTAACGCTTGGGAATTTCGGTTGTGAACTTGATCTTTTTCGCTGCTTCTCAAGTTACCTGTAAATCCTCGAGCGTTCCGAACCTATAACGATGAGATTGAAGCTGACTTGGGCACTTTGAGATTGCGGCTTTGCATCCAAAGTTATTGATCGAGCTGCGAACTGCCACGCCAATTCGTGTTCGAGTTTTGGTAGGTATATTCCCTTTGCTCTCAATTCACAAAACTCGAGTAGATTAGACCCCAATGACACCGCGCTCGAGATTCGTTTTCTTCGCTAGCCTCGCAGCAATTGTGCTTTCAATTTCCGCGAACGCAACCATGCCCAATTTGCCCCTTGAACGCATCAATCGTTTTATTGAAGAACGCCGAGTTTTGGCTGGTGTGCCAGGAATTTCGGTGGTCATGGTGCAAAACGATGCAATTGTTTACAGCCACGGTTACGGCTGGGCAAATCTCGAGAAGAAAACACCCATGACCGATGCCACGCTACTGGAGATTGGTTCGACCACCAAAAGCATGACGGCATTGGCAGTGCTACAACTTCGTGATGTTGGAAAACTCGAGTTAGACCAAACTGTAAAACATTATTTGCCGTGGTTTAAGACGGCAGACAAGAATAAACTCTCGGATAAAATGACGTTGCGCCAGTGCTTAACGCATACTTCTGGGCTTTCGGACGAATCCATTCCGCACAACACGGCGCTTGATGATTTGGCGCTCGAGCGCTGGGTGAAAAGTTTTAAAAATTCCAAGCTCGAGTTCGCACCTGGAAGCAAAACCAAATATTCCAATTTTGGTTATGCGGTGCTGGGTTTGATCGTGCAAAAAGTTTCGGGAGTATCGTTTGAAACGTACCTGAACGAAAATTTGTTCAAGCCGCTCGAGATGCAACGCACCACGCTTGACCCGCAAATTGCCAGCGAATTGGGTTTGGCGCAAGGCTACCGTGGTACGCCAGAAGGCTCGTTTAAGGCAACGCCAAGGCAATTGGGACGACTGGGTGTTCCTGCGGGTTCTTTGACGGCTTCTAGCGCTCGAGACGTGGGGAATTACTTGATTATGCAGCTTGACGGCGGGCAGTTTCACGGGCGAAAGATCATTGGCGCAGAATCCTTGCTCGAGACTCAAAAACCACAGGTGAATTATCATTTTGGAATTGCCACCTACAACCTGATGCACGAAATCAAATACGGTTTTGGTTGGCGCGTGTTTCAATCCAGGGGTTTGGATTTGGTGGCGCACAACGGCACGGTTGGGCGTATGGGTTCAATGTTTTTGCTCGCACCAACACAAAAAATGGGGGTTGCAATCTTATGGAATCTCGAGGTTGAAGGACTTGATATTGAACTTGCTTTGGGTTTGCTGGATTTTTTGCGAGGCGATGAAAGCGCAATTCTGCCCGTTCCAAGTTCGACTCGAACTTTAAAAACCATCAAAACAAACCTCGAGCCGTTCACAGGAATCTACAACTCGATTGAGGGACAGATTAAAGTCAGAATCAATGCAAAAAATCAACTCGAGCTTCAAAAATCCGATGCGATTCTGAAACTCGAAGCGACTGGCAAAACAAATTTTGTGGTGCGAGACGCCGCAGAATTCAACTGGCGTTTTCAAAACCTCAAGCTCGAGTTCAAACCAACAACAAACGGCATGAACCTCGGGCTTGAAGGAAAACCTTACGCGGTTCGGAAGTAGTTTTACTTGCGCGGCGGTTGACTTGGACGCACTTCGACACAGCTTGGCAGGGTGCGCGGGTTCATGGCGAGCAAATCCACGACAATCTGAGCAATGTCTTCGGGTTGAATTTTCCAGGCGTCTTTTTCGTTTGGGGTGTGACCGTTAAAATAGGTTGCCACCGACCCAGGCATGATGTAACTGACTTTAATGCCCAATTTGCGTAAATCCATCATGATGGCTTCGGAAAAACCGTTTAAACCAAACTTGCTGGCGTTGTACGCAGCACCAAACTCGAACGGATTTTTACCCGCCAAACTCGAGATGGTCAGCACATAACCCGCACTTTTCTCGAGCGCAGGAATCGCGGCTTTGACGCTGTAAAACACGCCAGTCAAATTGGTATCAATGACCGCATCCCAATCCTCGAGGGTTAAATCTTGCACGGGTTTAAAAATACCAACGCCAGCGTTTGCCACCAGCACATCCAAACCGCCAAATTCGCTGACGGCTTTGGACACAGCGGCTTCCTGAGCGGTGTAATCTCGAGCATCGGCTTGCAAACCAACTGCGTGACCTGGGGATAGGGTATTGAGGTGCTTTGCCGCCTCGAGCACTTCGGTTTCGTTGCGGGCGGTGATGACCACGTTGTAATCCTTGGCGATGAGTGCCTCTGCGATTGCCAAACCGATGCCCTTAGAACCGCCAGTAACCAATGCTGTTTTCCTATTCATGGTCGCAGCTTAACCTTAGCCTCTAAGCTTTTGATGTACCTCGAGGTACAAAAAAAGACGCACCATAACGGTGCGTCTTTTGAACATGGATTTCTCTAGAATCCGAATTTAAGACCGGCGCGAACACCAAAACGGAATTTATCAGATGTTTGATTGAGGTAAAAACGTGGATCGCCTTCGATAAACAATCCAAAGTTGTTGCTGAAGGCAATGTTGATACCAACAATACCGTTGATGAATAAGCTGTTTGCTAAACCAAATTCGCCGCCAACACCTGCACCCAGGTACAAGAATCCGAGGTCAAGCACAAGTGCAGGGTTGACACTGAAGTATTTGGCTTGCAGGCTTGGGTTGGTCGAGTTTGGGGCGGTAGCGAATGCCAGGTAATCGCCCGAAACGCGGAAGCCAATTGGTCCAAGGAAGCGTTTGAAGCCAACCATAACGCTGATGGCGATGTTGTCATTGGCTGCGCCTGAAGGGATTACACCGTAACGTCCACCAATGCCGACGTAAAAGTTGGGTGGGGTGCTGACTGGCGCGGGGGTAACAACTGTTGTGGTCGGTGTCGTGACCACTGGGGTGGTATCAACTGGTGTGGTGGGTGTGGTGGTGGTTGGTGTGGTAGTTTGCCCTGCCAGCTTGTCTGAAAGTTCGGTCACGCTCGCGGCGAGTTCATCGACTTGTCCCTCGAGGGCGGCGATGCGTTCTTCTTGGGCTT
Organism: Deinococcales bacterium; assembly: GCA_043775825.1. Classification (GTDB taxonomy): domain Bacteria; phylum Deinococcota; class Deinococci; order Deinococcales; family JAAFIG01; genus JANXTZ01. Next base: position 23,909 of record JAYVRX010000088.1, read on the forward strand.
TGAGCTTATCGTCCTGAGATTTCAGTTGATCGGTAATCGCTGGGTCAGTTGCGCCCGGTTTAATACCATCGACCTTGGCTTGCAGTTCAGCAAGTTTGGCATCTTGGGCTTTGATTTGATCAGCCAGCGCTGGGTCTGCGCCGCCTGGTTTAATGCCCTCAACTTTGGCTTGCAATTCGGCAAGTTTGGCATCTTGGGCTTTGATCTGATCAGCCAGTGCAGGGTCAGCCGTGCCTGGTGTCATGGCATCAACTTTGGCTTGCAATTCGGCAAGTTTGGTTTCTTGGGCTTTAAGTTGGTCACTCAAAGCGGGGTCTGTTCCTGGTTTGATCGCATCGACCCGAGCACCAAGGTCTTTGAGTTGAGTCTCGAGCGCCCCAAGGCGAGTGCCCTGATCGGCGGCGGCGGCACTGGCTGGGTTGGCGCTGGCAATACCTTTGACCTCATCTTGCAAGGCTTTCAAATCGGTTTGCAATTGCGTGAGCTGGTCGGAATTTTCGGTTGCGGGTTGCGCCTCGAGTTTTGCGATTCGGTCCTCAAGCGCTTTGACTTGAGGACTGAGGTCGGCAACGGCAACAGGTCCAGCCACGGCTTTGGCTTGATCCTCGAGGGCAGTTACGCGATTCGCCAGTTCGGTACTGTCAAGTCCAGAAACTTGGTCTTGCAGCTCACTCAGGCTGGTCTCGAGTTCGGCAAGTTTTTCGGCTTGATCGGTGGTTGGCGCAGTGCCAGCTTGGGTTTTTAAGGCGGCGATGTCAGCTTCGATTGCGGCAATGCGTGCCGATTGTTGGGCGTCTGGCGCAGCCGCCGTCAGGTCGGTGCGCAAAGCAGTCAATTGAGTCTCGAGGTCGGTGACTTTGGTTTGAAGCGCAGGATCAACCGTTCCCGCCGCCTGTTGCGATTCAAGTTTTGTGTTTAAAGTTGCTAGCAAATCCTCGAGCGATTTGACGCGCGGTTCTAAGTCCGTGCTGCCAGATGAAGAACCCATTGCTTTGAGTTGTTCCTCGAGCGTACCAAGCCGTCCATCTTGGTTGGTATTGGTCGTCTCGAGTGCCCCAAGTTGGGTTTTGAGTCCTGCAAGTTCGGCTTTGACATCATCAATGCCTTTGTTGATGATTGCTTGTCCGTTCGCATCAACGTTGTTCATTGCGCCAGATTGCAACAACCTGTAGAAAATCAGTGCGGCTTGATAACGCGATAAGGTCTGCTGCCCTTTAAATGTGCCGTCGGGAAAACCTGTGATCAAACCTTTTGCCGTGACGTAATCCACGGCTTCTTGCGCCCAATGTCCGGCAGGTACGTCCTGAAAACGGGATTGAGCAATTTTGGCGATGGTGAACCCCATCACCGGGACTCCAAGTCCCAGAGCGGTAACGATGAGCGCTTTGACAACGTGTTTTTGCATAAGAACCTCCGGATTTACCTGCTCCTGGAGGCTACGTTCGCAGCTTTCGATCAACGTGAAAAAATCCTGACGTGGCTCATAAAAGCCACTCATACAAATGGACTCATGAGAACACTAAGCATTATACTTCACATTTTAATAGTTCTATCTCGAGCTAGACGCGAGTCTTAGAATGTGAAAACCTGATCTTTAATCATGTTTGTATCATTTTTAAAAAACTTAAATTCAAACAATATTTTTTAAAATCTGATTTACTCAGGGCGTCAACTCGAGCATCAAAAGGAGTCAACATGGCATTCGCAAAATGGATTGAACAATTTAGCCAAGTCGAAGTCTGGGCAGGATTAACCGCCAACGTTTTAACGGGCAAAGCTGGGCAAGTTGGTTTTTTTCATGCCACACAAGACATTCTCGTCCCAGAACACAGCCACGCCGGACAATGGGGCGTGGTGATCGAAGGCACTGTAGAGCTGACCATTGGTGGCGTGTTGCACATCCTGAAAACCGGCGAGCATTACAACATTCCGGCAGGCGTGCCGCACAGCGCCGTCGTTCTGGCAGGCTCGAGTTTTATTGATGTTTGGGAAGGCAAACGGCTCGAGGTCAATGATTAAGTTGTAGCTCGGGTTTTGCAGTTTAATTCGGTTTTAAGCCCGAATGGTTTTCCCAACCACCCCACCCAAACCCTTAAACCTAGAGATTGCCATTCTGTCGGTGCTGATCTCGAGCATTTCGTCGTGGACATCATCGGCGTAATATGCCAGGGCGGTTAAACCTTCGGCAAACACGGGGTACAAAAGCGCGGCTATCGGTAGTTCGACGGTCAGTGTAATATCTTCGTCCTCGTCGAGCACGAACTTTGCCAGGTTCATGTCACGGTTGAAATGCAGCATGGCTTCAAAGGCTTGGATTTTACAGGTTTCATCGGTTGGGGCTGGCACAAACGGGCTGATGGTCATGTACAACCAAGCGTCGGTGAGGCGAATAAAAATGGTGAAAAAACCATTCTCGCCGCGAAAACCGGTACGCCAGACACCATCTTGCAGGGTTTCAAACGTCCAACCGTACTCGCCAAAATACTGTTCGACGGTTTCATTGCTGATGTTTGGGCTGCCCTCAAATTGCATGGTTTTATTTTACGACGCAAAACGCCAGACGCAAAATGCTTCAAACCCCAATCCACCCCAATCGCTCGAGAAGCAATCTTTGAGCTTGGTGGCTGGTGTTATCCAATGGAATTACAAGCGGTTTGGCAGGTAAAACAACAAATCAAGCGAGGGCGGTTTGATGCCTTGGGTGCGTAGAAGTACAACAATCTGGGCGGTATGCCGCATCTCGTGAATCATGACGTGCCACAGCAGACCGTCCAACTTAAACCGCTCTGTTGGCGAATCGTCTATCAACCGTTCTAAGTCGTTTTCTGTCAATATCGCAAGGTAAGTCAGGGTACTTTGCTCCACAGCCCGCCAATAATCGAGCAGCATTCCAAGTTCTAAACTCGAGGTGTCTTCAGTGTCTTTTAGGGCAGGAAACGAATTTCGGACAGGCTCATCAGCCAAAATGGTGTAGTGAAGCCAGCCATCCTCAACGGCGGCAGTGTGAAGTACCAGGTCTTTGATGCAGCGAAACTGTTCACCCTTCATGAGCGGGCGCGACAAAACCTCATCTGGCAGACTTTCGAGTGTGCTCCACAAATCGCGCCGTGCACGAACAAGGTAATCGTAAGTTTCAGGAATATTCATTGATCGCTCCTTGAGAGTTTAGTTCCAAATTTTAAGGTTAAATTGTATTTTGATTTCAAATCAAAGCATAACTGATACACATTCTGTCAAAAACCAAACATGCTGGCAAGTTCATCCCCAACAACTGCTCGATGATCCGGCTCGAGAGAATAACGATTCGTCAAACACCCTTGAAGTTTCTGATCGCGTTAAACTGCTTTATGCTTGTCGATGTCACCACAACATCACTCGAGATGCGCAACCAGACCGAGTTCAAACCCTCGAGCCGTATTGTTGAAAACCTCGAGATTGAACGCGCCGAAATACCGTTGCCCGAACTGAATCGTTTTTTGTACACGGCTGTTGGCGGCGATTACTTTTGGATTGATCGGTTGTCTTGGACGTATGCCCAGTGGGAAACCTGGCTCGAGCGTCCAGACCTCGAGACTTGGCTGGCGTATTTGAACGGCACGGTGGCAGGTTATTTTGAACTCGAGCGGCGAGCTGAGGGCGTTGAGATTTCAATTTTTGGTTTGATTCCCAAATTTGTTGGGCTGGGTATCGGTGGCGTGTTGCTTTCACGCTGCATTGCCAGGGCTTGGGAACTTAATCCAACTCGGGTTTGGGTGCACACTTGCAGCTTGGACGGTGCTCAGGCTCTGGCAAATTACCAAGCTCGGGGTTTTAAAGTCTTTAATCAAGAAACCAAATCTGAAAACCTGCCCGATCAACCTCCTGGCGCTTGGCTTAGCGCTCGTTAAGGCAAGTATCGGTTTAATCTCGAGCAGCAAATCTAAGCTCGAGTTTAAGTTTTTAAGCTCGAGCAATACATGCAGTTGCAACGGGCGTAAAACTTTTTATTCTGAAAGTAGTACCTCTAGCCCTCAAAGTTTCGTATCTGATTCATGGCTTTGGGGTCAATCCTTGCGTGCCTCTCATGGTTGCTGGTTAGGCTTAAAGTCTCATGCTGGCACGCCGATTTCCATTCTACCTTCTGCGCGAATTTGTCCCACTGTACTTGGTCGGGTTGGTCACGATTTTAATGCTTTTAATGATTGACTTTTTCGCGTTTCTGGCGGCATCGTTCATCAATTATCACACTCCTATCGATGTCATGTTTCGGGCGCTGATTGACCGAATGCCGTTCTTTTTATCCTACATGATTGCGCCAAGCTTGGCGTTTGCGGTGCTGGTCGGTTTGGGGCGGCTGGCAAAAGATTCAGAATTGAAAGCAGTTTACTCGAGCGGCATCCGTCCGATCACACTGCTTGCCCCAATTTTGCTGGTCGGCGCGTTGGCAACGGGCTTGAGTTGGGTCAACGAGAACATCTGGCGTCCAGTAGCCGATCAACGCTTCAAAACCTCGTATTACGCGATTTGGCATTCAGAGCCGCCAAGGGTTCAGGCGCTTAAATCTTATGCTTCTGAAGACGAAAACACCTTGTACCATGCGGGTTCAATTTTGCCCGACAAAGACAACAAGCAACTCGCCGAACTTTCGGGCGTGATGATTACCACCCCCAAAGGAATTTACACCGCCACCCGAGGGCGTTGGGATGCAAACGCCAAAACCTGGGAGTTGTACAACGTTTATCACACCACCGACGCCGAAACCCAGGCGGTCAGCGACCCCGAGGTGCGCCGCGTCTTCCCATTTACCCTGCCCGTCGAACCTGACCTTGTGCCACCCGAAGCCCTGCCATTGCCGGACTTGATCGCTCGAGCCTCGAGCAAAGTTTTATCGCAGTCCGAGCGCTACGATGCACAATTTAAGCTTCACAGGCGTTTTTCTGACCCACTGGCAGCAATGCTGATGGCAATTGTTGGCGGTGCGCTGGGTTTGACCATTTCAAACCGCGCTTGGGGTTTCGCTGGCACAATTGGTTTGATCGCCGTGTACTGGGGCTTGTGGCAAATCGGTTTTAACCTCGCCTCGGCTCAGGCACTTGCCGCGCCGTTGGCGGCTTGGTTACCGAGCGCCATCTTTGGCATTGGTGCACTCTTTGGGTTGCGGAGGCTTTTATGAGCAGCCACGTTAGTACCCCCACCGTACCACCAGTCAAACTCGAGCGCATCCGCCCCAGAATAACCTTGCTCGACATGTACATTGTCGGCGAGGTGCTGCCGATGCTGGCGGGCGGTTTGCTGATCGTGATTGTAACGCTGGTGATGGGCGCTTTGTTTGAACGCATTGGGGCGTTTCTCGCCAAAGGCGCAAATCCGTTGTTGGTCGCGCAATACCTGGCGTTCAGGTTGCCCGAAATGCTCTCGTTGGGCTTGCCTATCGCACTGCTTTTTGCGGTACTCATGAGCCTCTCGAGATTGACCCAAGATTCGGAACTGAAAGCCGCCGTGGTCGCAGGCATCTCCCCCACACGCTTGACCATGCCAGTTTTGATTATTGGCGCGGTGGTCGCGCTTCTGGCATTCATTAACGCCGAAACCCTACAACCCAGAGGCATCGAAAACGCCAGCCGCGTCCTGCGTGACATCATCATTTCAAACCCTAGGGTCGCATTTACTGGCGGACAATTTTTTAAAGACGCCCAAAATCAAGTGATTTACATTCCAGACGGCGGCTTAAAAGCGGGTGGCATCCTCGAGAACATCACGATCATGCAAGGCTCTGAAGGACAAGTGCCCTCAAGCATCATGAAAGCCCAGCAAGGCAAAATTTTAGCCGACCAAGGCGCAATAGAACTGACCAATGGCTCGAGAATCACCTACCGCGCCGGCGATGCACGACCCGTCACGATTGCGCATTTTGCCAGGGCTGTGATTCCGATTAAAGACTTGCAGCAAGGCGCAAATTTGTCCCAAAAACCGATTGATCTGCCCTTACCGACCCTGCTCGAGCGCATCAAAAGTTATCAAAGTCAGGGTTTTAGAATTAACGGCGAATTGACGGCGTTGAATCAAAAATTTGCCAAACCGCTCGCGTCTGTGGCGTTTGCCTTGTTCGGCATTGCCTTGTCGCTTTATACGTTACGCAGCAATCAAAGCCTGGGTTTTGTTGGCGTCATGTTTTTAACGTTTTTCTATTACGCCACCTGGACTGTTTTTAACGTCATGGGCGAAAGCGGCGCGATTCCCGCCGTACTTGCCGCCTGGACGCCCGACCTGCTTTACGCTGGAGCGGGTGTCGCCCTTCTCGCAATGGCACGGCGACGTTAACGCATGAAGCTGAACGACCAACACCATCACAACATGAAGCTCAAAAATCCCCAACAGCGTGAGAACAATGGTATCAACGATGTTCTGCATGAATCGATTGTAAAAATTCGTAAGGGCAGGGCGCAGCAAGCAGCGACCCTACGAATCATGATCGTATTTATCCTGGCAATCATCTGTTTTTCAAGCCCCGCCTTCGCCAAGAAAATCGAAATCTTGCAAGCCGAGAGACTCGAGCTTCGCAACGTCACGACCCCCGACGGTAAAGTCGAAGAGTACGTGATTATCACGGGCAGACCCGCGATTGTACGAATTGATAAAGACGAACTCGAGGCGAACCGAATCGAATTCAACAAAACGCGCCGCAAGCTTTACATTATTGGGCAGGGCGTGTTGCGCGGCGAGAAGGAAACCATCGCGGGCAACGATTTTGTCGTGGACACCTCCGACAATTCGCTCGAGGGTGTAGACGTTTTGATCGCCACCACCGATATTGACGTGGTGGGCATCAGCGTCGAGCGTCTGCCAGGGCAACTCGAGGTCAAAAGCGGGTATTTCTCGCCGTGCTCGAGGTGCGGCAAGGTTGGCGACGCTTACGGCTTTAAGGCGGGCAGTTTGACGTTGTTTCCTGGGGATCGTCTGATCGCTCGAGATGTCACAATTTTGGTGGCGGGCGAACCGATTTTATACTTGCCGATCATGGTGGTCTTGCTGTCCGAACCGAGCCGTCAACCGCGTTGGGTTTTTAGAATTGGCGATTTTAGTGTTGGCGGTGGTGGGAACGCCAGCACCGACACGACCTTGCCCAATGTCGAGCTTGATTTACCGTTCACCACAGGCGATTTTGGACTTGGCTTTACGCTGCTGCGTTATTACGGCAACCGCAACCCAGCCTTTGGGGTTGGCGTGGATTGGACGTTGTTTGACTTGTTTGGTGGCATCAATAAATCTCGAGTTTTCTTTTTGGTACTACCGCCACCTGTTGGGACTACTTTGGGCGCACCCTTGGCATACAGGCTCGAGTCTGCTGGTACGTTTGATATCACCCCAGGCGCAGACCCAGAGGATGCCCTGCCAAGTGTTAGGTACAGTTTCAGCCTCTCAAGGGTCGATGAAGGCATTAACCGCAGTGAAGATTTACGGGGCTTGACCGGACCGCAGCGTCGCACAGATTTTGGTGCGAAATTCAACTTGGACAATACTTCTTACGCCATCGAACTGGAAATCTCGAGTTACTTTCTCAACCGCGATATCAACCCTGTCACCATTAATCCGCTCAAACCCAGCTTTCTAAATTCAATTTACAGCTCCAGCAACACGTTGTTTTTCCCCGAATTGCGGTTTACCGCCAAAGATTCGTTGTTACCCAAACTTGGTGGTTTGAGTGTCCAAAATTTTTCCGTGACGCTTGGCATGATTACCGCGCCTTACAACCGCATCAACCGCAGTGCCCGTTTTGCCGCAGACCCTCTGACGGGTTTGGTGACCGCCGGCAAGCTTAATGTGAAATACGGTGTTGGATTAACCCTTAACCCTTGGGAGGGCGGGGTTTTAACCTCGAGTTTTAGGTTTGAAGGTCGCTACTACACGACCCAAAACCCGAACGGCACTTCAGATATTGAAAAATTAAAACCAACGGGCGAATTTGAACGCAGCGTTGATTACCAGTTTAGTACCAGGTTTTCGCAAAGCATTTTTAAGGACGTAGCTCGAGTTGATTTTAACGCCGATTACAGCGAAACCACTGGCGAGAGTCCGTTTGGTTTTGATAGCGTTGCCGTTCGTGAGGCAACACTGCGATCCGGTTTGGGGTTGACCATCACACCCGCCACTTGGCTTTCATTCAGTGCTTCACAAAGCCTGAGTGTCACCGCCACCAGAGAACCCAAGTTTGACGCTGCACAGTTCAGCCTGAACCTCACGCCAAGTTTTGGCAACTTGAGCCTTAGTGCCTCGCACAACCTCGAGACAGGTATTTTGCAATCTTGGAATATCGCGGGCGGCATCAACACGCCGTTTGGCATTACGTTTCGCTTTTCGACTGGACAGTACGTCAACCCCACAACTGGGGGCTTATTTTACCTTTATTCACCGTTGCAACTCAGCCTTAATTATTCTGGCGACAGTGGCAAACTGACCTCATCGCTTAGTATCAGTCATGACCTCAATCCTGACGGAGTTGTGCAAAACATTGGTTTTACCTTCGGTTATCGTTTTGGTGACACTGAAAACCCGTACAGCTTCACTTTCATTCAAAATCTCACGCCGCCCCAGACCGTGACCGGCAATGACGGTAAAAATGCTTTCTCGGTTTTGCGCGGTTCGACCCGTTTTACCTGGCGTGGTTTAAGCATTAGTGTTGACAACAGTTTCGATTTTAGACCTTGGAAATACTCGGTTTTATCCTCACCAACCACCAGCACCTCAAGTTCTGGAAGAATCCCGCCTTCGACCACAGCCCTCAGCGTTTCAGGCGATGCGCCATTCACTTGGAATCTCAATTTTACCAGCAACCTTGACTTAGCAACGTTCACTTTTTACGAACCCAGATTGAACGGCAGCCTGAGCACCCAAAATCCAGGCTCGAGTTTTGATCTGACGCTGGGTTTTCAACTCAGGCTGCCCGATGTCGCGCAGAACGATTTTCGATTCTCGAGTCTAAGCTTGCAATTTGGTTGGGATGTCGTTCCAGGATTCAGCGTTTCTGGTTCGATAACCTATTCAAGAAACCTTGCAGGAGGCATTTTCTTTGATACCTTCAACTTGAATCCTTTGGCGTTCACGGCAGCCTTTGCCTCCGAAGGCTCGAGCAAACCCGATGTGTTTTTCAGCGTGGTTTTGAAAGGCACTTATGTCTTTGATGATGATCCAAAGTCGAACGGGATTCCAAATTTCACTGGGACTGGCAGCCCGTACCGCACCACTTGGCGACCCGTGTTTATTCTGACTTTTGACCTGTGCTGCTATACCTTGCGTTTTACTTTTGACAGCACTCCAGAAAAAGGCTCGAGTTTTACTTTTAGTTTTATTCTGCCTTTTGGTGGCGAGCAAAAAGCGATTGTCAGTGACCCCGACGGTCTGCGCTTTCCAGTGCTGCCATTTATTCCACCAATCAAATAAGAGGTGTTCATGAAAAAATTTCTGTTGTTGTCAATCCTGATTTTAACCTCGAGTTGCACGGGTTCTTTCGAGGACAGTGGAACACCCGTGCGTGTGGTGGTCAGTGTCAATCCAGATTTAAGCAAGAATATTTCCTGTATCGGTCAACAATTGGAAGTCCCCAAAAGCCCTGGCTTGGTTTTGCTTGACCCAAATCGTTTTTCAAGCTCAGTCAACCAAGTTAATTCTTGCGGTGCATTTTTTCCCCTGCAAGGAATCGGCTTTGATGTCGTTAACGGGGCAGAAACAATTGGTTCGCCCAGTGTTTTTGTTAGTGTTCCCAGTCAGTCGGTGGTAAAACAACTGACTTATTTCCGTTCTGCAAACAACACCGTGCAAGTCCCAAATACCCTGGCGCAAAAACTCGAGTTTAAGTACACACCAATAGACAACAAAGATGATCCCGATTTTTGTCCAACACAATTGTCAGTCAGTCGAGACAATAGATTCCTGGCTGTTCTGGACAATCCAAATGATGTCAATGAATTTTGTGGTAAAAACATAACACGGTTACCGCGCGTTGTTATTTTTAATATTGCAGATGGCAGCATTTTTAAAAGAATTGAAGTTTCTAAAAATAACTTCATCGACGGAACGAGTAAGGAAATCTCAATCTCGCTTTTAAACAATCGGTTGTATGTGCTTGGTGAATTCGGTAGTAAATTTAGAATCTCGAGTTTTAATTTATTGGTAACCGATCCAAATCTTGATTTCATCAAATCCGATGAGTCAAGATTGCCGCCAACATTCTCGAGTTTTCCGACCAATAACCCAAAAGTTGATCTCAGCATCGTTCAAAATGGCTTGCTGGCAAGTTTATCCAATGACAATGGCGGACAGGTTTTCCCAATTGTTGAAGATTTGACCCAAAGAACCATTGCCTTTGGTGATGAGCGATTGGCTGGCAGCTTGGCAACAGATTTACCCATAGGAAAAACCAACACGATTCGTTCCAATGCTTTCAGTTCTTCAATCGTATCAAATTTTACCTTGTATTTGCGTCCAAGCAATATTTTGTTCCAAAGAAACACGCAATTTGCCGCACAAACAATAGCTTCACCAATTGATGCGACCTTTCCAGCCGACAATACGATCTGGGTTTTAAACACCAAACGTCTTTTTAAAGTTGATACCCGAGATTTCCCTGAAAAACCTCAGTTTGATACGGGTATCGACTTTAGCGATTTAAATCCTAGCAATTTGGTCTGGGTTTTAGACGAGAATTAACATTCAAAACGAGTACGAATAACTCGAGATATACCCTGGGGTTGCAAGAACTTCAATTTGTACACCCTCAACACTGGTAACTCGAGCCACCTTGATCGGGTTGCCCAGTTCAATCTGGATTAAATTCCAACCAGCCTCGAGCGTTATATCAAAACCACGGTCTGCTTTGACACGGGTTTTGGCGTCGCTGTAAACAATCACAATGCTGCCGCGTCCTTTGGTGATAAAACTCTCGAACAGTGTATCGCCGCTCGAGAAATTTTTTTCGGCATTTGTATCCAAATAAGCACGAACCACGGTGCGGGCAGTGTGGGCGCTGCCGGTAATATTGATTTTGCCGATCAAGCCGGGCCAGTCGAGCAGGTCTTGAACCAGATTTTGCAAGGCACTGGCTGGCGGGGCAGTGTCACTAACGTTAAGGCTATACGCGCCATTGGTCACGGCAGAACTCGAGATTTCTTTACTTGGATTGCCACTGCGATCTGCTAAAAACACACCGATTCGTAAATTGGCTGGCAAGGCATTTTGTGATTTCACAGTACCCGAAACATTTAAAGGCGCAGCCAAGGACAGGCTCGAGATCAATACGCTCGAGAGGACGATCAGGGTCTTTAGACTTAAATTCAGGGCGTTCATTGTGGTTCATCCGAACGATCCCTTTGGTTTGACTCGAGGGTCGGATGCCTCCAAGCAAAGACTAGCACCAATTTCAAGAATTGCCTGTGTGATTCAAGGTTGGCTAAATACTGCATGAGAAAAACCAGGTTCGGTTCAAGCTGGCGAGAACGATAGCTTATCCTTTTTCAATTGGTGCGGGCGTCATAACGATTTCTCGCACTCGAGATGTAACATAAACGTATGGCTTACAGCAATTTTACCCTTCAAGAAGTCCTCAAAAAGTTCAGCCTCAAGTTGGAGGAAGGTTGTGTATTGTTTCCAAATGTCGAACCTCGAGCAGCATCGGCACTTTTAACGGCTTGGCTCGAGCAAAAAATTCCGTTGGCATTGGCACTTTCGACTGAAAAAGCCCGTAGCGAATTTATTATCGCGCCAATTCTTGCCGAAGTGCGCGAGCAGTTGGGAAAACGATTTTCGTTGTTTTCTGGAATTGATTTTACGGTTGATACAAGCCAAGGTTTAAACGGCGAGTGTGACTTTTTATTCTCAAAGTCCCCAGAGCAACTGGTTTTGCTTGCGCCAGTGATTAGTGTTGTAGAGGCGAAAAACGAAAGTTTTAGAAACGGCTTGGCTCAAGCTTGCGCCGAAATGATTGCCGCTCGAGTTTTTAATGAACGTGAGGGACATCCACTCGCAAGGGTTTTCGGGGCGGTCACAACGGGCGATGATTGGCAGTTTTTGATGCTCGAGGGAAACGTTCTATTTGTGGACAAAAAGCGCTTTGATTTGGATCAGCTTCCCGAAATTCTTGGGATTTTTTGTTATATGCTCGAGACGGCTTAAAAGTTCAATCATGAACCCTTAAAGGGTTCAATCACAATATGGTCGCCCTCGAGCTTGGCAAGTTCGGCGGTGTCACCCTCGCGGGCTTGCATTCCCTTGATGCTCGAGCTATCGCTGGCTCGGGCGATGGCTTGCCCAATCCGAATTTGCGGGCTGGCAATCTTTTGCGCCCAAATGATCGCATCTTTGCGCCCCGTCGCGCCCGCGTGCGCCAAACCGCGCAGTGTTCCGACCACGATAATGTCGCCGCCCGCCACCAATTCCACGCCAGAGTTGACATCACCCAGCACAATCACGCTGCCAGGGGTTTCTTTGCGCGTTCCAGAACGAAGCGTTCGGGCAATGATTTCGGTGCGACCACTGGAGGGTACTTCCTGCACTTGCGCGACCACCGTTTCGATTGTAGCTGGCGTATTTTGATTGGAAGCTCGAGGAGGTCTGAAGCTCGAGATCACCCCTCCAGCGCTCAGGATTGCCTGCATGACTGTTTGAACCACATCACCGGCAATGACACCGCCAAGCTCGAGTTCGACCCGTTCGGACAAGAGTTGAGCACGAGACTCTAACGCACTCGAGACGCTTTCTTTGGTATCAACAGGCTCGAGCAGAATGCTCAAACCCCCACTTGTGCCGCGCAGTTTCATAATTGGTTTTACCATGCAAGGCGCGGATTTGGTGTACCAGATTGACATGAAGCTCTAAAGTTTGGATGCAGTACAACCCAAAGCTTTAGCGGATAACACGACCTTGCTTGTCGAGTTTAATGTTCCAGTACGCCGCCATGACTTTTTTCACGGCTGGCAGTGCCACGCCCGAACCTTCAACGCCGTTCTCAAAAAAGGCAACCACAACCAAATTGGGGTTATCAAAAGGACCATAACCCATATACCAGGCATGGTCACGGTTATGACCTTGTGGTGATTGTGCCGTTCCAGTTTTTCCAGCCGTGACAATCGGGAAAACATTCGCGCCCAAGACTTCTTTAGCGGTGCCGATACGGGTGGTCATCAACATGCCCTCTTTGAGCATTGACCAGTATTTGCCCGAAATTTGGGTCATGGGTTTTGGTGGTACGGGTTTGTTGTCAATGGCTTTGATGACTGTTAATTCGGGGCGTTTACCATTGTTGACGATGGTTGCCAGCATTCGTGCGATTTGCAAAGGATTTGCCCGAAGGCGTTGACCAATCGAGTAATTAAGCGGCACACCATTGTCCCAGGTTTTCTTAGCCCGCTCCAAAGCAACTGTTGGCACTTCATCAAACTTTTCACCGAGAAGCTCGATACCGCTCGATTGCCCAAAACCAAAGTCTTTGGCACGCCTGGCAATGTCGTTGACAAACCGTTCTGGTCCGTAACTGACCGCCGATTGGTAATACCAGGTATTGCACGAATTTGCGATTGCCGCTCGAGCGTCCATAACACCCATATTCCTAAACCGATTCCAGTTTTTCCAGAAACGACCACCGTAAAACCAACTGCTGTAACACTGAAATACCCGATTGCCAAACCCATTCTCGAGCAACGTGCTGGCGGTCACCAATTTAAAGGTCGAACCTGGCTCCCAGACGTTGACCATGCGGTTGAACATGGGTTTGTACTTGGTGTCCAATTGGGCTTTGATGCCTTCTTTGGCGGTGGGTTTGACCGAAAACCAATTCGGATCGTATTTGGGTCCAACCGCGAACGCCAACACCTGACCCGTTTTTGGATTTAAAGCCACTATCGCCCCCCTGGCGGATTCGACAAGTGGTATACCGTGTTGTTTATTCAATCGGTTTATTTTCTCTTTGGCTTCAGTGATGGCTTGTTCGGCGGCACGTTGCAATTTGGGAATAATGCTGAGGGTTACGGTCTTGCCCCTGATCGCCTCTTTGACCGTTCGTTCGGAAACCACCCGACGCGCGGCATCAACCTCAACATTTTTTAAACCGTCCTTTCCTCGCAAAATATCGTTCAACCCAAACTCGAGACCGGCTTTGGGCAGAATATCGGTCAGTGCCGCTCCAGCTTCGACATCTTTGGCGCTGGCTTGGGACATGTAACCCAACAAATTTCCTGCCATGCCACTAAGGTAGATCCGTTCAACCCTAGAGCGAACTTCGATCACGCTCTCTTGACCCGCAAGCCATTCCTGAAGCGGTAAAATGCTGTCCTGCGGCACGTCTTTGGTCAAAATGGCAGGCTCAAATTTGTTGGTCACCGTTGGAAGTGGCAATTTTATTTTTGCCAACCGTGCAATACGGTCTAAGAATTTAACCTCGCCGCCGTGGTAGATAAGTTCAATCGCTTTGCGGTTGGTTGCCATGACCGAACCGTCCGCCGCATGAATATCGCCCCGAACGGCACGAATAACGGTCAAATCGGTGGTGTTATTCTCGCTCGAGGTGACAAATTCGTAATGCCGCACCACTTGTAAGTAATATAAACGCCCCAAGAACACCAGCAAAACCAAGCTCATAAACAAAGTCACCCGAAGGATTGGATTGCTCGAGATTTTAATCTTTTCGTTATCGCGTTGATTCATGCTAAAACCTACATTCTGGCTCGAGATTTCGTAAGCTTAAGGTAACCTTACTTAAGTTTTGCTGAGAAAACTGTCGTCAATTCTGGTTTTTTGAAGCTTCAGCTTGAATTTACAACAATTGTTCTTCGTTGTTCAAAGTCCGCCCAAAAGCCCAATTTGCCAACCAGTATACAAAAGGAGCAAAAACCAGTGTGGTGATGATTTCTGGAATCATGATCCTTAAGATCGAATCGCCAGTGATAAACCCTTTGCGAGTCCAATAATTAAAGACAATAAAAATAAACCATTTTGAAAGCATCGCTGACAGAACAACCATTGCCTGGTTAAAACTGGTTTCGGTACTTAGAAAACGCCTAACCGTAAAACCGACAACCACCGCTGCCGCCAGTCCAGCCGCATGAAAACCAAAGGCTCCCGCGCCAATCGCATCTTGCAACAAACCAATGGCGTAGCCCAAACCTAAACCCCACATTGGACGAACTCGAGAAGCCAAAGTCAAAGTGGCGAGCAGAAATAAATCTGGTGGTGTAATCGTTGGGACAAGCGCGTAGAACGCGCCTTGTAAGCCCCAAACAAGAAAAACGAAAAGGAATGGTTTCAAGTGTAACCTTTCAAAATTCTGACACAACATCAAGGGCATGGCGCCGCTCAAAATCATATTTTACGCCCAAAATCGGCTATGGCAAACTGAGAATAAAGACTTCTTCTAAAGCGCTCGGGTCGACAAAGGGTTTCACCTCGAGCGTTAACCCGAGCGTGTCACCTCTTGAGGCAATGCGTTTGACCACCAGACCAATTTGAACTGTTGGAAACGCTCCGCCCGCAAAACCGCCCGACAAGACTTTCTGTCCAACTTTGACGTTGGAGCCTTTAAAATCTTCAACCCTCAAAATTCGACCCGCAATACCGCGTCCAAGCCCACGACCTTGTTTTTTGGTACTTGCAACGGTTGCACCAACCCGAAATTCTGGATCGGTCACGGTTTTAATAAGTGCCGTGCGTGCCGCAACCTCTTGCACAATACCGACCAAACCCGACGGAGTCGTGACCGCCATTCCAAGTTGTACCCCATCTTGTTCGCCGAGCGCCACCATAAGCTGCGAAACCAAACCATCGTTCTTATAAGAAATTACACTGGCAATCGCAAACACCCCAGGCGATTGATAACGCCGAATTTTCGCGGCAGCCTCGAGCTTATTGACTTCCTGCTCGAGTTGCACAAGTTTGGTTTGGCTTGTGCCAAGTTGATTTTTCAGGGTTTTGTTCTCGATACGCAAATCGTTTTCAAAGGCGACAGTGTCCACCGCATTTTTGGCGTTTTGGGCAAGTTGATAAAACATGCCCGTGAACGGCGCAATGCTGGCTGCCAGCGCAAATGGCGCTGGCGGCACAAAACGCGTCGAAACCAACGAAACCAGCATCAAAATACCGAACACAAGCCAGAGTCTCGAGTTCATAATCCACCAAATTGTGTACTCAGCCCCAAGCGCATCAATCTGCACCCACGACTTCCGAATTTACCCAGGGCAGCAACTCGAGGTTGAGGCTGTGCGTCAACTCGAGCATCCTTGAAATTGGTAAACCCACCACGTTAAAAAAGTCACCCTCGATTTTTTCGACCAGCGCCATGCCCATCTCTTGAATACCGTAACCGCCGGCTTTGTCCAAGCCTTCGCCAGAGTTTGCGTAACCCAGAATTTCCTGGCTCGAGAGGTCACGGAATTTTACGCGGGTGCGTTCAAAACCGAGGGCTTGGGCGGTTGGCGTCAGGATGCAAACGCCCGTGAAGACCTCGTGCCAATTGCCAGACAAAGAGCGAACGAAATCGGCATTCTCGAGCTTGCTGACGGGTTTTTGCAAGATTTGACCTTCAAACGCCACCACCGTATCGGCTGCCAAAATGACCCGATCAGGCTCGAGCAATTGAACGGCTCGAGCTTTTTTATTCGCCAAGAATCGCACCAAAGTTTGCGGGTCAGGTTCAGGGCTGTTTTCGTCCACGTCCGCGCTGCGAACGCGAAACCGGACACCCAAACGGGTTAAAAGTTCTTTGCGGCGCGGACTGCCCGACGCCAGAATGATTTCTGTCATTGCTACCTTCAAATGGGCGTGCCCAGGAGTTTTCATGTGGTTGCCCAACATCGGGTTTAGTTTAACGCTTTCAGATGAAGCTTGTCTCACCTTGATAGGATCACTTCAGCTTCTGCGCACTTTAAGAACAAAAATTCTGACAATTCAGCACCTTGACACCAACGCACCACTGCACCATAATAAACCTATGAGACTCAGTGTCAATCTTGAACCCGATTTGTACGCCGTGGCAAAATCACTTGCCAAAGCCGATGATGTGTCATTGAATGCCTTAATCAATCAAAAACTGCGTGACGCGCTATTTGGTCAAACGCAACCAACACAAACCCACCTGAAAAATGGGCTTCTGGTCAGCAGTTCAAAAGTGAGAGTGACTCGAGAAATGGTGATGCAAGCCTTGGAAGAAGATGAATGACTTATTTAATTGATGCCAACGTTCTCACAGCATTGCACAACGAAGCCAACGATGATTTTTTACGGGCGCACGAATGGTTTTCTAAGCTTGGAAAAAATCAATTCGCCACCTGCGCCATCACCCAAGGCGGCTTTCTTCGGACGCATCTGATTTACTTCCCAAGCGACGGCGTGGCAGCCGCTTTTGAGAAAATAAAAGTTTTGACCGAAAATCCCAACCATGTTTGGTGGGGAGATGACCTGTCATACGTTCAAGTTGACCCAACACGGCTTCAGGGACGCAAACAAATTACCGACGCCTGGTTAGCCGAATTGTGCCGCGTAAAAAAAGGAAAAATTGCGACTTTTGACAAAGGGCTTTCGGTGTTCCACGCCGATGTGGCGGTTTTGCTTTAACCTGGCGGCAAAAGTTAAAATACAAGTGTTTTCGTCACTCGAGTGTCACAGCTTGGACCTAAACTAACTCAAATGCTCCTGCTCGAGTTCGGCGATGCGCTTGCCGTGATGGCTTGCGGAATCGCAGCAGCCCAAACCCTGGGTTTGCACCCCATCGGTTGGGTGGTTTGCGTGTTGTTTGGTCTTGCGTCTTGGCAGTTCAAACGCACCCGTTGGTACGGTTTAACGCTTTTGTGGTGTCCTGGCATCATCGGGTTTTTAGCCACCAACAACGATCCTTTAACCAGGGCTTACGCGGCAATTCTGGGAATGCTGGGCTTTTACGCGATCTGGTGCGTCTTGCAAGCAAGGGATGAACACTCGAGCACGGGGTGGTGGGCGGCTGTGCTGTTGGTGGTTTGGCAACCCAGCAGTTTTGCACTGTTGGGCATCACATTTCTGGCAGCCCAAGCCACCACCCGTTGGCGCTCTCAACTTTCTCCAGCTCGAGGAGCAATGCAACACGGCAGCCTACAACGTTGGTCGGGTGTGGTGATGCTGGCGTTGGTCGTTTCTGGCTTAAGTTTGTTGCTGCCGCCGCCAGCACCCTGGCGTGTGCAAGATATTTTGCTACCAAGGCTCGAGTTACCAGCACCCAAAACCAGTGTCTCATATCCTCAAGCCGATTTCAGCACCAAGGTCAAACCGTTTGAAGTCAAAAGCTTTGATCCTCGAGCCATTGTGGTTGGCATTTTGTTGCTCGGCGCGGTGATGTTGTGGCAATCGCAGGCGCGTTCGACAAAGGGACGGGTTTTGGGGTCGGATACTCAGGTCAAGAAAAAACCCAAGGCGAAATTTGATTGGGTGCTGGTGTTTGTGCTCGCCAGCGTTTTGGTGATGTTATTTGCGTTTTGGACGATTAAAACCCTCTCGAGCAACGTAATTCCGATTCAAATCCCAAGTTTGCCAAGTTGGTTCTCGAACATGTTAATTGTTGTTTTTGTTGCAGGCTTAATGATTTCATTGGTGCATTGGATTCGGGTTTACCTGACAAAACACGCCCTCAAACCAATCGATATCATTGAGTTTCCAAGCAAGAAGCAAAAAAATCTCGAGCTTCCAGAAAACCGTGTCCGAGCCGCTTACGCCATGTGGTTGCATTTCTTGGAAAGCCTCGAGTTGCCCCGAGAAAAAGTTGAAACACCCTTCGAGTTTTCAAGGCGCGTTCATGTCCATCACCCAAACTTGCGCGAGTCCACGAACGCCTTGACCCAAGCTTACGAGCGCGTGCGGTACGGCTCGAGTATCTTGGAATCGGATGCCCTAAAAGCCGAGGAAGCATTGCACGAATGGCGCTTAAGTGTTGCAGCGACACCAGCCGATGACCGTGTTACAAGCTTGACACTCGAGAAACACGTCCGATTGCTAGACTGAGCACACTTTGAACGCTGTCACAGAGCACCTCGAGCCGATACAACCTTTAAGGGATGCTTTGTGGGTGCTGGTTTTTACGGCATTGATCGCATCGGGTTGGTTGAATTGGTTGCCGCTTGGCGTGGTGATTGCCGCCGTGATTTTGCCATTTTTGATTCGTCGCAACGCCAAAACGCAAATGTTCGCGCCTTGGGCAAGCGTTTACGCTGGCGCGAGCGCTTTTTTGATGCTGCCACTGAATTTTTCAAACTTACTCGAGCGACTTTCTTGGATGGCACTGGGAATTTTGCTGGCATTCCTGATCGGTTTGGCATTTGATGGCATCCGCGAGCGTAACCATTTCGCGTGGCTGGCGGGTTTAACCTTGCTGATCCTGAACCCAAGTGCGACGTCTGTGATTGGCGTGATAGGGCTTTGTGTGCTTGGTGCTCTTCAGGCTCGAGCGTCCAGAATTCGGGTTGGTGTGCAGTTTCAAAACTGTTCTGGCATGGTTGTGCTGGCAGTTGTGGGTTTAACGATAGCGGCATTTAGTATTTTGCTGACGCGTCCAGCAGAAATTCAATTCAACAACGCAACCATGCCAGTTTCAAAACCCAAAGTAGAAACAAAACCTAAAACCACCGACTCGAGCCTTGAAACCACAAGCTCAGGTCGCTCGAGCGTGAAAAAAGTTCAAAGCCTTGATTCTGGATTGCAGAATGCTTTGATGTTGGCGAATTTTGCGCTTTTGCTGGTTATGATGGCATTGCTTTTTGTATTGCTGCGAAATCGAACGCAAACCGCCAAGGGACGGCGCAAACCCGAACTTTCAGAATTGATTCCGTTGCTCGGTGCATTCATCGTTTTGCTGGCATTGTTCGTTTGGGCGAGCACACCACCGCCTCGTCTTGAGGGCTTAAATAAACCAAGAGAAATTCAGAGCGCAAGCCAAAATTCATCTCGAGACAAACCAACTTTGCCGCCCGAAACCAAGCTCGAGCAAACCAATCGTTCAAGCCCAATGTTGACGTTACTGATGCTCTTGGTTGTGATGGCGGCAGCGTACTGGGCACACAGAATCACTCGAGAGAAACTCGGAAATTCAATCCCAGAAGAACCCGAAACCAACAGCAACTCGAGTTTCAAGAAACAAATTCAAGCCACCAATCGAGTTCGAGAAGCGTATCGGGTCTTTCTCGAGCTTTGCCACGCGCAAGGGGTCAGACGTGCGAACGACCAGACTTCGCTCGAGTTCGCGGCATGGGTTGGAACACTTTTCCCAGACTCGAGCATTGACGTTGAAGAATTGACCAAACTCTATGAACCCGTGCGTTACGGGCAACTCAGCGACGAAACTGGCGCACTCGAGGCAGAAGGTATTGTTGAGGCACTCAAACAAAATTTCAAACCCGAGCCTTTAGAGGAGAAATAACATGATTCAAGAATTTGGAAACCGCATCAAACAAAACGTTGCCAAAGTAATCGTCGGAAAAGATGACACCCTCGAGTTTCTGCTGGCTGCCGTGCTGGCGGGCGGTCATGTGCTTTTAGAGGATGTCCCTGGCACGGGCAAAACCATGCTGGCTCGAGCGGTGGCGGCATCGTTGGGGCTTGACTTCAAACGCGTGCAATTCACCCCAGATTTACTACCGAGCGACATTACGGGCGTCAGCGTTTACAAGGGCACAGGTTTTGAGTTTCAGGCGGGTCCAGTCTTTACCAACGTCTTGCTGGCGGACGAGATCAACCGCGCCACGCCCAAAACCCAATCGGCGCTTTTGGAGGCGATGAGCGAAGGACAGGTTTCCGCCGATGGCATCACGCGCCCACTGCCAAACCCGTTTATTGTGATTGCCACCCAAAACCCAATCGAAATGGATGGCACATACCGATTGCCCGAAGCGCAACTGGATCGTTTTCTGGTGCGTTTAAACGTCGGTTATCCAGATCAAAACCAAGAACTGACCATGCTCGAGCGGCTTCAAGGTGAACATCCGATCTCGAGTTTGGAAGCCGTAACGGGCGATACCAGCTTGCTCGAGGTTAGAAAACTTTCAAGACTGATTTACCTCGAGCCTGAACTGCGCGAATACATTGTCAAACTGGTTCATGCCACCCGTCACCTTGACGCCACCTACCTTGGCGCGAGTCCTCGAGCCTCACTGGCATTGCAAGGCGTGAGCCAGGGTTTGGCGGGACTGGCAGGAAGGAAATTTGTCACGCCCGATGATGTCAAACGTGCCGCCGTTCCCGTGTTGGGGCATCGCTTGATGCTCAAAGCCGAAGCCAGATTAAAAGGTGTGACCCCAGAAAAACTGGTGAAAGACATTCTCTCGAGCGTGGCAGTTCCGGTTGAAAAATAATTCGATGCGCTAGACTGTCACCATGATCTCCGAGAAGCGAATGACCCTTGAAGAATACCTCGAGTTTGAAAAACACTCCGAGCTTCGTCATGAGTTCACAGATGGCGTACTGCACGCGATGGCAGGAGAAACCAAACGTCATGAAGAGATTGTTTTGAACATTGTCGAAGCGCTGCGTCCAATTGCCAAGACAAAAGGTTGTCGGCTTCAAACCAAAACCATTCAATTACGAGTCTCGATCAACCGATACCGTTACCCTGATGTGATGATCAACTGCATCCCAAACGATGATTTGAGGCTCGAGGAAACACCCTGCTTTCTGCTTGAAATCATTTCTGAAAGCAGTGCGGATACGGACAGCAACAAGAAATTAGCCGAATACACCCGTATTCCAAGTGTGCAACGGTATGTGCTGATTGAACAACATTCCAAACTCGCCATTGTTTACAAACGTCACAATGGCGTTTGGCTGGTCGAAACCCTTGAAGAGGCAGGCGAAATTGAGATCCCCTGCCTCGATACTGTCTTGAGCCTAGAGCAGATTTATGCTGGACTCAAGTTTTCCTGAACGCTATTCGCCTTCACCAACAACCAAGCCTTGACATCCAATTCTTTGGCAAAATGCGCCACCGGCACAACATTAGGAAGCACAATCCCGATCTGTTCTGCCATCGTATTCTCGAGGATTTGCGCTTCGCAAGCCTGCAACGACCAGGGTTGATGCAAAATATCACCACGAAAAACCGTTCCTCGAACATCAGAGCTGAATAAGCAATAGCGTTCGGTTAACCAATGCTCGAGCGTGCCTGGCACGGCGTGAAAGACTTCACCAACGGGTTTGTACTTGGCTTTGAAGCTAGCAGGTGCTGCATTGCGGTGCGTGCGAACACTCGAGTAATCAAACCAAACGTTTTCAACTCGAGATGACATTTTCGCGTCCATGTACGGCAAATGAAATCCAACCCGAGCGCCACGAACCGCCAGCGGATTCTCGGCATCGAGACTAAAAAACCAAACGCCAGAATGCACGCCGTCCGTGACATACGTTCGCAGGTTCAACTCGAGAAACGCATCCGTGCCAGGAATCGGCGGCAAGCCTCGAGCGTGAATTTGATTCATGCGGAACGGCACAACGCCCAACCAGGCTTGACCTTCAAACGTCTGAATGGTCAAACCCTTGGGAATGAATTTCTCAAGGCTGGCGGCTGGGACGGGGTAATGCAGGAAAGCCAGATCGAGCCAGCGCATCTGCATGACCCACGGGCGATCTAATTTCATTTGGCGTCGAGGAAACGGGCGCGGAGTTCTGGGGTCGGCAACCAACAGGCTTCACGTTTGCCAAAAATATTGTAGCGATAACGTCCAATTATTTTGTAGACGGCATCGCGCAAGAATTTTGGCACAATTTTGAATGCACTCAACCAAGACCATTTTGCAGGCAAGCGCTTCATAATCTCGAGCACCGCATCAGACCGAGTAAAAACCTTGTCACCATCAATCAAAACCACAGTATCCATCGCTGGCATTCGATGCAACTCGAGCAACTTCTGACCAGCCTCGGATTGCTGCGAGGCGAATTGAAACACCCCAGCTTGGTCATTTTTAATAATAAATTGCACCACACCGTTGCAGAGGTTGCAAACCCCATCGAACAAAACGATTGTCTTGCCAGCGCCATTCACGAACTTAGAATACACAACCCGAGTTTTTAAAACCAGAGTGAGAAGTCCCCCAAATGGCGTTAAACTGCAACTATGAACGATCCGATTCTGAAAAAATGGGCTGACCTGCTCTGCGATTACTGCTTTCAAATTCAAGCTGGACAAAGTTTGATGCTTGACGCCAGCAGCACAGCCTTGCCACTAGTCCGCGAACTTCATAATGCGCTGCTGATACGCGGCGCGTACCCAATTTTAAAACTCGAGTACACCGAACAAGAATCCGACTTTTATCAGAACGCCACAGATGCAATTCTGGACAAGATTTCTAGCGCTGAAATCGCACAAATGCAAGCCATTGATGCATTCTTGGCGATTCGTGCCAGCACCAACACGGCAGCCCTCTCGAGCGTTGACCCTGAAAAACAAAATCGTGTCAGGCACGCCAACAGCGAGTTGCGCAAAGCCAGAGAAGACAAACCTTGGTGTGTCACGCTGTACCCAACCCAGGCTTACGCCCAAGACGCAGGCATGAGTTTGGAGCAACTCGAGCAATTTATGTTTGGCGCAATGTTCTTAGACCGCCCCGACCCTATTGCCGCCTGGGGCGAAATTCGTGCCATGCAAGCCGAACTGATTAAAAAACTCGAGAAAGCCAAAATCGTCAAACTCGAGGCGAACGGCACGGATTTGACGCTTGAGGTTACAAACCGAATTTGGCGCAATTCTGACGGAAGGCGCAACATGCCAAGCGGCGAGGTTTTCACAGGTCCACTCGAAACCAGCGCCAACGGCGCGGTATTTTTTGGCATTCCCAGCATGGTGAACGGTGTCGAGGTCAGCAATGTTAGGCTCGAGTTTAAGGGCGGCAAAGTGATTGCCGCCAGCGCCGAAAAAGGCGATGCTTACCTGCAACGCGCCCTCGAGACGGACGAAGGCTCGAGGTTTCTGGGCGAACTGGGCATCGGCACGAATTTTGGCATTCAACGCGCGATTAAAAACATTTTATTCGACGAAAAAATTGGTGGCACGGTGCATCTGGCGCTCGGCAACAGTTATCCCGAAACGCTCGGTACGAACAAAAGCGCCCTGCACTGGGATTTGATTTTCGACATGCGAGAACCTGCAGGTGGTGGACGGATTTTACTGGACGGGAATGTATTCGCTGAAAACGGGAAATTTATCTAACTCGAGATTCTTAAATTGACCAAGGTGTAAGATACAAGAATGTCACTGCCGTATGATTACCTCATCACCGAAGCTGAACGTTTTAACGTCAAGCTCGAGATTATTACTGGGGCAACAGTCTGGGAAGCCAGCCCAGTTTTCAAACATCAATGGGAAGTAGATCGTATTCGAGCATCTGTTCGTCGCCTCGAGTCAACCTGTGAATGTATCACCACCGCCGATACCTTGTTTAAATTCCCCGATGATTCACTGAAGCGCCCTGACATTGCTGTGCTTCGCACCATGCCCGACCTTGAAACTGCGGACATTGCACTCGAGTTAATTCCGACGGCAGTGGTCGAGATTATTTCTAAAAATTACGAGTACAAAGACCTTGTGCTCGCACCACCGTTTTATTTATCGCAAGGTGTGCAAGATATTCTGATTTTCAACCCAGCAGACAAATCTGTTCTGCATTACCGACCCGATCTCGAGCAACCAAAAACCTACATTTCACCGATTACGCTGACCCTCGAGTGCGGCTGTGAAATTACGATTTAAGCTCGAGTGGTGCTAACATTTCGATATGACCCTAGCTTTTGATGGTTCAAATCAGAACATGAATCCAGAAATTCAGCGTCGTAAATTCACGCTTGAAGAATTTGAACGCATGAGTGATCTGGGATTGATCTCAGAACAACACGCGGAATTGTTGAATGGGGAGATTTTCGTGAAAGGAATGCAAAGCGGCAGACACGCTTATGCCATCACCACGCTCGCAGAAAAAATGAACTCCTTATTTCAAACTCGAGCTTCTATCGCTTTCCAAGTACCCTTGATTTTGCTTGCGCCACCACCAGATTTTGTCGAACCCGACGTTTTGGTACGCAATGCTCCAGCCACACAATACGCCACCCGAAATGCCAATGCAGAAGATGCAATTCTGGTTGTCGAAGTCAGTGATTCCACCCTCGAGCGTGACCAAACCGATAAATTAAAAGCCTACGCCCGAAATGGGATTCTCGAATATTGGATTTTAAATTTGCACAGCAACCAACTCGAGGTTTACCGCGAACCAAGCGGCGAAGAATACTTGTTTATTCGCAAATACAAAGCTGGTCAAGCAGTTACTGCGCTCGAGTTTCCAGATTTGCTGCTCGAGTGGTGGTGAAAGTCACTCGAGACTACAAAGATAATTTTAGGCTGCAATCACGCAGTTGTAACGTATTCCCAATAATTTGAATTTGGAACGAGAGTACATTGATTGACCAAAAAGATGCGTTCCATAGGAATATTTCCAACAAAAGTTTCGCCTCTGTAACGCAACGCACCCATTTCCTTCAGTTTTTGAAGTCCTAAATGGTGAATTTGGCGACCTAAATCTTGCTTGCGAAGTTCAGGCGCAATACCGCAAAACATGCCCCCTTGTCGTTGTTTGGGTTGGGTGTACCTGGGCATCAAAAGCCCAATTTCTTGATTGTTTTGATGAACAATAAAATTTTGCGCCGCGCCGCCAATTCGCTCGAGGAATTCTCCCTGAGCGATTCGTTCTTCAATCACGCCAAGCGGATCGTCTAAATCCTCTGCGGCGGTTGGGTCAAACGAGTTGCTTTGAATCAATTCCAGTAGTTTTGCCGCTCTTGACAGGCTTTCTTCGGCATCCGTGATGTCTTCTAGCGACAAATCTGTCCGTAGAGGCTCGAGGTTCTGAAGGTCACGCCCATAGCCTTGATTTTGAAATGAAAGCCTCAAATTGAATTTCTTCGGTGATTCAGGCAGCACGAATCCAACCAATTCTTCGTCAAACGCAACCCGCATTGAAGCCGAATTTTTGGCTGATAAATTCAACAAGGTCTGGACAATCACTTCGATCACTTCGGGTCGTTGATTCGGCACAGAAATATTTGGACTGCCAACAGTTGATAGTAATTTTTTGTCGCCCAAAGTATCGATTTTCCACTGAAATATTCCGATAATCTTACTATTTTCAACAATACACAAAACTTTTTTGGGATCAAATTTTCCACTTTTGAGGTTATCTAACATCTTTTCCGTTTTTTCTTGCTTTTCTTTTACACTTAAATCCTGAAATCTAAATTCGACGTAGGCAGCGATTGTATTTTCATCACAAATTTGTACGTTCATACATCACCCAACATAAACTCGAGCGAATCCACCAAACCATTGCGCCAAGTCACCCAGTTATGCCCGCTCGGACGCTCGAGATAGCGGTGCGTACAGCCCTTATCGAACAGCATTGCGGCAAAACGACGGTTTGCGCCCAACAACCACTCGAGTTGCCCACACTCGAGTGAGAACCGAATGGGTAATGGCTCGAGGTTTTGAAATTGGCTGAGCAACCATTCGCTCGCGCCGCGTTTGTAGGGTTCGTTGGGCACGCCTTGAAACGCGCCCGATTGCGCTACGACCAAACCGAACACGTCTGGGTGTTGCATGGCAGCATACACGCTTGCCATGCCGCCCAAACTCGCGCCCCACAACCCTCGGGTGGCGGCGTCTCGAGACACTGGAAACTTTGCCTCAATTTCGGGCAATGCTTCGGTCAGCAAAAACTCGAGGTAGTGCGGGTTCAAATGGTACTCGAGGGTGCGGTCATTCG
Source organism: Deinococcales bacterium (assembly GCA_043775825.1). GTDB lineage: Bacteria > Deinococcota > Deinococci > Deinococcales > JAAFIG01 > JANXTZ01. The sequence goes on from JAYVRX010000088.1 coordinate 50,680, forward strand.
GCTCGAGGAAAACTAGAATGGCGGGTTTGATGCGGTTTAAATGCAGCAGGTTTTCCATGACGCTGCCAAGTTTGCCTGTGCGGCGGTAAGCAACCCCATCTTGCACGTAAAAGACTGGGTAGACTCGAGTTTCGTCAAAATGTGGTGGCAAGTGAACGTAAGCGCGGCGCGTGCCTGCAAAAACCTTGCCAGCCCAGTTGAGCGACACGGTGCGCCCCTTCGGGGCGTCGGTCAGGGGTTCACGCAACGGATGCGATTCGTAACCCCCGAGGATCGCGGCACGACCATATTTGTACCAGGGGTTTTCAGCCCAAACGTCATTTTCAGGATCGGCAAAAGGCACACCATATTCATCCAGGAAGGCATATTCAACAAATGCGCCTTTGGGAAACTCGAGCGTGATTGAATCTTCAACCTCGAGCTTGATGGGTTTGTCCAGACCATCCGTGAAATCGCCAATCAGGGCGTGCGCATTTGTTGGCGCAGTAAAAGTCACCTGGTTTTTAAGAATCTGAATCGGCATTATCAGAAATATAACCCGCATCCTGGCAACAAAAAACCCTCGAGATTCTCGAGGGTCTAAAAATGCAAATCTGTCTTAACGCTTGGAGAATTGCGGCGCACGACGGGCTTTTTTCAGACCGTACTTCTTGCGCTCTACTTCCCTTGAATCGCGGGACAACAAACCGGCTGGTTTGAGTTTCACACGGTTATCGGCATCAATACGCACCAAAGCGCGAGCCAAACCAAGTTTGATCGCGTCGGCTTGACCGGTAGGTCCGCCGCCTTCGACGGTGATGGTCGCGTCAAAACGACCCGCCGCACCCGTTACACGCAAAGGCTCGAGGGCTTGAACGGCTTTGATGATGCCACGGAAGTAATCTTGGAAATCTTTACCGTTAACGGTAATGCGACCCTCGCCATTGCGAAGAAACACGCGAGCAACGCTGGACTTGCGGCGTCCTGTGCCGTAAAAAGATTCAACGGTCATTCTTTCACCTCATACTTGGCGTGTGGCAACTCGAGCTTAACGGGTTTTTGCGCGGCGTGTGGATGGTTTTCGCCGCGAAAGACTTTCAAGTGCGTGTGCAGCGAGCGACCAAGACGACCCTTTGGCAACATACCGAACACGGCGTGTTCGATCATGCGTTCTGGGTGCTTTTCAATCGCAATACGGGCGGTTTCTTTTTTCAAACCGCCCTGATAACCGCTGTAACGGGTGTAAACCTTGGTGTCGAGCTTGCCGCCAGTCAAAACGACTTTTTCGGCGTTCAAGACAATCACAAAGTCGCCATTGGCGAGTTGCGGGGTGTAATCGGGTTTGTGCTTGCCACGAATCAACGTTGCAATGCTGGTCGCCAGACGACCAAGCGTCAACCCAGTCGCATCAATCACGACCCAGTTAGCTTCGGTTCTTTGGGGAAGGTAAGTTTTGAACACGAGATATCCTCCGAAATCCGAACATGAATGCTCGGAATGGTTTGCCGCTTTTCAAATCCGTACTGATTTTCGGGGGAATATCATCGGACTGTTCGGAGGGCGACTCCGAGGATCGTACCCCTACCAAGGTTACGACACCGAATTGAGATAGTATCATGACTTTCCCGAGTTGACAAATCAATTTAAAACCTCGATTGGCACAAGTTAAATGTGAGTCTCGAGTCAAATTCAAAGGGTTCTTGAGGTTGAACCATTTCATCAAATCTGGGAATCTCGAGGCTCATGTTAAGAAATCTCTGTGCCAATGGGTAATCACATTCTTGACAACAAGACGCACCTTCTTGATCCCAAAACGCACCTTCTTGCTCACAAAACAGCACCTGACGGGCTATTCGCGCTTCAGGCGGGATCGCTGACGGGCATTGTCGCAGGATTGCCATTACGTTCAGGAAAATTTTATGGTTTTTGCTCTTCCAAGAACTGGCTTCATGGTGTACACTTCCAAGGCTGCCTGGAAAACGGGCGTTGGAGGAATTACAAATGGAATTAAATGTCTTTGACCGTTCGCAAAAATCCAGTGCATTACGCGCTGATGGAATGCTGCCCGCAGTGGTGTACGACAAAAAAAGTAACCGCTCTATCTACCTCGAGCGCAAAGCTTTCGATAAGGTTTTCCGTGCCGTCAGCACCCACGGTGTGATTACCCTAAAGTTCGAGAATGGTGACAGCCTCGAGACGCTGGTCAAAGCCGTTGCGATGGACAAGCGCAAACGCATTCCAGAACATGCCGATTTCGTGATTATTTCTGACGAACCCGTCGAAGTTGTTGTGCCGATTCACACCAAAGGCACTGCCAAAGGCGTGAAGGAACAAGGCGGCGTACTTGATATTGTGCTTCACACCCTAACGATCAAATGCTCACCGAAAAACATTCCACAAGAACTTGTGGTGGACATCACCGACGTTGGTTTGGGTCAACCTGTCCACGCCAGCGACATCGTATTGCCTGAAGGCGTCAAACTGATTTCTGACGCCAAAGCTACCGTCTTAACCATTCACCAACCACGCGGTGCGGAAAACGTTGCAGCAGTCGTTGCGGGCACAGAACCAGAAGTCATCACCAAAGGCAAAAAAGAAGCCGAGTAAACTGCGGTATCTCGAGGAATTCAAGGGCGCTCGAGAGGGCGCTCTTTTTGTTGGGGTTTATTATGAGCAGCATTCAATTGATTGTTGGACTGGGCAACCCAGGGGTACAGTACGCCAAAACCAGGCACAACATTGGTTTTATGGTGCTCGAGGAAGTGGCGCGACGGGCAAACTTAAGTTTTACCAAAAAACTCAATCTCGAGCTGACCGAATGGCGTGTTGGTGCTGGAAGATTGCATTTGATGAAACCGCTCACGTTTATGAATTTATCTGGAAATGCCGTTGTGCCGTTCGCAAAATTTCACAAACTCGAGCCTCATCAAATTCTGGTTGTGCATGACGATTTGGACTTACCATTTGGGCGTTTGCGCTTTCGGCTTGGAGGCTCGAGCGGTGGGCAAAACGGCGCGAAAGACATTCACGCCAAACTTGGCACTGATGCGTTCGTGCGCTTAAAAGTTGGCATCTCAAGACCCCCTGAAGGTTGGGAGGTTGTGAACTGGGTGCTTTCAGGATTTCAGAGCACTGAAACGGCATTGCTCGAACAAGTCATCAAAACGGCGGCTGATGCGGTGATCGCAGCGACTCGAGATGGATTTACCAAGGCGCAAGCCGATTTTAACGGCACGGATTTAAGACCGAAACCAGAACCCGTGAAAGCTGAAACTCGAGCAGAACCCAGCTAGGCGTTGGTTAGAATCAATATGTTGGATGAAATGCGCGTACTTTCAACCTCACGGAGGAGTAATGAAGAACGACTACCGTTTCCCCACAATGAAATTCTCAAGTGTGTATCCACTTTATGTTGCAAAAGTGGAACGTAAGAACCGCACCCGAGAAGAAGTTGACCAAGTGATCTGCTGGCTGACTGGTTATAGCCAGACAGGTTTACAAGAGCAGATACAAAAACAAAACGACTTCCAAACGTTTTTTGCGCAAGCTCCAGCAATTCATCCAAATAGCTCGCTGATTAAAGGCGTCATTTGCGGTGTGCGCGTGGAAGAAATTAATGATCCCTTGGTGCAGAAGGTGCGATTCTTGGACAAACTGATTGATGAACTCGCCAAGGGGAAATCACTTGAGAAGGTCATGCGTTGATTGCGACAACTCGAGAAGGATTTACACCGCTTTGATCGGCAATGGAAACACCGCGCCCGTTTTCGGTTCACTGCCAATCCAAACCTCAACACCGTACAATTCGCGCAGCAGTTCTGGTTGAAGCACCTCGAGCGGCGTACCGTCGGCAACCACTTTCGCACCATTTAATGCAATCACGCGGTCAACCCTCGAGGCGTAAGGCAGGTCATGGGCGATAAAGACGATGCTCGAGCCATTGGCGGCTCGCTCGAACAGGGTTTCGAGCAGGCGCATTTGATAGCGTGGATCAAACCCCGAAAGTGGTTCGTCGAGCAGTAAAATTTTGGTTTCCCTGGATAATGTCATGGCAATCCAGGCGCGGCGGGCTTCGCCTGTTGAGAGTTTGGTCATGGGCACAAATTCCAGGCTCTCGAGTTCCATTGCGCGTATGGCGGCGGCTCGAGCCTGTGGTTTGGGTTCGGCTTGATCTATCAGTTCGGCTATCGTCAGCGGGAACGGCACGCTCGAGTGGGAGGGCAAAAATGCTAGGCGTCGGGCGATACCTGCCTTGGAAAATCCTGTCATGGGTTTGCCCTCGAGGAGCATCTCGCCGTCGTGTAACTCGAGGGGTGCTAATCCTGCGAAGGCTCGAATCAGCGTGGTTTTGCCTGAGCCATTTGCGCCAATAATTGCGGTGATTTCGCCTGTTCTAAATTCGAGGTTGACCTCTTCAACAATAATTCTCGAGCCTCGTCGGACGCGAACGTTTTTGGCTTCCAAGAGGGTGGTCATTGCGCTCTCCGACTCAGGAAAATCAGGTAGATTCCGCCAACCAACGTTGTGAATGCGCCTGCTGGAACTTCGTTTGGAGACAGCAAGGTACGTCCGAGCAAATCCGAAAGTGACACCGCAATCGCACCGATCAAACACGCTGCGGGAATCAAACGGCGGTAATCCGTACCGAGCAAGCCTCGAGCCAGACCTGCGGCAATCAAACCAACAAAGCCCATTAAACCGCTTGTACCAACGGCAACACCAGTCAAAATGGCTGCCAGGAAGATCAAACCGTTTCGGGCAACTCGGGCGTTTAAACCCAAATTCTGTGAGACATCATCGCCGAGTTGCACCAGGTTTGCGGCGCGTCCGAGCAAGAAGGCGATCACGATGGCGGGAATCGCAATTGGTAGCATGGCGTTCAGTTGCGGTGTGCCTTGGGCGTAAAAGCCGCCAACCACCCAGCCGATCACATTGGCACTCGAGGGACTTGCACCCAATGCCAGCAGCAATGCCAAACCCGCCACGCTGATGGAAGCGAAACTGACGCCGACCAGGGCACGGCGTTCGCTCGAGGTGTCCTGGGTGAAACGTGTGACCAAAAATGCCGCCTCGAGTGCACCGAGCACACCCAGAATGGGCGTACCAAATCCGGCGTAACCACTGACTTGCAGCAGCACAGCGTTAAGCGCTGAAAAGCCTGCCAACCCGAGCAAGTACGGGTCGGCGAGCGTGGTACGAAAACTACTCTGCAAGAGTGGTCCTGCCAAACCCAGGCAAGCACCAACCGCCACGGTCAAGAAGACTCGAGGGGCGCGAACTTCACCCATGATTTGGTTGAGGGTGGTATCGCCGCGACCTGAAAGCCAAGCCAGCACGTCTTGCAAGCTGACGGGGTATGAACCGACCACCAGCGAAATGGCAATTACAATCACCAGCACAACGACAAGCGCTAAAAACCAGAAGATCACCGTGCCACGCTCGAGCGGCAGCACAGAACGGGAGTGTTGAGATTGAACAGGTTCGGTCATTGACTTCCTCGAGATTTCTAAAAATTGGGAACGGATTTGAACCCGTCCCCAAAGGATAACCTGATTTTCGGTACTTTACTTTTTGGGGTACAACAAACCCAGCAAGGTGCTCATCGATTCGGCGGCGCGTGGACCTGGGGCGGTCACGAACGGATCGGCGTCGAGCAAATGTACGCGGTTGTTCTTAACGGCATTTAAGTTCTTAAACACGGGTTGAGTCTCGAGTTTCTCGAGCGGGCTTGGGGCGTAAGCACCCGTGGCGGTACGAGGACGGAACGCCAGGATCACGTCGGGATTGGCTGCCACGATTTGCTCGAGGCTTAAAACCACAAATCCTGGTTGACGCGGGTCGGCGCTCGGTGTGCCTTTGGCGACGTTGATTGCGCCAAGTTTCTCGAGCAGATCACCAATGTAAGTTTCGTCGGTGGTGGAAAAGCTCTGCCCACCTGCTGCCAGCAACGCCAGCACTTTTGGTTTACTGGTTTTAGGGACTTTGGCAATCACGCGCTTTATTTTGGATTGCAAGAATTGCAAAGCGACTTTGGCTTGAGTCTCAGAATTGGTCAGTTGACCAATCAAGGTGTAATTGTCATACACGTCTTTAAGGCTCGAGTCAGCGCCAACGATCAACGGCACGCTGAGCGCTCCCAAGGCTCGAGCTTGCGCGGCGGTTGTGCCGACGCTGCCGAGCATCAGGTCTGGTTTGAGTGCCAGAATTTTTTCGATGTCCGGACGGTAGGCGCTGCCGATTTCGGGAATGCTTTTGACTTTGGCTTCAGGGTAGGTCGCACTCGAGGGACGACCAATTGGATTTAAACCAATGTCAATCATAATTTCGGTTGTAGTCAGCGACAACGCGACAACACGTTTAACGGGCGCGTTAACGGTCACGCTGCGACCAAGGGCGTCACGGATGGTTAACGGGGCAGCAATGGCAAGTCCAGCAAAAAGCGCAGTCAGCGCGATAGAACGGGCTATTTTCATGGTGACTCCTCGAGAAACTGTATGAACTCCGTAAGCCTGAAGCCACGGGCGATAAGAACATTAACCGTGAATCCCTCGAGAAATGTCCCAAATATAAAAATACGATCCAATGTAGGGGCGAACCTTGTGTTCGCCCTGTGACACAACGATTTCTCGAGTATTAGCACCCCAAAGATCAGCCATTCAGTGCCTCGAGAATTTTAGGCGTTCAGTCCCTCAAGAATGCTTGCCAATGGTGTTTCTAAACTCGAGATTCGGTGTACGCCCGCTGGAAACTCGAGGTATTGCGTGATCTGATTCGGTACGGCGACGGTGTGCATTCCAGCCGCCAGTGCCGCGATTGATCCGTTCGGAGAGTCCTCAATGGCGGCACAAACTCCAGGCTCGAGGTTTAGAGCTTTGGCGGCAGCCAAGTACAATTCTGGGTCGGGTTTGACGGTTTTCACGTCGTCTTTGGTTTTCACGACTTCAAAACGATCCTCGAGCGCATAATGTTTTAACCAGCCGTAAATCCATTCATTGCCAGAACTCGAGGCAAGACCGACCCGAAGACCCATTGTTTTGGCTTGGTCAAGCGTCTCGAGGACTCCTGGCAACAGACTTGAGGCGCGAATTAACTCAAGCACCCGAGGGCGAATGCGGGCATGCATGAGGGCATGATCAAAGGTTTGACCCGTCAATTCCTCTAAATGGGCGATAGGGTCAAACGCACCCCAAGTGCCAATGCCAACGCCCCAGCGTTGAATGTCGAGGGTTTGATCGTGCTGCCGGTAAAGTTCTGTCCAGGCTTGAAATTCTGGGGTTTCGGTATCCAGAATTGTGCCGTCAAAATCAAAAATCAGGGCTTTAATGTTCACGCCTTGCAGCATATCTCGAGCGGCATCAGGGAATCATCAGGCAGGACACGGTAATCTGTGGTCATGACGAGGCAAGCATGAAAGGCACGCATCTGGCGAGGGTGACCAAAGCCCAGCAAAAAGGTTTTGCAGTCCCGCTCGAGAAAACGCATGTGGAGACTTGGTTTTTAACCGCGCCACTCGAGCAAAACGCAGAAGTTGAGGTCATGTACTTGGCACTCGAGGGACAGGTTGTGATTGATATTGGACTTGACTTTGTGCATTTGCGAAACGGCGAATCGGTTGTGATAGAGAAAAAGAAAGCCCACCGTCTCAGTCCTGTTGGTGAAGCGGTGGTGCTTAGCATCTCGAGTATGAAACATTAAGTTTGAACCCCAGTGCCGAAATCGAATTCGGACTTTTTCCAGCTTTTCACAACCCAAACAGACTTTTATCGTAAACGCTTTCATCCGAAAAGCATTCAGAAATACCGTCTAGAACGTGACTTTAGTTTGCACCTCTTGTCACGAGCGAAATGCTTTGTTAAGATCACCCTTGGAGGCGACAATTATGCTGAGTTTGCGTGTTGCTCACGCTTACGACCGAAACCGTTATCACCCACCCGAGGTGTCCGGCAAAATCGCTACAGCCATCGTAGAACCCGTGGAACGCGCTTTTAAGGAACCCAGTTTTCTCGAGGTTGGTTCTGGTACGGGTCGGATCGGAATGCCAATTGTTGCCAGAGGGCATTCGTTTACGGGCGTGGACGTTGATCCCGAAATGATGCAGCTCTTTCGTGCCAAGTTTGCCGGCGTTTCGAGACGAACCAAACTGGTCGAAGCCGATGTGCAAGATTTACCCTTCGAGAACTCGAGTTTTCATGCGGTGATCGCGGTTCATATCTGGCATTTGATTCCAGAACTTGACCGTGCCGTCAGCGAAGCGACGCGGGTCATCAAACCAGGGGGCTTTTTGTTTGAAGGTTGGGACGCGCCAAACACCATCAGCGCTGAACGTGAAATCCAGGACGCCTGGTGCGAGGCTTTAAAACAACGAGGTCATACCGTGCAACGCGGCGCTCACACGTTCGCCCTCGAGCAAAGCCGTCAGATGCTTGCAACCCGTGGATTCTCGAGCAATCAAGCGATTATTGCCAATTGGGAAGTTGCCCACACCCCGCTCGAAGTGGTCGAAGCCCTAGCAGAAGGGCTTTTTTCTTTCGCCCGAACTGTGCCACTCGAGTTGCGCTACGCCGCCGCAAGGGACATCAAACCATGGTTACTAACGCGTTTTAAAGACCCAGAAACGCCAATTAAAACGCCGTGGTCATTCAATTTGCGAACCACGCATTTGGCGTGAGATAGCAGATAGCAATTAGAAAGAACTAGAGGCTCGAGTGTTTGAATGCTCGAGCCTCTAAGTATCTCCCGACTCCATTCTTACATTCTGCTAAACCCAGCAGAATTCCAGAATTCCGCGTGAGGTACGCTTTCCATACTCGCATAGCTCGCCTTAATTTTTATGATAGAACTATAAAAATTAAGTTGGACGTACTTAGTTTGGCTCTCGCACAGCCACACGCCGCTACGCTATGCTGAACCCAATGAGACTCTCAAATACTGACATTTACGCTTTTAAGGCGCTAGCATACTTAGGTGCGTTGCCTGCTGGCAGCATCGCGCACGGTGAAGAAATTGCCAAAGCCACCGGTGTTCCCAAACCGTATTTGGTGCGCCTGCTCGCGTCACTCTCGAGCCAGGGGATTGTGACGGGGCGCAAGGGTGCGGGTGGCGGCTACGCGTTGGCGAAAGCGCCAGAGGAAATTCAATTGACCGATGTGATGCGAGCCATCGATGGTCCTGTGGCAGCGCTGTCATGCAGCTCGCGCAACTGGCACAAAGATTGCGTTGAGGAAAGCCGTTGTCATGTGCGCAGTCAGGTTTGGATTCGGATTCGGGATGCAATTTTGGCGGTGCTCGAGGATACCAGCGTGGCAGATTTGGTGATTGACGCTAAGCAGGGCGTGGATTACACGAATTGCTTGGAGCATTTACTGCGTCCGATGCCGTTTGGGGCGGCTCGAGTCAAAAATTAAGTGACACTTCAATTTAAAACTCGAAACCATGACAGACTGTGAGCATGAATTCTTCCAAACCGCGTCTTGTGATTGGTATGACAGGCGCAAGCGGCGCTCCATACACCAGAGATTTACTCGAGACTCTAAAAGACTTGCCAATTGAAACCCATTTGGTGATTTCTGACGGGGCAAAACGCGTCATCGCCGCCGAGATGAATCAATCTGCCAAAGACCTCGAGCAACTGGCAAGTATGGTTTACGATGATCGAGACGTTGGGGCGAGTATCGCCAGTGGCAGTTTTATCACGCTAGGCATGGTGATCGTGCCTTGCTCGAGCAGTACGCTGGCTAAAATTGCGCACGGCATCGGCGATACATTAACGACTCGAGCCGCCCATGTTCACCTCAAGGAACGCCGCAATTTGGTGCTCGTTCCAAGGGAAGCCCCGTTTTCCCGTCCGATGCTCGAGGCAATGCTGAAAGCTTTTGATGCAGGAGCAAGGATTCTGCCCGCCAGCCCGGGTTTTTACCATGCGCCACAAGAAATTTCGGATTTGCTGGGTTTCGTGACCGCCAGAATTCTGGATCAATTTGGCATTGCCAACACCCGCGCCAAACGTTGGAAGGACAAGCCTGCGCTCGAGGATGCCGATTAACGTTAGAATAGACATCGTGAATCACGGATTCAAACTTTTATGAGCGCTCGAGTTGCCGCCTTGATTCCGGCGGCAGGCAGTGGCGAACGGCTTGGCATGGGCGTAAAAGCTTTGCTCGAGTTAAATGGTATCACCCTGCTCGAGCGGGCAATTCGTTGTCTTGCACCGCTGTGCGATGAGATGGTGGTCGCACTGCCGAGCGATCAACTGGGCTTTGAACTGCCTGACGTGGTGCGCAAAATTGCTGGCGGCACAACCCGCCAAGAAACCGTGAAACACTTACTCGAGGCAACCAAAACCGATTTTGTGTTGGTGCATGACGCGGCACGTCCGTTCTTGCCGCTCGAGGTGGCTCACAAGGTCTTGTCTGCCGCCAAAGAGTTCGGAGCGAGCACGGCGGCGCTTCCTGCCGCCGATACGTTAGTGCTCGAGAAAGATGGGAACTGGGAAATGTTGATTGACCGCAGCAACGTCCGTGCGGTTCAAACCCCGCAAGGTTTTGATCGGGCATTGTTGCTCGAGGCTCACCTTCTAGCCGTGCAGGAAAATTGGGAAGCCACAGACGATGCGGGGTTGGTGGCAAGACTTGGAAAACCCGTGGCGTTGGTGAACGGCGACCCAAGATTGTTTAAAGTCACCAAACCGGGCGATTGGGCGCTGGCACAGGCGTTTGCTCGAGTGTGGGACGCGGAAGATCGATGAGCGTGACCGAATTTGCGCCAGCCAAAGTCAATCTTGGCTTGGCAGTGCTGGGCAAGCTCGAGTCTGGGTATCACGAACTTGATTCGTTGTTCGTGACGTTTGATGTTGGTGACACGCTCACATTTGAGCCTCAAGCGTCTGGTATTGACCTCGAGATTATTGGTCTGGATTTACCCACAAACCGCGAGAACCTCGTGTACCGTGCCAGCGAGATGTACCTCGAGAATCTTGGAAATCCTGGCGGAGTCAGTATCAAACTCGAGAAAATTTTACCCATCGCGGCTGGTCTGGGTGGTGGCTCGAGCGATGCCGCCGCGACCTTGCGAGGAATCAAAAAGTTGTACCCATCGGATCAAAACTTGTTTGAAATGGCAAAGAAACTGGGCGCAGACGTGCCATTCTTACTGAAAGGTGGTGCGGCGAGGGTTCAAGGTTTCGGTGAAATTCTTGAACCGCTCCAGTTACCAGATATTCATATCGTTCTGGCAAACCCTGGTATGGGAATCACCGCACGCGAGGCTTACCTTGGTTTGAATGGCAGATACGGCACAAAACTCGAGCTTGAAAAAATTATTTCAGCACTCACCAACCTCGAGATTCCACCGTATCGCAACGATTTGGAAGCACCTGTTCTCGAGGTGTATCCAATCGTTGGCACTGTTAAAACGGCGCTCGAGAAAGCCGGTTTGTACGGTGTACTGATGAGCGGCAGTGGTTCAACCTGTTTCGGGTTGGCAAAAACTGCGTCACAAGCCCGTAAAATTGCGGATCAACTCAAACTCGAGCATCCTAACTGGTGGATCAGCGCCGCAAGCCATTACGAAAACGATTGAAATTCGGCTTTCAGAATTGGTGAAGTCAGAATGCTCGAATGACGTTGTTTGCGTTTCTCGCGGCGCTCCTGATCGTACTGCTCTTCTATTTCACGCTCGAGCGCCAGCATGTCCGCCCAGTCCTCAAGGGTTTTGACGCCCGCCGTGACCGCCTCGAATGGGGCTTTGAACCGTGTGCCTGCCAAAAATTTTTTTGCCGCCCGTTTGTAATATGCGCATCTCCTCATAAAATCCTCCTGGACTAACAATACGAGTCATCCCCTGAACCGAGTCTGAACAGATTCAGACTGTGCAGAACGAAGCACAGACCGCACTCGAGAAATTGAATTTGGGATAAATTGAGCCTATGACCGAAACCGAACATCGCTTGCTCGAGGTGTCCAAGAAATTGTTGGAACACTATGGGCGGCACGCACCAGCCCAAAAGCAGTCCGAAGAAGACCCGATTGAAGGACTTATCGAAACCATTTTGTCGCAACAAAACGTTGGGGTGGTCACGCACCGCATGTACTTGGCGTTAAAGACAGAATTTCCAACCTGGGACGATGCGCTCAAAGCGGGGCAATCGCGCATTCAGACCGTGCTCGAGAATGCGGGCGGCGGTCTGGCGAGCGTCAAAGCCAAATACATTTTTCGCGTGCTCGAGAAACTTCAAGCGGATCGCGGAAACCTGAGTCTCGAGTTTTGCCGCAAACTGTCAAACCAAAAGGCTCGGGCTTTTCTCGAATCACTGCCTGGGGTCGGCGCAAAAACCGCCAGTTGCGTGTTGATGTTTGACCTTGGACTTGCGGCGATGCCAGTGGACACGCACTTGCAGCGAATTGCCAAACGCCTCGAATTCGTCAGTTCAAACTCGAGCGCGGTGCAAACCGAAGCTTGGTTTGACGCGCACCTGCCGCGCAGTTGGGCGAAACGCTACGAGTTTCACGTCAATGGCTTTCAACACGGACGCGAAACCTGCCGATCACAAAAACCCAAATGCGCCGAGTGCGTGTTGCTCGAGTTATGCCCGAGCGGATTGATGTTCGACTAAAACTCGAGTTTGGATTTGAAGTCTGCCAGGTTAATCACACGATTCTCGAGCCGTGCGTGTTCAATGGCAAATGCCAGCATGTGGCTGGTCAAGTAACTCGAGATTGGTTCGCGCTCTTGATTGTTAACGGCTTGAATAAAGGCTGCCGTCAAACCATCGTCGCCACCGCCGTGCCTGCCGCCCGCCGTTACAGATTCCAGAATCGGAATCAGCTCTCCCCTGCCGCCAAGTCCGTGAGGCTCGAGTTTAATCTGATGCAAGCCGTCATTGAAAACCGCTAGCAGGCTGGCTTTAGTACCATCAATCCGAATCGTGCGCCCTTCCTGAGCAGAAAGTCCGTGCATGGTCAGTGTGCCAGAACCGCCTCCGTCGAAGTTAAATGCCACCACCTGATTGTCCACCACGTCATTGTCCAGGCGGTAAACGCAACGCCCGTAATTGCTTGTCTCGAGTACCCGCCTTCGAGCCTCGAGTGACAGGTCGGCGCTGATGGTGGAGGTGGGCCATTCGGTGTTGTCGGTCAAGTAAATTTTCGCGGCGTGATAAATGCAGGTATCTTCAACAGGGCAACCATCCAAACAGCGTTCTGGCGAACCTTCGGGCGCATTACCGAGCTTGAAATGCTGTAAATTCCCGAAACTCGAGAGGCTGAAAATTTGTTTACCGGTCAACCAACCCAGAAGATCCAGATCGTGCGAGCATTTCGCCAAAATCATGGCACTCGAGCGGGCAGTGTTGCCCCAGTTGCCGCGCACGAACGAATGCGCCATGTGCAAACTCGAGACGTTCTCACGCCAGGAAATCGTGACGACCTCGCCAAGTTGCCCAGATTGCACGACCTGACGAATGGTTTGAAAGAAGGGCGTAAACCGCAGCACGTAACCAAGCATCACCACTTTTTCGGAATCCCGAGCGGCGCTAGCAACCCGCAACGTTCCCTCGAGCGTGCTGGCAACGGGTTTCTCGAGCATCAAATGGAATCCAGCTTCAAGGGTTTTGATGGCGGCGGTTTCGTGCAAGACATCGGGCAGGCAAATAAATGCCGTAGATGCCTTTACAGATTGGATTGCAGCTTCCCAACTCGAGAATCGAAACTTGGGCGGAATGTCATGGGCGTTTCCAAAACGCGTCAATTTGGCTGGGTCGGCATCGGCAACCGCAATAAATTTCAGTTGTTCTGGATGCTCAAGCGCGTAATTTCCGTACACGTCAAAACCACGGTTTCCCGCACCCAACATGATCGCTGTAAGTGGCATGGCTCGAGCATAACGCAAAAACGCTAAACTCGAGTCATGCCCCAATGGTCTGAGACTGAACTTGCGCACGGCACAATCTGGTTGGAAACCAAGGTTGACAATCTTGAAATCTGGCTCGAGTGGAATGACCGTGTGATGGCATACCGTTTTGGAATTGTTAAAAACAATGAACCCGCAAGCAGTTCACTCGGTTTTGCCGATTCGCTCGAGGCGGCAAAATTGTTGTGTCTCGCCAGCATCTCGACTTGAATTATTTCTTGTCTTTCACCCAATATTTGCGCCCCGCGATCTGCATAAAACTTGGGTCTTTGCGCCCGCTTGGCAAGAAGATAAATTGTTTGATCACGCGTCCGTCGTCGTACTTAAATTCGATGGTGTTGCCGTACAGTTTGTAAGCACCCATGTTGCTGCGCGAATTAGAACCTGCCACAGATGTTGTCACGCTGCCGCTTTGGGTTCCCGTGTCGGTTGCGCCAAAAAAGAAACTGCCGTTCGCCTCTCGAGAAAACCGTCCGTCTTTGCGCAGCAGCAAATCCACCGATGATGACGAACCGCCCGTGCCAATCACCGCGCCTTGAACCACCAACGATTCGTAGGCGGCGTTCAACTTGAGTCCGTCCAAAGGCTCGAGGATATTGTACTGATCGCCGTCAATGATGAAGCCTGACTTGCCGCGTTTCCAAGTTACCGGTTTTTCAAGACCAAATTGAATCGTATTGCCTTTGACACTGTAGACCTCACAGACTGGAAATCCGCTCGGATAGGTGCGGGTGCAGTCGGCGTCCATCAGACCTTCGGTATCTTCTAGATCGTCGCTGTAAACATAACCGTTTTTTTGAAACAACAAATACTGGTAGCAGATGCCGCCACACGCCAAATAACCGTTTAAGACAACTTGGCTGACGCCGTAAAAGTACCGTCCCTCGAGTCCACCCACACCTGGGGCGGCTGGGGCTTTGGTCTTGCCAAATTTTGGGTTTGGACGCGCTGTGACTTGCCGTGCGCATTCAATCTTGGGATTCCTGCCAAAACTGAATTCTTGGCGTCCCAGTTCATCCTCTTGGTAATAACCAGTCTGGTCATCCAAGCCGCCCTGAACAAAATCCAAACTCGAGTAATCATCGCTCAATTTGCCTGTGATGTTGACCTTGTAACTGCCCTCAGTACCAACATAACGATAACGCCGTTGATTCAGAATCTCGAGTGTTCCAGCCGATTGCCCAGAACCATCAATTTTCAGGCAGGGATACAAGCCCGCTTGCGGGTCTTTGCGTTTAAAGCGAAGTTGCTCGAGTTGCTCGTTACCGCCGCGCCCGAAGCAACGAAAGTCAAGGCTTTTGTCTTCGTTGCCAAGGTCGTACAACCAGATTTGTGCGCCCTCGTAGCGTTTAAACGTGTAAAAATGATTGCGTTTGGATGCCAGCGCCCCAGAGTTGAAAAAAAGATCGTAACCGTCCATCCGAAACGTGCCGCCCGAGACGGCAGTCCCGATTCCAACGCGGTACTTGCGACCCGCAAGAATTTGCAAGGTCAGGCTGGGAGCACTGTACTTCTCGCCGCGAACCTCTGGGTAGCAGTGGTACTCGTCAGGAATTGGTTCTTTTTCGGGGTCGAGTTTGGTTTTGGCAAACGCAACATAATCAAAAGCTGGCAGCGGCTCGAGTTTGCTTGGCGTTGAAGTCGCCGTTGTGGGATTTGGAGTTTTGCCTGGAACAACACTTGTACCAGTCGTCGTTGGCGTGCCGAGAGGATTGGTTGAAGGCGTGCTCGGCTTGAGGCTGTTTGCCGCCTGGGCGGCAATCAGAGCGTACTCGTTTGGGTACAAGACCTTTAAATTAAAATCGTCATTCAGAGCTTTCTCGAGGTTTTCGCAATCCGTCTCAGGGGCTGGGCTGGATTGATCGAGTTGGGCGTACAGCTCGGCTCGTTTACCTTCAACGACGCTATCGAGTCTGGCTTTTCCGTCCCTAATCAGTTGCAAAACTTTGGCTTCAATGCTTGGCAAATCCATTCTGGTTCGCCACGCCTCGAGCACTTGCGCATTTTGGGTTTTCAAATCTGGCACGCGTTCATCGCACCATTCCTTAACCAGTTTTCCAGTCGCTCCAGCCGCGTAAATCGTGCTGATGGCACGAATGTACTCTGGACTGGCAGTTTGAGCCAAGCCAGGAAGACCAAAGCTGGCGCAGAGCAACACGATTGCCACCCAAGTCTGCCGAAAACGATTCGAGGTCATGATTCATTATGACCTCGAGTCTCAGAAGCAGATGAGTCGCATTGTGGCGTAGACGGTATTCTTTGATGAGCCTCAACACCAGCTCGAGTCACGAAAACGGGTCAGGGTCTAGCGTCTGAACTTCTTGAGCTTCAACATTTCAACCACAACTCGAGTCTCATTTTTAGCTTGCGGTTCTATGGCTCGAGCCTTCTTGACTAAGGTTTGGGCATTCCTTTGCTGACCCCAATCGGAAATTCTTGTGCCATGCGTTCAATCGTGCGTTGCGCGGTGGCTTCCGCCATTTTCGCAAAGGCACGCCCACCCCATTTTTCGGCGACGGGTAGCTCGAGGTGAACTTCGGCGCGAAGGTGGTAATGAATATTGGAACTTACGCCAGTGCTGCTGACGCGACCCTCACCGTTGACCGCCGCCCAGAATTTGCCGTCAAGTTTTTGAGCAATCAAATTTGCACCGTCAGGCACTAGCTCGAGGCTTGATTTAAAATCCAGAAGTCGTTCGCCCAAGAACGGCACTTCGATGCGCAAATGCGCAAAAACTTCATGTCCTTCAATGCGCAAATTGCGAATAAACGAAACATTCTCGAGACTCTTTTTCACGTCCCGAATAAACGCAATGCCGTCGTCAACACCACCTGGGAACGGAATGTCAAACTGCCGATCCACCTGAAGGATCATCAGTCAATCCATTCGACGGTCAGTTCGCCCTTTTTGGCGGCATCCGCAATTTCGGCATCCGTTGCACCGCGCAATTTCGGCAATTCCTTAAAGCTGCTGGTGTTCGTGGCGTAACCCATGCGCACAATCACTTTTTCCGTGCCTTCCTCTTTGCCCATCTTCCAAACCAGATTGCTCGAGAGCGCTTCGATGCTGGCGCTCAACGCACCAATGTCTGGCACGACTGGCGTTCCAAAATCGCTTTGCCCAAATTCCAGAGGTTCTGGCGACTCGAGTTCTTCTTCGGCTAAAAGTTGATGGTTGATTTCATCCATGTAAAAAGCGTACCCGAGGTTTGGTTTTGCGGCAAGGACGGGGCAGACACTTACAAACGGTACAACTCGAGGGCGTTGTCGTGCAAGATGCGGCTTGCCGCCCATTGTGCCTCGGAGCTTGTCAGGTCGTTGTCGGCAACGGTCAACTCGAGCGCCTGCCCAATGATTCTACGCCCGTGCTTGGCGGCAAGCCAGAACAGTTCTGGGGTTCTGGAGGCATCGGTTGAAAATAGTATTTTGCTGATTGGCGCAAGGTGCAGTGCTTCCCTGGCAGAGGTCAGCATGGCGTGGCTGCTCATGTAGGGTATCGTCAAGCCCAAATCCATAAATGCCCCAGGGTAGACGCTGGACAGGTATCCTGCCTCGCGCACGAAGGGGTAACAGTGCAACATGACAACGCGCAAGCCAGCCAGTTCTGAGGCTTCAAAAATTGGGCGCAAATGTAAGGGGTTGGCAAGGCGCAAATCCAAATCTGGGTCGCCGTACCCCGTGTGAAATTGAATCGGTAGCCCCATTTCTGCCGCGACCCGCAACCCAGTCCAAAGCATTTCATCGAGCAATGCCTTGTCACCCACCCGAGGCGGAACACCTGGTTCAGTCGCGTATTTAAGGCTCGAGTACGCCCGTTCTAAGCTGCTGGAATCGTGGCGCACGATCTCGAGTCCGGTGCGGTAGGCGATGATGCTTTTCAAACCCACCAGGCTTGGGGCAATATCGCGCAGCATTTGCTCGAACGCGATCATTAGACCAACCCAAGTATCAAACTGTGAAACGAGCGCCGCAAGTTCAGTCTCGAGCCGCAGAACGCGTTTGCAGGGCAGCCCAATCATGCTGGCATTTTCGGCTAAGGGCTGCATCACCTCGAGCCAGATGCCGTCATCAACCAACACCTGTTCAATGCCAGTCTGAGCGAACATCGCCCGTGCCAAATCGCTGTAATCCCACGAGGCTCGAGCTTCTAACACCGCCGCTCGAGTCGGTTCGCAAGCATAAAATTCTGCCAGTTCCCGAATCGAGCGCCGCGCAAAAATCACGTCAGGCACGAATTTCTCGAGCATGATCGGGTCGTAAGCCTCAGAAAAAAAGGCTTCAATGGGTGTCTTGCGCCAGATTTCCTCGCGGAACAGGGCGTGCGCGTGATGGTCCAGAATTGGGATGTGCTCGAGGTTCATGGTTGCCTTCCAAAAATTCAGTACACGTAACGGTGTCTGTCAATTTCTTCGTCTGGATGCTCAGCAAAATACGCGACTTCGGCTTTGCGCACCGCGATAAAACTTTGCGCCAAACCACCCAATGCCGTCAACAGCACTTCATCTCGCTCGAGGTTCGCAATGGCTTGTGAAAGATTGCCTGGAAGTTGCACGATGCCTCGAGTTTCACGTTCTGAATCTGAGATTGCCCCAGGCGCAGTTTGTAAGGGTTCTCCAGGCTCGAGTTTGCGCCTTATTCCGTCGAGCATTGCCGCGATCAACCCCCCTAGCGCAATATACGGGTTGGCGCTCGCGTCGCAAGTTTTCAGTTCAAAATTAGTGCTTTTGCCATTTTCATCCGCGCTCGGTAACAGGTGCGTGCTGGCTACGCGGACACTCGCCTCGCGGTTGTCCAAGCCGTAACAGGCGAACGCCCCCGCCCACCAGCCAGGTTGTAAACGCTTATACGAATTCACACTCGGCACACTCAGGGCGCACAAAGCGGGCAGATGCTCGAGCACCCCCGTAATGGCGTGATACGCGAGTTTGGAAAGTTTAATTTGGTCGCTCGCGTCAAAAAACGCGTTCTTACCGTCTTGCCAGAATGAAACGTGCAAGTGGCAACCGCTGCCCGTACTACTGAGAATTGGTTTTGCCGCAAATGAAGCTTTGAGCTTGTACTGGGCGGCAATGCCTTTGACAATCGTTTTAAAAATCACTTGTTGATCGGCGGCTTTTACCCCCATACTCGGGGCAATGCTGATCTCTTGTTGACCCGTGCCAGCCTCGGGGTAATACATTTCGGGCGTCAAGCCCGCAGCCTCGAGCGCGTCAAGAATCTCGTCAATCACAATCCTCGAGTTTTCAAAGGCGTCCAACGTCGCGTAATTGCTCGAGTCGAGCGGTGTGTCGTCAAGGTTAAACAAGAAAAACTCGTTCTCAAAGCTCGAGAAGACCTCAAAGCCAAGTTTTTGCGCCTCGAGCAATTGAGCTTTGAGAAAGGTGCGCGGACAATGCACCCAAGGCTCGCCAGTCAATGTCACCATGTCCCCCAGAACCATCGCACTGCCAGGGGCAAAGGGCAAAGCTGTAAACGTCTCGAGGTCAGCCATAATCCGTGCCTCGCCGACGGCAGAAAGCCCAGTTTCGGGAATCACCGCATCGAACATCATCGGCAAGCCTTGTTGCCCAACCGTCAACCCCACGCCCGCCCGCAATGCCCCCTCGAGTCCACCGCGCCAAACCGCTTTGCCTCGAGAAATCCCTGCGTTGTCCACCCAACAAAAACGCGTTAAACGCGGTGGGTTTTGTAAAATTTGATCTTTAGTCATACTAAATTCCTAACTTTTTGAAGACTCGAGCGTTTGAGATTGAGGCAATCAATTCATGAATCTATTTTTTACTCATAAAGCCTGCCACATTGCAAGAAATCGCTGAATGTCTCCCAAGAGATTTCGTTGATCTCCACAATAGAATTCTCAAAATCTTCAGGGTTTGCAGTTCCAACAGTGCCATCTTCTTTTATGTATGCAACTTTTCCTGAAACATAAGCTCTCCCAGTATCATCTTCTAAATCCCAACCACCAAAGCAGCCATCTGTGGCACACTCGAGATAGTCAACGGGCATAAAGTTATACCAACGTGCGCCTCTTGGCGCATCGACTCCAAACCCGCGCAATTCATTTTGCAGTGTTCCAACCTCATCCATTTCCCGCAAATCAAGAATTTGACGGATCAAGATTTGTTCAAATGCCATAAATGTGCAAGCATCATATTTCACCCAATTGGTGGTTTGCCAAGTTTCGTGGAATGTTTCTGGCACATCGACAAAGGCAGATTCGAGCATTTGAAAAAACGTTTCGATCAAAACTGCTTTATGGTTTCGTTTTGGTTGAATCAAAGCATAAAGCGTAAGCAAATAGTCTTCCAAAGATCGAGAATTCGATTTCTGTGCGCGACAAAGTTCAGTCACTGCAATATACAAAGTTCGATTGTTGTGAATTTGTCGCACGTACACTCCATTTACGATTCGCTGATCGCCACCACTCGAGCAGGAAAGCCACTTCCGCCACGCGGTTTCGCCCAGGTCGCCATGACCAGCGCCCCGTGCTCAGGCACTTTATCGAGGTTGGTGAGCAACTCAATCTGCCAACGGTCAAGCCCTAAAATATAACTCTCGAGCGCCCAATTGCTGTCAGGTTGGCTGGTGGCAATGCCGCCGTCAGTGTCGGTAGTTTCATGACCAACTGCCGTAATCTGGCGCTGTTCAAACAGACACTCGAGCACCTCTTTGGACCAACCAGGAAAATGCTGCACGCCGCTGGCGTCACGGTTTGCCATTCTTTCGGTATCTGCCCAGCGTTTGCTCCAGTCGGTGCGCATGGCAACAAAAGACCCCGCTGGAATCTGCCCGTACTTGGCTTCCCAAGCGTTGACATCTTTGAGTTGAATGCAGTAATCAGGATTCGCTTCAACTTCTGCCACCACATTCAAAATCACCAGCGGCAAGAGCATCTCCTCCACCGCCAACTCTGCCACGTTGCGCCCACCCGCGTGCATGTGAAGCGGCGGATCAACGTGCGTGCCCCACTGTCCAACAAAACCGTACTGATGAATCTCGAACAGCATTCCATCAGAAAGTTTTAAAAAATTGCTGATCTGCTGGTCGGGAAGCGCCGAAAATTTTGGTTGCCCAGGAAAGAATTCATGCGTTAAATCTGTGAATTTCGCCGTTTTCAAGTGCCGATTGTAAACATCCCAGAGCTTCATGAAACACTCCTTACCGCACTTGGTTTCTCGAGAATTTGATTTTCTCGAGAAACCAAAATTCAGTTTGTCAATCTCTAATCGTTACGGTTTAGGCACATACCCAGGAATCATTTCAGCCGCCAAAAACAATGCCTTGTTCTTGACACCGATCACGGTCACACCTTTTTGCGGCACGCGCACGCCTGGGGCGTAGGTGATCGTTCCCGTCACCGCTTTTAGCCCTTTGGTGGCTGCCAGCGCGTCACGGATTTTTGCGCCCTCGGTGGATTTGGCGCGTTTGATCGCATCGGCAATCAGGTACACCGTGTCATAACCCAGCGCCGCAAAGGCATTGTCGGGGTCTTTGGAGAATTCTTTTTTGTACGCCCCAATAAATTTCTTGACGCTCGAGCTGCCAAGTTTGGCGTCCATCAAAGCGTGCGTGGTGAAGTAAACGTTGTTCGCGGCAGTCCCACCGACTTGAACCAGCAATGGCGTGTCGTAACCGTCACCGCCAACAATCGGTTGGTTTAGACCCGCTTGCCGCATTTGCTTGACCAGCGTACCAATATCGTCTGGTAGCGCCGAAACGAACAGCATGGCGGGTTTGGTTTTTAAGGCTTTAAGTTTGGTGATCTGCGCCGCGAAACTCTTATCGCCCGATTTGTAAGTATCCTCGAGCGGGATTTTACCGCCGCCCTTGAGGTAGGCATCCTTAAAGAATTTGCCGAGCAGTACAGTGTATTCCGAACCTTTGTCAATCAGCAGGTACGAGGTTTTGGCTTTGAGGTTTTTTAAGCCAAATTCTGCTCCCACCGCCGCTTGCACGTTGTCACCAAATGGCGCGAGGAACATGTAATCACCAATTTGAGTCGGCAACAACGGACTGGTCGCGCCTGCGGTGACAAACGGAATGCCTGCCTTTTGAGCAATCGGTCCGAGCGCCAAGGCGCTGTCCGAATCGGTAAAACCACCAATTGCCACGACTTTATCCGAATCAATCATCTGGCTGGCAATGTTGGTGATCGTCGCAGGGTCGGTTTTGCCGTCGTATTCGACCAGTTCAATTTGTCGCCCGAGCACTCCACCTGCGGCGTTGATTTCTTTGGCTGCCAATTTTGCGCCGTTGCTGGCGGGAACATCCAGCGAACTCATGCTGCCCGTCAGGTTATAAGCATTACCGATCTTAATCGGATCACCCTGCGCCCCCGATAACCCTGCCAACAACGCGAGCGTCAGCACCGATACCCCTGTGAATCCCAGAACCGTTTTAGGCTTCATACCCTCTCCTTTCATTTCCCTCGAGCGACCCCGAGTTGAAATCCAAAAAATGGCGTGCGCGATATTCAAATGACTGGTTTTTCAATTGAGGCTACCCTAAAAACACGACTCAACTCGAGCTGTCTTGGATGTTCTATTTTGTGTGCTTGTTCTTCGTGTTCCATCATACCGAACCGAGACAGTGAAATGTCGAGACAAAAACTCGAGCTTCCAAATTTGAAAGCTCGAGCCTGAAAGCCAATGGCGAATCGTTATTTTGCTTTGGTCAACGAATCCAAGTTCAGCAAGAAATTACCCGTTGAAGGCATCATGATGGTTTGCACGGTTGGCGCAAGTTTTTCGGCAACGGTCAGTTGAATCAGTTGCGGATTGTTTTTGAGTGCCGCACCACGCAAACTTAAAGCCTGAGCCTCGCCTTTGGCTTTTTCGACGGTGGCTTTGGCAGCACCTTGCGCGGTCACGAAGACCGTATCCGCCCGAATTCGTTCCGCATCGCGGTTGTTCTTCTCGGTTTGCACGCGTTGTTCGGCGGTTTGTTTCTCCTCGATGGCTTTAGCCACACTGTCAGGAATTCGCAATTCGCGCAAGAGTACGGCTTTCAACTCGAGGTTCGCATCTTTAAAGACACCCTCTAACGCGGCGATGACGTTATTCTCGAGGGCTTTGCGTTTGGTGCTGATCAGGTCTGTGGCGTTGAACTGACCGATGCTGTCACGGACTTTGCTGCGCACTTGCGGACGAATCACAACGTTGATGTAATCCGTACCAATGGTTTTGTGCAATTCTGGGGCTTTGCTGGGAATAATCTGAAATTGTACCGTCACATCTGCCGAAATCTCGAGTCCCTCTTTTGAGAGTGCTTTGATGCTCTCATCAATGTCCGCACCGCCCTCTCCGCGCCTCGAGAGGGTCAGTTCTTGCAAACGGGTGTTGTAATAAAATGGGGTTTCAATCCCTGGCAGCACAATGTGCGCCCCTGGCTCGAGTGCCCCTGGTTTTAAACCCGTCAAACGATTGACCACAATGGCGACACTACCGACTGGAACGCTGACGAATGCTTGTGCGCCAATGAAAATCAAGATTCCTAGCCCCAAGCCCGCAATGCCAAAACCACGAAAACCAACGAATTGCTTGTTGGCATTGGCGGCGATCAGTGCTGCAATACCAGCCAGAATCAGTAAAATTCCGATACCCATATTTTGTGCCTCCATAGGGTTTTGAATAAACCCTTATGAATGACAATACGCGATGCTCGAGAAAAGCGTTCCAGAAAAGTTACGAAGTGCGAATCTCGAGGTATTCAGAACCGTGCGAATCTCGAGGTGGTCGAAACCGTGCGAATCTCGGGGTAGAATTGACGGGTGCGAATTGGATTGCTTTCAGACACCCACGGTTTTATGGGCGCAGATATTCTCGAGGCACTGGCGGGCGTGGACGAAATCTGGCACGCGGGCGATCTTGGTTCGCTCGAGATGATTGATACGCTTCAAGCCGTTGCCCCAGTGGTTGCCGTAATTGGCAATATTGACTCTCACGCGACATTCTCGAGCATTCCAGAAGAACAGGTTTTGATTCGTGAAGGTTTTAAAGTCTTGATACGCCACATTGTCGGCACGCCAGGTCGTTACGACCCAATCGCTCGAACTTCGATCAACGCCGAAAAACCTGATATTTTGGTGTGCGGTCACTCGCACATTTTAGGCATCGAACGTGATGCTGGGGGCATTTTGTACATGAACCCTGGCGCGTGTGGGCATCACGGCACGCATCAAAAACGAACTTTGGTGCGCTTCAACCTCGAGCAGAAAAAGATTTTTGGCGCGGAGGTCGTGGATTTGGGCGCTCGAGGTCGCAAGAAATCGGAACGTCCTTAAAAATCGGCTAGAATAACAATCATGGAACGAAAAGCACGGGTTTTAATTGCCAAACCAGGACTTGACGGTCATGATCGCGGTGCAAAAGTCATCGCTCGGGCGCTTCGTGATGCCGGTATGGAAGTGATTTACACGGGTTTGCGGCAAACCGCCGAAATGATTGTTAACGCCGCCGTACAAGAGGACGTGGACGCCATCGGGCTAAGCGTCCTCTCTGGGGCGCACATGCACTATTTTGTTGAGGTTCGGGCGCTGCTCGAGACTCGCAACGCCAACGATATTTTGCTGTTTGGCGGTGGCATTATTCCCGACGAGGACATTCCTAAGCTCGAGGCTATCGGTGTCAACGGTATTTTCACCCCTGGCGCAAACACCCAAGATGTCAGCGCTTGGTTGGCAAAGGCGGTTCAGGAACGCTGGGCAAAACAAGCAACGCTCTAAAGTTTGACACTCGAGGCTGGGTATAATGGTGCTATGACCCTCGAGTTCAGTGGCGGTATT
>JAYVRX010000089.1:0-21632 GCA_043775825.1 Deinococcales bacterium
TCGAACCTACGACCATTCGATTAACAGTCGAACGCTCTACCGCTGAGCTACTTCCGAATACGGTATGCACTGCAAGCGCTCGAGAAATGTAACACGAAAATATTGAAAGTGCAACACCTTGATTCTGTCATTTTTGAGAGGCGCGTTAAGCTCGAGTTGCGGCTGAAACCAGTGAGCATAAACGTATTGTCCACTCGAGGTTTAGAGAAATTACCAATCGCGTTGACGGTAACTGACGGCTTCGGCAATGTGTGTTTCCAAAATCGTTTCAACCCCTGCCAGGTCGGCAATGGTTCTTGCCACGCGCAGCACACGGTCAAAACCTCGTCCCGAAAGGTTGAGTTGTTTGGCGGCGGCTCGCATAAAGTTTTCGGGTCCAAGCTCGAGTTTGGCGTGCTGCCTTAAAGCTTTGCCGACCAAATGGGCGTTGGCAGTGCCTTGCCTGGCTTGCATGGTGGCTCTAGCTTGTAACACCCTTGTTCGCACGTCTTTGGTGCTTTCGCCGTCGGGTGCTCGGGTCAGTTCGTCTGGGGAAAGCTTTTGGACGTTCACCACAAGGTCAATGCGATCAAGCAGAGGTCCTGAAAGTTTTGCCAGATAGCGCCGTTGCGCTGGGTTCGAGGCATCCATCCATTCGCCGCTCGGGCTTGGGTTCATGGCGGCAATCAGTTGAAAGCCTGCCGGAAATGTCACGCTGGCTCGAGCGCGGGAGATCGTCACCTCGCGGTCTTCTAGCGGTTGCCTTAACGCTTCCAGGGCGTCTCTCGAGAATTCTGGCAATTCGTCGAGAAACAGGATTCCGTTGTGCGCCAAACTGACTTCGCCTGGTTTCGGTATTGAACCGCCACCAATAAGTCCAGCGTCGGACACGCCAAAATGTGGGTTTCTGAACGGTGCAACCCGGACCAGTCCTTTGGGTTGTCTTCCAGCACTCGAATGGATTCTCGTGACCTCTAAGGCTTCTCGGTCAGAGAGCAGTGGAAGTAAGCCTACGGCACGTCTGGCGAGCATGGTTTTGCCCGATCCCGGTGGACCAATCAGCATTAAATTGTGATGCCCCGCAATGCTGATCTCGAGCGCCCGTTTACCTTGCATCTGTCCTTTAATGTCTGCCAAATCGAGCAGCGTATCTGGGTCAGGCTCAAGCACGACTGGTTTTGAAGGCTCGAGTTTTTCTTGTCCATTCAAATGGCGCACGGCTTGTTTGAGGTTGCTCGGGCAGAAGACTTCAATGCCTTCGATTACGGCAGCTTCGGTGGCATTCTCGGGCGGTAGCATCACGGCTTTGTAACCGTTTTGGGCGGCTGCCAGGGCAATGTTGATCGCGCCGTTAATTGGGCGAATCGTACCGTCCAGCGCCAGTTCTCCGGCGCAGAGCATTTTATCTAAAACCTCGAGCGGCACTTCACCCTGGGTTGCCAAAATTCCCAGTGCCATCGGCAAATCAAAACTCGAGCCTTCCTTGCGCACGTCGGCGGGTGCGAGGTTGGCGGTGATTCTCGAGCCTGAGGGAAACGGTAGCCCAGAGTTTTTGATGGCGGCACGAATGCGTTCCCTGGCTTCTTGAACGGCGGTGTCTGCCAGTCCGACGACCATGAACATGGGCATACCTGCGCTTACATCCACCTCGACTTCGACGATGGTGGCGTTGACTCCGATGATGGTGGCGGCAAAACCTTTGGCAAGCACCTGCGAAGTATAACGGGCGAGCGAAATTTTAAGGTCGGAGTTTGACCTTCTCGAGCTGCAAGCCTCGAATTCTGAAATTTGAGCTTGATTAAGTGCCTTGCAATAACACCGCAATTTCTTGCATTTGAAGTTTGCTCAACGCGCCCTGCTCGAGAACAGCCGCATTTTCCCTGACTTGTTTTACCGTTCTAAAACCAGGAATTGGAATGGTTTGCTCACTCCGAGCCAGCAACCAAGCCAACGACCCTTGAGCCAGGGTACGCCCGCCCGCACACAGAATTTCGCGTATCGCCTCGAGTTTTGCCAACCATTCGGCGTTGGGTTGACCGTTTTTAAAGTATGCCATCCATTCGGGGGAAACATGCCGCACGTCGCTTTGCTCAAACGTCGCGCCATTGGAGAATTTACCTGTCAGAATGCCCATGCCTAGGGGACCTCGGTTGATGCTCGAGAGTTGATGGCGTTCCACCAATTCGAGCATTGGGGCGTTGTCTTCAAAAATATTTTCTTGATGCTGAATCGCCGTGCAGTTCTTGCCAGTTGCAAAAACTTCGGCTCTAGCGGTGTCATCGGTGCTCCAACCGTAGGCTCGAATTAAACCGTCTTGAACCAGTGTCTCGAGGCTATCACGGACTTCGTGCGCGTCGGTGATCGGGTAATTGCCAACGTGCAACTGGAACAGATCAATGTAATCTGTTTGTAAGCGCCTGAGACTGGCTGTGCAGGAGGAACGAATATCCTCGGGGCTGCAATAGACACCGCTCACAACTTTACGCGCTTCATCGATGCCGTAACCAAATTTTGTGGCGATGACAACCTTGCTTCGGTTTGTAGCAAGTGCTTTTCCCAGAATAACTTCGCTGTGCCCAGCGCCGTAATTTGCAGCCGTATCAAAAAACGTGACGCCCAAATCCACAGCCGCGCCAATTGCGGCGATGGACTCGAGGTCATTGACCGATCCCCAACCTGCCGCCTGGGTATCGAAATGCCATTCGCCGCCAATTGCCCAGCAACCCATCCCGATTGCACTGATGCCGATGTTGCTCCGTCCAAGGTTTCGTTTCATGAAACAGAGTGTAAATCCTTTAGCGCACTCGAGGTCAAGCGCTAGACTTAAAGCGCACTCGAGGTTTTAGACTGAGTGCATGACCTTCTCGATCAGTGCCGCCGCCAACCAAGCCGGAATCAGTATTCATACCCTGCATTACTACGAACGCGAGGGATTGTTGCAAGTTGAGCGCAGCAGCAGTGGACATCGGCGCTACTCGAGCGGCGACCTGGAATGGATCGGAATTTTAACTTGCCTGCGAGAAACAGGAATGCCAATCCGAACCATGCGCGAATTTGCAAAATTGGTTCAGCAAGACGCGAGCAACATTCCAGAGCGCATTCAGATTCTGAGAGCACATCGTCTTGAGGTGCTGGCGCGGTTAAAATCTTTACAGCACAACCTCGAGCATGTGGAGTACAAGATTGATTATTACCAAAAAGTTTTGGTTCAAAATATGGATTGAGCCTGCCGAATTGATACTTTTTGATACTGACCTCGAGCCGCGCAAGTTAAATCGCTTCTCTCGAAGTAAAACTCTGGTTTGGTTCAATAGCCCAAATACCGTGTCTCGAGCGGCGTTGCCAAGACTGTTCCAGCTTGAAGTTCGACCTTGTAAGCTCGAGCATTCGGTCTGGAACTGACCACGGATTCGAGTTTTTCATTGACAAAATGCAGCGCTGCGCCATCATCGGCGGCGTAACCATTTTGAATCTGTCCCTCGAGTACAAATTGATGCAGTTTTGGGCGGCGTTGGGCTTCACCGTCATAATGCGGCGTCATCGAACCTTTTAACCACCCCAGGCATGGCAGCACGCCAAGTTCGCGTCCAACACTGTCGGTGCTGCCTTGTTCAAACCAGCAGATCGCCCCCGCCGAGAGTCCAGCCAGCACCGCGCCGCGCTCATAGGCGGTTCGCAGCAAAGGCTCGAGATTCCATTCGCGCCACAGTGCCAAAGCATTTTTGGTATTTCCACCGCCGAAGTACAACACGTTTTGTTGTGCCATAAAAGGCTCGAGTTCGTCAGTCCAGGTAAGAGGGTTAAACAAACTCAAATGACTTGGTTCACACTCGAGATTCTTGAACGCCGTGTAAAAACGCTCAACATAACCCGCGCTGTCGCCACTGGCGGTGGGCACAAAACAGACTTTGGGTTTCTCGAGTTGGCTGGCATTCAGAATGTACTGATCGAGCAATGGGTTTTCGGCTTCCATCGAAAAACCGCCGCCACCCATTGCAATGATTTGGCGACTCATGGGGTTGGGAATGTTGTCACTGCGCCGTTTGCATCTTTTAAAGTCACACGAAAACCTTTGTCCACCCGATCCACCCGACAAGATCCAATCGCGTCACTCGAGGGAACAGCGCGTGTTCCTGCGGTGTAACCACTCGAGCAATCGGTTGGTGGAGTTTGCTGGGTTTCATCGTTGTATTTTTTTGCCGTCTCGAGCACGTCTTTGGCATACGTTTCAACCGCAGATGTTGCTGTGTTTGAAGCGCCCGAATCTGGAGTGATGCTTGTGGTGCTCGAACCATCAGTCGAGGGTGTGGTACTCGAGGTGCTTGAACCGTCGCTCGAGTTTGGTGTACTCGCATCGGGTGTTGTTGCGCTCGAGTCTGGTGTTGGTGCTCCCATGTCCGAACCTGTAGTTGAATCAGGTGTGGTTGCACTCGAATCTGGCGTTGTTGTTCCCATTGTTCCAGATGCTTTTTCGAGCACCGATTTGATGCTGTCCACCTGAACTTTAAGCTCGTCACGTTCTTTGGTAACAGTCTCGAGTTGTGCTTTTAAGTCAGCGTTTTCTTTTTTCAGGTTCTCGGATTCTGGGCTGGCACAGGCAACAAACATCAAGCTGATTAAAACGGCAAGAATAATTTTCATGTCATTACTATACGCGAGACTCGAGCCAGCAATTCCCACGCCAGTCACGCTTGTGTGAATGCCTAACGAATGATCTGCCAACCGCGTTTTAACGCCAGTCGCTCGAGTTTGGCATCAGTTGGAATCACGATAGGGTTCTTTGCCATCTCGAGCATCGGCAGGTCGGGCATGGTGTCACCAAATGCTGCCTCGAGTTCTTCATTGCGAATGGCTTGGCGCAAGTTAGCGGCTTTGACTTTACCAACATTGACTTCACTTAAAATCTTGCCCGTCAACGTTCCTGTCACCACCTCGATTTTAGTGCCAATCACTTCAAAGCCGCCCAAGTGCGGGCTACAACGCTTGGCAAACACTTCAAGCACAGGTTGGTATGTCCCAGAAGCCAGAATCACCCGAGCACCTTCGGATTTACAAGTCTCGAGTACCGCCAGCACGTTCTTGCGGCGTTTATCCCAAAGTTCGTTCTCGACAACCCATTCGGCAGCCTCGAGAAATTCACCGTAGTACGCACCTTCAAAAAATCGTACCAAATCAGCAATCCAACGGTTTTGAAAGTTTCGTTTGTTCAAACCTGCTCGTGCCAGCAACGCCATCGGAAATCTCGAGTTGAAAAAATTTCGATACGCTCGAGATTTACCGTCTTTCTCGAGATACTGCGCAATACCCTTCCAAGTTTCGCCTGTGGTTAACGTGCCTTCTAAATCGCTGGCAACGATAATTCGTTTGGTCATTTCGCTCCTGCGGGAATAATCGCCAGTGTACATCTCGAGATGCAAACCATTTTGCCTTCATCGTTTTTGATTTCGATATTCCAAACTTGGGTCGTGCGTCCCTTATGAATTGGCGTGGCAGTTGCAGTCACAATGCCGTCACGCACGCCACGCAAGTGATTGGCATTGATCTCGAGACCGACTGCGACCATGCCAGACTCTGCAACACTTAAAAATGCCCCAATGCTGGCAACGGTTTCTGCCAATGCAACGCTTGCACCACCGTGCAGCAAACCGAATGGTTGATGAACTTTGGGTTGGACTGGCATGGTTGCAATCACTTTTTCAGGACTTGCCTCGAGCACTTTAATCTCGAGTGTATCAATTAGGGTTTGTGTACTTGAGAACATATTGGTCATGTCAAAACCTCCGCGATTGTTATGGTGCTTTCGAAACAAAGAGTTGAATCTTGCAGCGTTCTCTAAAGCCAAGCGTCTGATAGGTTCGTACCGCGTTTAGATTATTGGTTTTAACATGCAAAAAAGGGATTTCTCCTCGAGCAAAGATGCCTTCGCAAACACGATGCACCAAGGCTTTTGCGTAACCTCGAGCTTGAAAATCTGGGTGGGTACAGACGGCGCTGACCTCGGTAAAACCTGTCAGGCGAAGACGTTCACCAGACATCGCCACCAGTTCTAAGCTTTCAAAAATACCCCAGTACACGCCAAGTTCGATGGTGCGTTCATAAAATGGTCCTGGTTTGGTTAGTTTCACCAACTCGAGCATCGCTGGTACATCCTGTACAGTTAACATACGCATCTTGAGTGACAGTGCAGGTTGTAGCTTTTCGCAAATCATTTGCGAGATGCTGCTGGTATGCACCGTTTGCAAAGCCTCTGGAATCTCGAGCATTGCCGTGGTGAACAACGCGCCAGTACCACCAGATGGCAACACTCGAGCTAAGTCATTAAAGGCTTCAGGTGTTGGCTCGAGCATGGCTGCAAAGGGTGCAACAGCACTTGGAAAACGTTTTGCCAACTCTGTTCCTTCAGCAAAATGGGATTGTACCGTCTCGAGCGCATGCCAGATTGGGTTGTTTAATGCTTCAATAGTCATTTCGCGCCTGGAAGCCCAAAGACAAAACATGTGGTTGAACCATGCGCGTACAACTTGCCATCGTCGCGTCCAAAGAGTTTTGCTTCGGCTGTGGCGAGGCTTTTACCCACATGAATGATTTTTCCCTCGGCTCGTACCATACCCGTTCTATCGGTCATGGCTCGGACGTAATTGACTTTCAATTCGACAGTTGTGTACGCCTGACCAGCCTCGAGCATAGATTGAATGCTACATCCCAAAACTGTATCGAGTATCGAGGCAGCGTAGCCACCATGCACGCTACCAATCGGGTTGTAGACAAATTGCTGAGGTTCGCCTTCAAAAACCACACGCCCAGCCTCGAGTTCGACAGGGTGAAAATCAAGGGTACTGGCAATGGGCGATCCCACCAATTCGCCTGCGAAGACTTTGGTTAAATATTCGAGTCCAGAATATGTTGCTAAATCTCGAGGGTTCATGCGCCTCGTGTCGTAAGTGTAGGTTCGGCTTTGAGTGTTGTTATTCATGATGTCCTTTCACAAACCGTTCGGTTTTATTCGTCAGTAATCGGTGCTGCCCCAGCCTCGAGAATCCCTGCCTCGAGTTGAACTTGTAAAGCATTCACCAGTTTTTGGGTATCCTCGAGCGTTAAAATCTCAACAATTCGACCCCATTTGATGCGAATCGTTTGACTGATTTGATTTTGGTACGACTGACCGTTAGCAAGGGTTGCCTGAATTTGTACCAATGCTACAACTGTCGTGTTCCACGGCATTCCTTTAACCAAGACATGCTGAATCTCAAATTGTGCATTTGGGAAAATACTGAACACCCGATCAAAAAACTTTTTCACAGCTTTCTTCGTGTGACGCACACCACCCAGCGCGTGAACACCAAAAAACTCGTAGCGAAAATTTGGGGCAAATTGCGCCAACAAACCCGCAGAATCTCGAGCGTTGAGTCGTTGCCATGACGACCTGACATTGCCAGCCACGATGTTTGCGTACATTTATGCCTCCTTGACCAACAATGTTTTCAAATGTGTCTCGAGAAAGGCTGCCGCAATTCGGATGTGCGTTGAACTGCGGTAGATTTTGGACATCATGACCGCACCCTCGAGTGTCGAAAGCATGATCGTGGCAAGCATTGCGCCGTCCGTGCCAGGTTGAAACTCGCCACGAGACACACCTTTTTCAACAATGCCTTGAATGCGGGTACGCCAAGCATTCAGCACCAGTCGAATGCGTTCACGTAACTTTTCGTTCGAGTCATCCGCTTCAATGGCGGCGTTCAACACTGGGCAACCACCAGGCAGCACAGGATCATAAACAAACTCGAGAAACACTTCCATCACGGCGTTCAAACGCTCAAACGCAGAATTCTTTTTCTCGAGCAAAGCCTCAAACCGTGTTTCGATCAAACCAACGGCGTAATCAAACGCCTCGAGTGCCAGTTGTTCTTTGCTGGCAAAATGATTGTAAATTCCACCCTTCTCGAGTTTGGTTGCCAGCATTAAATCTGACATGCTCGAGGCAGCATAACCGTGTTGGTTGAACACGGCGGCTGATTTTGCCAGAATAAATTCGCGGGTACGTTGTCCTTTTGTCATTTTCAAACCGTTCGGTCTGAAGTCTAATTGATCCCAAAGTGAGAAGTCAAGACTCCGGTTTACAGTGATTTCCGTTTTGGTTGATAAACGAAGTTTATCAACCAAAACGCGAGCTATGCGAGGAGAAACAAACAGTGGTTGGAGTAGGAATTGGTCAAAAAGCGCAGCTTTTTTATCAATGAATACGGAAACCACTGTAAGCATTGCTTTCAATACTTTGAAAACTCGAGCTTCCTTGCAACAATTGTTCTCATCTCGCATCACGCAGAATAAAATCGTGCGTCTTTTCTTCCTGTTGATCGTTTTTCTCTCGAGCATCACCTTGGCGCAATCCAACTCAATCGCGCTTGTGCCACTCGATTCTCGACCCGCCAATGTCAGCCTGCCTGTTGCAATTGCTGCCAGTGGCAACCTAGAGATGGTCACACCGCCGCTTGCGATGCTGGGGAATGCTGTGCAACCTGCCGATGCCCAAGCGATTCGCACTTGGTTGGACACCATTCAACCCTCAGCGTTGATTGTCTCACTCGATGCGTTGGCGTATGGCGGTCTGGTGCAGTCGCGCTCGAGTCAGATCAGTAGTGACGAAGCTTGGAACAACTTGTGGGCTGCATGGTTCTGGCATCTCTTGAGTCCTGTATACGCTTTTGTGGTGATTCCTCGAGCGCCCGACGCGGTAGACCGAAACCGCAATCTCGAGTTGATTCGCCGTGCGCTGGATTGGGCGGCGGATGGCACGTTACAGCGCTTGTTCATCACCTGGGACGATGCACTGCCAGGTTCACCCGCCCCAACCGAGGGCGCTCAAATTCGTGCCGAAGTTGAGACTCGAGGCTTAAAAAACGTTTTTGTTCACCCTGGCGCAGACGAGGTTGCTAGCGTTTTGACCGCCAGTTTGTTGCTTGAGCGTCAGAACTTGCGCCCATCCATTCGGGTGAAATTTAGTGATCCAACTGCTGCAAGTAGCTTGATCGCACCTTACGAGGGTCAAACCTTAGTTCAAAGTGTTCACGACCAAGCCATCGCCATTGGACTTAAGCCAAGCGAAACTGCCGACCTCGAGTTGTACGTTTTTAATGGCGGTGATCCACGAAAAGCCGCGCTCGAGATTGGGGCTGACCAGCGTCGCGGATTGGTTGCGCTGGCAGATGTGAACGCGGTCAATCAAACCAATCCAAAACTGATTCAAGACCTGCTCGCCTCTGGTGGTTTCTCGAGGTTAGCAGGTTTTGCCGCTTGGGGAACGCCTGGGAATAATATTGGTGCTGCTTTAGCGCAAGCCACAATGTTTGCAGTGTATGGCGAATCCGATGCCTCAAACGCCGTGCTCGCTCGAGGATATGTTAACGATTATTTGTACTCGAGTTTGCTGCGCCCAAAATTGCGTCAGGGGCAACTCGAGGCAAATTTTGCAAATGACAATCTGCGCCAAGAATTACGCTCGGGTTTGCAGACGCAATTGAAATCTTTTCGACTCGGAACGACCAAATTTAAGGTCATTGACGCCTATTTTCCGTGGTTGCGTTCCTTCGAGATTGGTTTTAACCTCGAGTCTTTGAAAACCTCAACCGCTTGTCAACCCGTTTGTTTTACGCCTTAATGAAAATTGTCAATTTGTCTCATGCTCGAGCATTTCAAGAGCTTGGAGTGGTGTTTTTATTCCGTCAAGAACTGCCTGAATGGCAAGTATATGGTCATCCATAGTGTCCAAATTGATGTACACCATGTTTTCAATCAGCGCATGACTAAGTTTAGAATTTTCGACATCAATGCTGGTTTTGCAGCGAATTTCGCCGTCGGTTAAATCAATTTCAAAGTTACCAATAATCAACCCATAATTGGCTCGAGTGAACAGTTCGGCTATTTTGAGGCGTTTGGTTTTTGGTGCGTAACTTGGAAGCAAGGAGTATAGAACCAGTTGTTCTTGCTCTTCTCGTATTCTGGCGTAACACTTCCATTTACCATTGTCTCCGATGTATCCAAAGACCAATGCCGAATCATCTTCGATGAGTTTGACAGTCCAATCTTCTTTTTTGAAGAAGTTAATCAAGGCTTGGTATAATTTAGATTTCATGTTTTTGGCTCTTTTCATTTTGAAGCTGTTTGATCTGCTCGGCAATCAAACGCAACACATTTTGTAACGTCCGCCAACTTTCGGGTTCATCAGACCATTCATACTCTCCGGCATTATCAATTGTTTGAACAACACTGTGGGTTTGATTTTCAGAGGCAGACTCGAGCATTTCAATAAATTCTTGAACCTCTTCGGGTTTTAGTTTGTAGTTCATTCTGATCGCAGACGCCCGTGTGATCTCGAGCCATTCGCTCTGAACAAAATTTTCTTGCCAAGGATTGGGAGTTTCGCCCGACAGATACCACGAGGCGAATTCATACCAAATTATTTTGTGAAATTCAGAAATAAAATTCATACCAAGCCCTCGAGCGTGTAGCTTACGTGGCTCGAGTTTACAATGGCACAACGGCAAAATCTATTTTTAGGCTTCGGCTCGAGCTTGCGCCCGATTCTTTGAAATGATCCCGACTCCCAACGCCACGAGCGCCAGAGCCATTGGAATACCAAGCATCAAACCGACAATTTGTCCCAGTCGTCCAACCTCAGGGTTGGGTGCGACCATTGGAATTACACCAGAAGTTGATGATTTGCTGACGTTCAAAAAATAACCGCCCTCGAGTTTTTTCTCCCCAACCTCGAGTTTGACCTGCATGTTCCACTGTCCTTCGTTGAGCGCCATCTCGCCCTTAAAACCCGAGCTATTTGCTCGTGCCAGATTGGCAGGAATCGTGCGTCCGTTTTCGCCCTCGTCGCCAATGGCTTTGACCTCGAGTTTATCCACCGCTAATTTTTGCGTTCCCGCCGCATCGAGTACCTGCAAGACAATATCGCCACCGTCGGGATCATAATCAAATTTGACGATGGCTTGGCGGGTTATCTTGGCGGGAATATTGGTTTCTTGCGCGACTGCCAACGGCGCAAGCGAAAACAAAATGGTCAGTAACACTCGAGCGAACATGACCGCATTCTAGGCTGCTTCCTGGGGGCGTGTGTCCTAAAATTTGGATAGCGCAATCTGTCCCGCGTGCCAAACGCTGTGCCGTATTGAGAGTCGAATTAAGGCTGCCACGCTCAACTCGCGTCCAGAATATTGCACAATGACGGCACGTTGCTCGAGGTTTAACAATCCCGTCATTTTGGATTCAAAGTGCATCAACTCGAGCAATTCACTTGGCGGCGGCTCGAGTTTTAAAGTGCTGCCAATCAATTGCCAGTACATCAATTTTGTTTCGAGAATATGCGCCCTCAAGCGGCTTGCACGTTCGCCGGAATGCTGCAAAATACTCGAGACGGATTCCCAAGGGTCAAAGTTTGCTTCAAACAACATGACCTCGAGTTCATCAAGCATTACACGTCCACTGGTTCGCTCAAAGCCCCATAAGTTCCAGGTCCGACGTGGCTGGCAATGACCGTGCCCGTTTGCGTGACGCTGAACTCTTCGACACCCATTTCACGCCCTGCGGCGCGTAGCGGTTCGACATCTTCTTGTTTGTCGGTGTAAATGTATGCCGTTCTGACGCGCCCGTGTTTGGCTTGCAATGCGCGTAAATTGCTGACCACATCCTCGAGTGCCGCTTTAGAACCACGGACGCGACCCGCCGCCTCGACTTTACCACCCACCAAATGCAGGATTGGTTTGATATTCAGTAAGCCACCAATCAAAGCTTGAGCGCCACCAATTCGACCATTTTTCTTTAAGAAATCGAGCGAACCGACGCTAAAGCGCAAATTCGTGACCTTTCGCACCCGCTCGAGCACCGCCACAACCTCATCAATGCTTGCACCAGCTTTCAAGAGTCTGACCGCCCGTTCGCACATCATGCTCTGGCTGCCACTCGAGACTTCAGAATCAAACGTCACCACCCGCCCAGCAAAATCCTTGGCGGCGAGCGATGCGCTGGCAACCGTGCCAGAAAGTTTGCTCGAGATATGAATGCTCAAGACTTTCTCGTGGGTTTGAAGCAGTCTCTCGTAAGCAGACATAAAATCGGCGGGTGTGGGTTGGCTGGTGCTGGGCATGGCTGCACCCGCTTTGATGCCTGCAAAAACCTCATCGGTTTTGATCTCAGTGTTGTCTTTTAAAACACGGTTTTGAAAGTTGACATACAAGGGTACGACGGTCACGCCGAGCGCTTCCTGCATGGCGGGCGTCATGTCACTGGTCGAATCGGTCAGTACGGCGATGCTCATGAATAACCTCCTGGAATACTCGAGATTATCACGAACAGATGCCAGTTGAAACGAGAGCAATTCGCAATTCAAGTTTAGTCGGGCGACTCGAGGCTTTGGGATTCTGGTTTGAAACACCAACCTTTAAAACGGTTGATGACCTGAAAACCGCAAGACTCGTAAAACGCTCGGTTTTTTGGTTCTGAAAAGACCAAAGCCGTGTCCGCGCCCAATGCTTTTAAACGCCTGAACCCCTCGAGAATCACCGCCTGTCCTAATCCTTCCCGACGATACGCTGCCCGAGTCCCAACAGGTTCAAATTCGCCCACGTTGTCTGAAAGCCAGACGATGCAGTACGAGGCAAAATTGTTTTCTGGAGTTGAAACCACCAAATCCAACCCTGATCTGTAACCAGCCATTGAACGAACTCGAGCGTAACGTTCAAGCGTAAATTTTGATGAGTCAAACGCGTCACGGTGAACCGCAACCCGCTCTTCGTATTCGTGCTCAAACACATGACGGGCTTCAAATCCTTCTTGAAGCTTTGGGTCAGGAATTGAATTTTGAAGATCAAACGCGTACATCAAGAAATCGTAATCATCAAGCACAAACCCAGAAGATTCGAGCAACTGAATAAATCGGGTGTTTTGTGGCAGGCTCTCGCAACGAATTTTCGACGGACAGACAATTTTAGCCCAATTCACAATTTCCAGCGCCACCAAATTATAAATGCCATCCTCGAGTGTGGGATACAAGTGAATCTCGAGATCAGTTTCAGAAATAACCCAGCCCACACCAATCAGTTTTTCGGCATCAAACCACAAACGCCACCGATGAAATTCGGGTTCGTACTGCCCGTACCGCCACCAAACATCGCCCGCATGAAGGGGACTGTTTTCATGCCCGACCAATGCTCGGGTTTCATCAAAAAACGCGGTGATGATCGGCAGGTCTTCCAGTCCAACAAAGTCTCGACTTGTAAAATTCATCCCTCGAGTTTAAAGCGTTTTGGGCGACTCGAGCATCGGCTTAACGGCTTAGCAAACGACAGTACCTTTGCCTGCAAGAGCTTCCGTGACTGGTTTCTCGAGCCTCGCATCACCAAAAATCACGCGACCACAACCGCCTTGCACGGCTTCGGCAGCGCCCAAAACTTTTTTCTTCATGCGGTCTTGGGCAAACTCCAGGTAAGACTCGACATCGAGCGCCGGAATGTGCGTAATCAAACTCGATTCGTCTGGGAAATTGCGCAGCAAACCTGGCACGTTTGAAAGCAATAACAACGCCTCGGCTTTCATTGCCGTTGCCAGCGCCGCCGAAGCCCTGTCGCCGTCCACGTTGACCGCCACGCCCTCAAAGCTCGAGCCTGGAGGGGTCAGCACTGGTAAGTAATTATTCTCGAGCAGCAGGTTTAAGAGGTGCGTGTTGACTTTTTCGACTGTTCCCGTATGATCGCCGCGCAAAATTTTGGTCTTGCCATCCTCGACGGCACGCACTGAATCTTTGTGTTTGCCCTCAAAAATTCTGCCATCCAAACCCGACAAACCCACGGCATTGACACCACGTTTTTGCAATCGCTCGACCAGTCCCTTGTTCATCTTGCCGCAGTACACCATCTCGAAAATCTCGAGCGTCTGACGGTCTGTAAAACGGCTGGTATACCCAGAAGGCGAAGTCACAAACTTTGGTGGATGCCCAAGAAGCGCTGCAATGCGGTTGGTTTCG
Source organism: Deinococcales bacterium (assembly GCA_043775825.1). Taxonomy (GTDB): domain Bacteria; phylum Deinococcota; class Deinococci; order Deinococcales; family JAAFIG01; genus JANXTZ01. Next base: position 14,003 of record JAYVRX010000089.1, read on the forward strand.
CTCGAGCCACCATGCACCAAAATCAGTTTCTGACCACTCAGCCACAAATCTGCAATGTCGTTGCAAACCGCGTCGTAATTGATTCCGTCAGAACCGCCAACTTTAACAATAATCATGAATTACCACCTTGATTCTCGAGTTTGTCTTCAGGTATTTGATCCAGAAGGTTCATCAGTTCCTTATTAAATGCAAACGGATGTTTGATACCTTCAGTAGCCAGATAAATTTCGTTCGCTTCATCCATAGGAAGTTCAAAAATGCTTTTCAGCACATGAACAACTAACATTGATTCCAAGCCATCTTGTTGTGCAATAACCGAAACTTCTGGCGCGGTCAAACCACGTTTCTCGAGTTCAATGTACTTTGTGAGTTCAAGAAATTCCATTATCAAACTTCCTTCAATTTTGGTTTCTCGAGATTCCCTCGGGTTCTCGCGGCAAGATTGTACCGTGTTTTTGCTTTGGACTATACTTTCCCCATGAGTCAACCCGCCCCAGTTTTTGACCGAATGACCGAAAATGAATATCTCGAGTTTGAGAAAACCAGTGCTGTGAGGCACGAATTTATTGATGGTTGGTTGCACGCAATGGCAGGGGAGAGCAAACGCCATAATGCAATCGCCCGAAACATTGTGCTCGCACTTGGGTTAAAAGCTCGAGAAAAAAAGTGTGAACTGTTTATCGAAAATGTCAAAGTTCGGGCGGATCAAGGCTCGAAATATTATTACCCTGACATTGTTCTGACCTGCTTACCGGATTCAGACACTGGTTATATTGCCGAAAATCCGTGTTTTATTGTCGAAATCCGTTCCCCAAGCACCGAAACCACCGATTTACGCGAAAAGCTCGAGATTTACACGAAAATCTCGAGCTTAAAAACGTATTTGATCGTTTCACAATCTGAGCGCAAAGTTCTGGCGTACCAGTTACTCGAGGATGACTGGGCGCGAACCACACTGACTGACGAAGGATTCGCTCGAGTGCCGTGTTTGGATACGAAATTGACTCTTGAAGAAATCTATGAAGGCATCGTTTTTGAAGATTGAAGTTACTTCTTGCGCATCGCCTCAAGCATGTCCCATTGTTCTTTTGTCACGGCATCCAGCACGTTAAACTCGCCGCTGCCCCAGGCGGTTTCGCCACCGTCTATCGAGATCACATCGCCAGTAATGTAGCCCGCAAAATCGCTTAATAAATACGAGGCAAGGTTGGCAAGCTCGAGGTGTTCTCCTGTGCGTCGCAATGGAATGCGGTCTGTGAAGAGTTGCTCAATTTCTGGCGTGGGCATGAGGCGTGAATTTGCGCCTTCGGTGGGAAATGGTCCTGGTGCGATGGCGTTTAAACGAATGCCGTACTTGCCCCATTCGGCGGCTAAGGATTTGGTCATGGCAACCACACCCGCTTTGGCGGCAGCACTCGGCACAACGTACCCCGAACCTGATTGGGCGTAAGTTGTGGCAATATTTAAAACCACACCATTGTGTTTGGCGGCAATCCAGCGTTTACCAAGCTCGAGGGTACAGTAAAAAGTTCCGTGCAAAACGATTCCCAGCACGGCATCCACGGCTCGGTGCGAGAGGCGTTCGGTGGGGGAAATGAAGTTTCCTGCGGCGTTGTTTAAGAGGGCATCAACGCGACCAAATTTGGCTTCGGTAGCGTCCATCATGGCGGTTACGGCGTTTGGGTCGCGCACATCGCATTGAATCGGTAATACTTCACCGCCGGTGGCTTCCATCATCTCTTTGGCGGCGGTTTCAAGCACTTCAAGCCTGCGCCCTGATATGGCAAGTTTTGCTCCAAGCTCGAGAAACCGCGTTCCCATGCTGCGTCCCAAACCTGTGCCGCCGCCTGTCACGAGTATCACTTTGTCTTTGAGTAATCCTGGTGTGAACATAAAGACTCCTCTGTCTCGAGAGTTTGGTGAAGCTCGAGTTATTTTTCTTTGACTCAGTATAAGCTTTTTGATTTGACGCTACAAACACGCTCATAACCCGAGGAGTATGATGACCCAAGTCGGGAATGCCAAAATACGGCATGGGGAGTTGTTTTCATAATGCAAAGCACGAATGTAACGTGTGATGTCGTGGTGGTCGGTGCAGGAATTTCGGGTTTGATTGCGGCACGAAAATTGGTTGAAGCTGGTCATGATGTGCTGGTGCTCGAGGCGAGCCATCGTGTTGGTGGGCGTTTGTTATCGCACGTCATGAAAGACGGGACGGTCTTTGATCTGGGTGGGCAATGGCTCGGTCCTGGAATGCCCAAGATTACTGAACTTGCCAAAGAATTGGGTTTAACCACGTTCTCGCAGCAAAACGCGGGTCGCATGGATTTGTCCACGCAGCCGCTTTCGCAAATGGATCGTTTGACCCAAGCCGAATGGGAATGGTTCACCGCCAAACTTGCCTGGCTGGTCGAACAGGTCAATATCACCAATCCAGAAGCCACGCCCAACGCCGCCGAACTCGATTTTGTCAGCGTTGAAGAATGGAAACGCCAGAACCTCGAGAGTCAGTATTTGGGGCATTTGTTCGATCAACTTGTCCGTACCGAGTACACGATTGAACCCAAAGATTTTTCGATGTTGTTTTTGCTCTATTCGATTGGCAGCGCGGGTGGTTTTGAAGATTTGCTTGACCTGGACGGCGGCAATCACTCGTTTCGCTTGGTCGAAGGTATGCAGGCGATTTGTACCCGTATGGCGGACGCTTTGGGAGATCGGCTGCGCTTAAATTGTTCGGTTTACGAAATCGAACACTGGCAAGACAACGACAGCGCTGGCGTGCGAATCGTTGCCGAGGGTGCATTTGTCCAAGCCAACCGTGTTGTCATGGCACTTCCGCCCAACCAAGCGCAGCGCATTGACTACGACCCCGTTCTGCCGCGCCGCCGCCTAAAATTGATGCAGCGCCTCGAGATGGGCAGCGTGATTAAGTGCTTTGCTGTCTATGACCGTGCATTCTGGCTCGAGAAACCCACCAAAGCCATTGACCCTGACCTTTTGATTTTTGACCATACGATGGATGCCACCAGCAGCGACGGCAAGAACCCTGCCTTGGTTGCCTTTATCGGCGGTGACGATGCTGTCTTCTGGTCTGACCGTCCGCTCGAGACTCGTCGTCGGGCAGTGCTCGAGAATCTGGCAATGGTCTTTGGTGAGGAAGCCCTGTATCCCAAAGAATATTTTGATCACGACTGGTTAACAGAACCCTTCATTGGTGGTGGCTATCAATGTTATGCCCCGCCAGGAGTCATGACGGGCGGTTTTAACGAATTGCGCGAACCGATTGGCAGGTTGCACTGGGCTGGCACGGAAACCGCCGTCTACTATTACGGTTATGTTGAAGGCGCTATCGAAGCCGGTGAACGCGCCGCACTCGAGGTGAGTGCGGCACTCGAGAAAGACAAAGTAGGACAATGAAAAGTCGGACAATGAAAAGTTGGCGGAATCTCGAGATTCCGCCGACTCTCTTTGAGCAGATCATTTTGGTATTAATGCGCCCAGTAAATCTTGACGGTAGGCTTTTGCGGTTCGGTCATATACACCAAAGCCTGCGCCAAATTCCCAGTACGCCCAACTGAATTCGCGTTTCTCAGATTCGGCACGCATAAAGGTCGTCCAGCGAACTCGAGAAGCCTGATCTGCTTTGCCATACGAACCAAATTCGCCCATAAAAATTGGGCGGTTATTTTTCTTGCCCCACGCCGCCGCGTACTCCAGGTAGGCTGCCGCCGTAGCCTCGGCGTTCGAGAACATGGATTCGGTTTTACTGGCACTGACCAACTCGAGTTGCTCGAGTTTGAAAGTTGGGATTGCGTTTGCAGAATTATTTTGGATCATCAAATCCCGCACCGTGCTTGGATTGCTGCAACTGCTTAAGGGAATCTCGAGCGTTACGCCCGCTTGAGTCTGAATTGCGGTTGCTGGCGGGTTTGCAACGCCCTGAATGTTCTTCTCTAAGCACAGCACCGTCAGACTGACAGCTTTATCGGTTTTGATTCTTAAACTCGAGAATCCACTCGCGCCGTCATCACGATGAAGGTATAACCCCGCGTAACCTTTGTTGTACGTCACGTTAAACGCTGTGTTGCCACTCGGCTCGAGCGTCGTGTCCCAAGACCAATTTTGCCACGGAGCGCGAAGTGCCGCGCCAGCCACGGGCCACAACGTACCAACAGGAGGAATGGGATTGATCCACTCAGCGCCTTGATGTGTGAATTGGAACGGTTCGTAATTGTGAAAGGTCACGATCAAATTTTTATCCTCAGGCAGTTTAAGTTCAGGCAAACGCCATGCGCTATTCCAACCGTTAGGACCAACGATCACTGCCCTGGTTGGATTGCTTTCCCGAATGACTTTTAACGCGGCGCTCGAGTATTCATTCCAGAGTGGTTCGATGTTGCCGTTGGGTTCGTTGTGAATCTCGAAGAAAACATTGTTAGGTGCGTCTTTGTAATGTGTAGCGATTTGCTGCCACATTCCCAAGAAACGATCTTTATTCGCGGCTGGGTCAGTCATCAGTTCGTCGTAATGGTGCATGTCCACAATGATTGCCAAACCTCGAGAGGTGGCTTGATTTACCGCCCAATCTACCCGATCCATAAAAGTTTTATCAATCGTAAACGGTGTTGTTTGCGCGGCATGAGCACTGTATTTAATTGGCAAACGAATACCCGTAAAACCGCCCTGTTTGACCGCTTCAAAAAAACCTTCTTCAAGAGGCATACCCCAAGCACCTTCTGTTGGACCTTCGAGCGCATTGCCGAAATTCACCGATCTTGCCAGCAATTTATTTGCGGCAAAAATCTCTTGACTTGAGGAGATGGCGCTCGTGTCTGCATTGCAAGCAATAACTACTAAACCCAGTGCCGAAGCAATCATAAATTTAAGTTTCATAACTCGAGATTAGCGCTTGATTCTGAGGAAAGTCATTCTTGAGAATGTGAAAATGATACAAGAGAGTTTGCATAGGTTAGAATTTCTGAAATGATTTACGCGCTGCATGGCTTAACGGTTCGGTACTCCAATATCATCAGCGACATTCGACTGGCTAAAGAGGCTGGTTATGACGCGCTCGAGCTACATACCGATAAACTAGATCGTTACATTGCGTCTGGTTTAGGTGCAGAATATCTTGCGGAAAAACTCGAGGAGCACAACATTCTTGCCAGTGGAATTGACATTATTGGCGGGGTTGAAACGCAAGATCAAAATGCTTTTGAGGCGATTCTCGAGAAAACCAAAGTTCTCTGCGAATTTGCCAAAGTGATTCAATGCCCAGCCATTCAACTCAACGCTTTCTCCGAACTTGAGCATCAAACTGAACTCGAGCAAATTAATTTAACCGCCAAAAACATTGCCCAAATCTGCCAGATTGGACTGGCGCACGGCATTCGGTTTCAACTTGAAGCAGCCGCTTGGACTCCGATTCACACGCTTTTGCAATGCCAGAACTTGCTCGAGAAAGTTGCCATGCCCAACCTTGGTTTGGTCATTGATTTCTGGCATTTCTGGGCATCTCGAGGGGCAACCCCAGAACAGATTCGGGCGCTTGACCCCAGTTTAATTTACGCCGTGCATATTTCTGATGGTTTTAGACCCGAACTTGGAACGCCTTGGGTGGATGAAACCTTGCTGCGGGATGTGCTGGTTGGTGACGGCGAAATACCAATTCAGGACTGGGTAAATGCAGTGCAAGCCACAGGGTTTGACGGCTGTTATTCTGGAGAATTTTTAGGACATACGTTATGGGAAAAAGACCATCTCGAGATTGCGACTGAGTACCTTAGGCGGATGCAAGCATTTGTAAGTCCTCAATTTATTTAAACACTCGGTCTTTAACTGGGTATTTGTTATGACTGCGGGTTGAAGTTCGGGTGTGTTAATCTCGACCAGATACCCGTTGGGGTTTTTGTTGTCCAATGCGTCAAACTGAAAATCAAAGGCTTCAACAAGTTTATAGGAGGCGGGATAAAAATGAACAAGACTTACCTTTCGACATTTGCCCTCGGTTTGCTCACCACTTTAGGTTTGGCACAATCAACACTGCCAGCCCAAATCAACCTCGAGAAAATCGGGTTGCAAACACCAGAATCGGTTTTTTATGACGCCAAAAATGACGTCTATTTGGTGTCCAACATTAACGGCAATCCACTCGCAGCCGACAACAACGGTTTTATCTCGAGATTTGCGCCTGACGGAACACTGCTGAATCTAAAATGGGTTGAAGGCGGCGCAAACGGTACGACCCTAAACGCACCAAAAGGCATGACCGCCGTTGGCAGCACCTTGTATGTCACTGACATCAACAATATGCGTAAGTTCAACCTCAAAACGGGCAAACCAATGGGCGAAATCGCGTTTCCTGACGCAACTTTCCTCAACGATTTGACCAGCGACAAAAGCGGTACGGCGTACATGTCCGACATCGGTTTTAAAGCAGGCGCGAACGGTTTTGAACCCAGCGGCACAGACACAATTTACAAAATCAGTCGCCCGGGTAAGGTCAGCATTCTGGCAAAAGGACCACAACTGACCAATCCAAACGGTCTGGAAGTTTTGTCCAATGGTAAAATTCAGGTCGTTACGTTTGGTTCTAAAGAAATTTACACCCTCGACAAAAAAGGACAACGCGGCGATGTGATTACCATGCCAGCCGGATCGCTCGACGGTGTTGTGCAACTTGCAGACGGGCGTTTGTTGATCTCGAGTTGGGAAACCTCGAGCATTTACGCCGTCGGTACAGACGGCGCTGTGAGTTTAGTGGTTGATAAATTGGCATCGCCAGCCGATATTGGTTTTGATTCCAAGCGCCAGCGAGTGCTCGTTCCATTGTTTAATGACAATGCTGTGGTGATTCAGCCTTTAAAATAAGCGAGCAGTAAAATCCTGATTTTTAAACCCTCGAGCCATGAAATTGTGAGGCTCGAGGGTTTGCTTTGGCACAGGACTGTGATGGGCAAATACTCGAGGCGGGTGAAAGTGTTTGTGAATGAATTGTGAGGCAAAATTTCGATTATTGTATAGTATGGTATACAAAAATGGACTATTTTTGTATAGTTCGTTGCAAAAAATGACAAAAAACCGCACAAAGAATGAGTGAGTAGTTTCTCGGGTTTGCACAATAATTTTGCCGTTTTTGGAAGTGTAAGGGACGTAGATACAAAAAATTGGGTAAGCAAGCTAAACTAGACCCAATGAAAAAAGTAGCCATGTTCATTATTGGTTTGATAAGTTTAGTGTCTTGTGTTCCTGGACAGAATTCAAATCAAACATCTCAACCTCAAATCCAGAATGCGCTGTTGCCTGAAAAGACCAGTTTCATAAGTTCAACGATGGACTCGAGTCTTGTTCTTGATTCAAACAGGACAACATTTGATGCTGGTTCTGCACACACACTTGTTATTAAAACCGATAATTCTTTATGGTCTTTTGGAGCTAATTATTATGGTCAGTTGGGAAATGGTACTAGAACTGATAGTAACCGCCCGACACAGATTATGACAGATGTGATATCAGTGAGTGCAGGAGTGCTTCATTCACTGTATCAGGACGCTGGTCGAAGCCATGCACTTTAGTGCAAGACTTTAGTTGCTACTCAATTCCACAAAGCTGGTAAATTCAGTGTGTGAAC
>JAYVRX010000090.1:0-74862 GCA_043775825.1 Deinococcales bacterium
GCATCAATCAAAACAATGCCCTGCGGCGATTTGATCAGCAGGCTGTTCATATTTGTGGTGACCGTTGCGCCCACAGGTAGAAAGTTTTGATTGAGCGCCAAACCAATTTGTCCAACCGATGATGTGATTCCGTAGGCTTGAATTGGGAAATTGATCGTGCCATCAAGCAGCACAAAAACCTCTAGCTCACCAATTTTTTGGCGGTAGTGTCCCGCCACTGCCGAGCTTGGGGTTGCAACGCCGCTCTGGGCAAAGCCGACTGGGTTGAGCAGTCTTGCGCCGCCAACTGCCAATCCGCCCATTCCCAACAAGCGCAGGGCATCGCGTCTCGAGACGGTATTGGTTGCTTGGGTTTGGTGTTCTGAATCGTTTTTCATGATGCCTCCTGGTCGAGAATTCGTGGGTCGCTTTCAGCCGAATGATGAGATATTTGTCAATACGTCTCCTTTTAAGTGTATATACACGTTACGTTTCAAAAAAATTCTCGAGGGTTTATGCTGGTCTGATAGCGCCAACGACCTCTTCAATAATCTCGAGTAGTAAATCCAAACGGTCTTGACCGATGCCTTGCACAACATGCTTGTGAGCTTTGGCGCGAAGTGGCACAGCAACCATTAAGGCTTTCTGCCCTGACTGGGTAAAGGTTACCATTTTTGAGCGACGATCCGTACCCGGCACAATTTCGACAAATTTTTGATCCTCGAGTCGTTGCAGATCACGGGTCAGTGTGGTGCGATCCATCACCAGGCGCTCTGCGAGTTGGGTAATCGGAATTGGGGCATGAACCGCGATAGCCACCAACAACGTGAATTGCGTTGATGTCAAACCACTCGGCTCGAGTGCGGAATCATAAAACTGACTGATGACACGGCTGGCTTTTCGCAAATTAATTGCCGCACAACTGCTGGCGGTTTTCTGCATGACAGTTTTTTGTTGCGAAGATATTTCAATTGTCATTACGTGTTTATACACTTAATTTAAATCCGTTGTCAAGCATCAACAGCAGAACTCGAGAAGCCACCTCGAGTTCTGCTGACTTTTTGAGAAGATCAAAGGCGAATCTCTGCCCTCCCCTTTTTTGTCACTCGAGATTTTAAATGTAGTCTTTGATGGCGTTCATCACAATTTCGGTCATCGAAATTTTCTTTGCGCCCATGCGTTCAATCAATTTGGTTTTTTGCGCTCGAGAAATCGGCAACCATAACGCCACTTTCTCTTGTCCATCCTCGAGCCTGTACTCGCCACCGTTTACTTCGTCCGCCAAAATCAGGTTGTCTGAAATCATGGTTTCCCCCTCGAGTTTGAGAAATTCTACGAGTTGTGACTTCAAAATCCGCCATTCCCGACCAACTTTTCGGGCTTTCAGTTCGCCAGAACGCACCAGTTGGTACACCGTGGTTTCTGAAACTTTGAGAAATGCCGCTGCTTCCTCGAGTGTCATGACCGCATCTCCGCCCCATTCAAGCATTGCAATCTCCTTTCGGGCATCAATTTAGGTTAAAAGTTATTATCTGTCAATATCTAGCACTTACAATCACTTTATGATATCATCTGGTTATAAGAAGTGGCTCGAGAATCCTACTCTCGAGCCACTTGATTTTCTGCCTGTTTTCAATCTCAGAGCAAAACTCAAATCCCAGCCAGCGCCTGCTCGAGATCACCAATCAAATCATTGACGTTTTCAATCCCCGTCGAGTACCGCACGAGCGCTTCAGGAATGCCCATTGCAGCACGTTCCTCGAGTGAACATTCGACGTGGCTGGTCGTGGCTGGCGGTCCAACGATGGTTTCGACGCTGCCAAGGTTTGCGGCACGGTGCGCCAATTTCAAGCGCGGCAACACGGTTTTAACCGTTTCGTAATCGCCTTTCATGACAAAACTCATCATGCCGCCGTACCCACGCATTTGCGCTTTGGCAACACTGTGTTGCGGGTGAGACTCGAGTCCTGGGTAGTACACCCGTTCGATAGCATTGTGATTCTCGAGCCAAGTGGCAATTTTCATGGCACTTGCGTTTTGGCGCTCAATTCGCAGGTCTAGGGTTTTCATGCCGCGCAGCAGCAAGTACGCCGCGAACGGATCGAGCGCCGCGCCCGTGATCTCGCGGTAATGGTAGACCTGCTGCACCAATTCCTGGCTGCCACAAATAATTCCGCCCAGCGCGTCCGCATGACCGCCCAGAAACTTGCTGGCAGAATGAAGTACAATGTCAGAACCTAACTCGAGCGGATTTTGATTGATTGGCGTAGCAAACGTGTTGTCGGTCACAACAATCGCGCCCACGGCATGACCGGCTTTGGCGAGGCGTTCAATGTCAATCACCTTCAGGGTCGGGTTGGTGGGCGTCTCGAGGTACAAGATGTTGCAACCCTTGGCAATCTCGAGTTCGATGGCGGCAAAATCGGTGGTGTCGAGCAGCGCGACTTCGACGCCCATTTTTGGCAGAAATTCGGTAAAAATTTTGTTCGTGCCGCCGTAAGTGTCTTTGACCGAAACCACGCGCTCGCCAGGTTTTAAAAACGTGAACAGCGTGTTCGAGACGGCTGCCATGCCACTGGCGAAACTGGTCGCGGCTTCACCACGCTCGAGAATCCGCAGTTTTTCCTCGAAGGCGTGCAGGGTCGGGTTGGTGTTGCGGCTGTAAATATGCCCTGGCTTGTGTCCAAGCGCGACGTCCAGCCATTCTTCCAAGCCGTCGTAACCAAACGCGACGCTTTGCACGATGGGGACTTGGGTCGCGCCTTCGACCAAATATTCGTCCTCGCCCGCCCAGAGTGCTTGTGTGGCGCGGCTAAACTGTTGGATGTCTCGAGGAGATTTCATGATGCAATACTACTTGAATCTTGCCCTCGGGCGTCCAAAGGCGTTAGAATTTGCGGCATGTTGTGTTTGGAAAACCGATATTATACCGTCAAGACTTTGTTGGTCTGACGGCTCGAGCACGTTTTTTCTCGCCCCGAAGACTCGGGGCGTTTTCTTTGAAACGAGGATTTCATGTCAAATTTAAGTGTTACGGAACAACTCGAGATCATTTCACGCGGTGCGGTGCAGATCACGCCGTTGGATTCGTTGCTCGAGAAATTAAAATCTGGGCGGCAATTAACCATCAAACTTGGCTGCGATCCGAGTCGTCCAGATTTGCATTTTGGTCATGCGATAGTGCTGAAAAAAATGCGTCAATTTCAGGATTTGGGGCACAAAGTGATTTTGATTATTGGTGATTTCACGGGCATGATTGGCGACCCGAGCGGCAAGAGCAAAACCCGCCCAGCCTTATCACTCGAGCAAACCCGCGAAAACGGTAAAAGCTACCTCGAGCAAGCGACGATCATTTTGGATGCTGACCCAAGTAAGCTCGAGATTCGCTACAATTCTGAATGGTTGGAGGCGCTGGATTTTGAGGATGTGATTCGCCTTGCTGCCAAGTACACTGTGGCGCAAATGCTGACCCGCGAGGACTTCAGCAACCGTTACAGCAACGGCACGCCGATCAGTTTGCACGAACTGATGTACCCTCTGGCGCAAGCTTACGATAGTGTGGCAATCAAAGCCGATGTCGAACTGGGCGGCACAGATCAAACCTTTAATTTGCTGGTCGGGCGTGACATTCAAAAAGAATACGGACTCGAGCCTCAAGTTGTGCTGACCACACCCTTACTTGTGGGTTTAGACGGCGTGGAAAAAATGAGCAAAAGCCTGGACAATTACATCGGTATTTCCGAACCCAGCGATGTGATGTTCTCAAAACTGATGAAAGTTCAAGACCCGCAACTCGAGCAGTACATCACGCATTTTACGAAACTGGATGTTGCTGAAACGTTGGCGTTGGGCGCGGTCATGGCGCACCGTGTCATGGCTCGAGCGATTGTTACCGATTTTCACGGGACTGACACGGTGCAAGCCGCCGAAGAGCGTTATGACAACGTGGCAAAAGGTGGCGTGCCAGACCAGATGAAAGAAATCGCTATCCCAAATACTGAGGCTCGAGAAGAGGACGGTTTGTTCTGGGTTGTGAAACTTGCGGTCTTGGCTGGGTTTGCCGCCAGCAACGGTGAGGCACGGCGCTTGATTCAAAATCGCGGCTTGAAATTGAACTCCGAAGTCGTGACCGACGATAAATTGCACGTTGATCTCGAGCCAGCCATTGTGCTGCAAAAAGGCAAGAATGATTTTGTGCGCCTGTCTCGAGCATCGTAAATTTTGCATTGGAGTTGAGTGTTCATGACCGATTCACACGCCGAAGTTGTCATTTGCGGGGCTGGTATTGCGGGAATTGCCACCGCTTACTTTCTAGCCGTCAAATCAAACGTTCAAAACGTGGTGCTGCTCGAGCGTGATACGCCGCTCAGTATGACCAGCGACAAATCCACCGAATGCTACAGAAATTGGTGGGGCGGGATTGACAACGCGATGGTTGGTTTAATGAACCGCAGCATTGACTGGCTCGAGGTAATTGCGAATGAAACGAACAATCAGATTCATTTGAACAGACGCGGTTATGTTTATGCCACCAGCGACCCGAATCAAATTTCTAAAATGCGTGAAGCTGCCGAAATTGCCGAAAAAAACGGCGCTGGAAAATTGCGCATTCATGACTCGAGCGCATCAAATTACGCGCCATCGTCGGCACACGGATTTACAGACGGATTTGACGGCACAGACTTGATTCTAGCGCCAGAAATCATCAGAAACCACTTCCCAGAACTCGAGCAAAACGTGATCGCGGTGCTTCACGCTCGGCGTTGCGGCTGGTTGAGTGCGCAACAACTTGGCATGTACTTGCTCGAGCAAGCCAAAGCGCACGGTGTGCGTTACATTCGCGGCGAGGTGACGGGCGTGAATGTGCTCAAAGGCGCAGTGCAAGATGTGCAAGTTGCTCGAGACGGCAAGACTTTCACCATCACAACCTCCAAATTTGTCAACGCCGCAGGACCATTGCAAAATCAAATCGCTAAAATGCTGGGTCTCGAGTTGCCCATCATCAACGAACGCCATGCGAAGTTGTACTTTAACGATCACCTGGGCGTGATTCCGCGCAACGCGCCGATGCTGATAAACCTTGACGAAGTTCATCTGCCCTGGACCGATGAAGAACGCGAAGTTCTCGGGTCTGACGAAACAACGCGTTGGTTGCTGGGTTCGTTTGGCTCGGGCGCTCACTGCCGTCCCGAAGGTGGTGACTCGAGCAGCAATGTTCTGATTTTATGCAATTACCACACGCAAGCCATTGAGCCAACTTTTCCGATTGTTCACGATCCCGAAGCCCCAGAAATTGTTTTACGCGCCATGAGCGTGCTTGTGCCGGGCTTAAAACGCTACTTTGACCACACGCCAAAACCAGTCATGGACGGCGGGTATTACACCAAAACGCCAGAGAACCGACCTTTGATTGGTGAACTGCCAGTTCAGGGTGCGTACATCATCGGTGGGATGGGCGGGTTTGGACTGATGGCGGCTTGTGGCGCGGGAGAACTTTTAGCCGCGCACATCACCAACGCCCCACTGCCCGATTACGCTCGAGCTTTCCTGCCATCACGCTACGAAGACCCCGAATACCTGCGCTTGCTCGAGACTTGGGGCGATGTTGGACAGCTTTGAGAGATGAAAACGCGCTCATCTCGAAATTGCTGCGATGATACTCGAGAAACCTGCGGCGAAGCTGCAAATAGCTGCCCAACCTGCATCATCCCAACACCCTTTAATTCATGAGAACAATCTTAAGCTCGAGCGTCTATACTGTTCGGGTGTTAAAGCGTTTTTCCCTCGCCTGCCTCGCCGGACTCGCCTTTGTCGGCTGTACCCGCGATGTTGATTCGATTGCGCCGCAAATTGTGATTGTCAAACCGCGCGACGGCAAAGTCACCCAAACCGAAAAGCTCGAGGTGGAAGGTTACGCCTGGGACGATGCTGGGGTGTTGAAGGTCGTGGTGAACGGCGAACGCGATTTGATGGTTGATCCCAAATTTAAGGATCAACGCGGGCGCAAGTTGGTGAAATTTTCGTTTATTGCCACGTCGTTAAGTTCGCAAAAAGCAGCATATGAAGTACGTGCCGTGGACATTCATGGTCACTCGAGCACCACAGAGATCAATATTACGCGGGACACCAAAAAACCGACGATCAATGTCGAAAACCTTGATTCGCTGTCCAGTACGGTGGCGATCACGGGTTCAATCGAGGACAACATGCAGGTCAAAAAAGTGCTGGTCAACGGTGAGCCGCTGAACATTGCGCCGTCTGCCAAAGTGCCTTTTTACGCGGTGCTTAGGCGTAATCGGCGCGGGATTATTGTGATTGAGGCTTTTGATGCGGTGGGCAACAAAACCAGTCGCACGGTGTACATGCCCGCTCCGCCAGCACCACCACCCGTTGTGGTGACAACGCAAAATCAAAATGGGACTGGGGTTAACAACAGCAATGGAACTAACACCCAGACCACAACCACCCGTCGGCGCAGACGCAGGGTTAGAACAACAACCACCACGCAGCAACCCGCCAGCGCACCAGCGCCGGTGGTCGTGCCAACCATACCGCGTTAAAAATTAGCTTTTGTGCACTTCTAACTCGAGTTTGTAATTTCCGCGTCTGGTTTCGTTAATCACGCGTTTAAATTCGATGCGTCCGAGGCGTTCGGCAACCAGGGTGTCGCCCTCGCGGATGCTGGTGCTCGAGCTTGCCAGTTGCCCGTTGATGCGAACGTTTTTGCCCTCAATACCCGCCTGAAAGTACGCCCTTGACACGCCAAAGCCTTTAGCGCCGACCACATCCACGCGCATACTGGGCACGACCACTTCACGGGTTTTGACGCTGCGCTCGAGGTTGCTGGCTTCCAGAATTTCAATTTGCAACTCGAGTTCGCGCCCTTGAACCCGCAGGTGAGTCAAGCTTTGAAGCTGTTTGAGTCCTTTTTGCAGGGTTGCCACCAAGAACATACCGTGTTGTTCGCGGATGTCGCCGCGCAATTCGTCGGGCAGATTGATTGCCACGCGAATGTCTTGAACGTCGGTGTTCTCGTTAAAATCTGCCTCGAGCCGCACAATTTTAACAGGGTCGTCCACGTTGGGAATATGCTCTGGATAAAGCGTGTAAATCACGCGGGACGGATCTGGGAAGCCTCCGTGCACGGCAAAACGCACGCCGTCAGCCGCCAAGGCGCGGCGGTCTACCGTCGAACCTTCAACAAAACCCGTGCGAACCACGCGTCCACCTCGAGCTTGGGAAACCAATGTGCGCAGGTCGGTCATGCTGCCTCGAGTCTAAACTTCATGCCTTCACAAAACCACGCCAGGGTCAGGATTTCAAGCCCAAGTGGTACAAATGAGCCGATTTGAAGCGGCACTCATCCTTGGCGCGGTATGGTATTTGAAAATATCAAGGGGCGACACAATGTTTTCAACCCGCACAGCCAACACTCAACACTGGACGCAGCAGGTGATCTTTGGCTTCATTGGCGGTTTACTGCTGAGCAGCGTTGTTGTTTTGATTTATTCACAAACCAAATGGTATTTGCCTTTGGTCATCATGCTGCTCAGCCTTGCCATGGGCTTGAATGCTTTGACCCGACGAATTTTGAGCAGCTTGACGCTTTTGGTTGGTTTTATGTTGGCACTCTGTGTTTTTACGCCCGTTTTACAACCCGTACAGCGTTTTCTCGATGTCACCCAACTGCCAAGCCGTGCGGATGTGATCGTGATTTTGGGCGGTGGCTTGCACTGCGGCTCTACCGACCTTGAAGCCTCGAGCCTCGCCCGTACCGTGAGAGGTTTAGCGCTTTGGAAGGCAGGTTACGCGCCGACCATCACCATTTCTGACACGACGGGTTTGTGGGACAACTGCGTCAGCCTCGAGCAACCAATTCGTCAAGAGATTTCCAGCCTCGAGCCGAAAAACGCACCAGAAATCGTGGTTTTGCCTGCGGTGCAAAACACCCGTATGGAAGCTGAAGCGGTGGCTAAAGAAGCCAAAAGGCGCAATTGGAAAAATATTTTGATCGTCACCGCCCCAGCCCATTCCAGGCGTGCTCGAGCCACGTTTACCCAGCTTAAATTGCAAGCTTTTGTGGTCAGTTCTGGTGAGCCGCGCTACGACACCGATTTGCACTTGCCCCATGACCGTTTGATCGCCTTACCTACGTTGGCTCGAGAGATTGCGGGTTTTGTAAAGTACACACTTTTGGGCTGGTTTTAACTTAATTCCTGCCAGAAACTGTTGCCGACACCATCCCATCTGACTTTTAAGGCTTGGGCAATGGTTGCGCCCAAATCGGCGAAAGTGCTGCGTTCGCCGAGGTTGATGTTGATGCTCCCTGGTTTGTATGCCAGCAGCATTGCGTGTTCGCGGGTGTGATCCGTGCCAAACCAAGTTGGGTCATTGCCGTGGTCGCTGACAATAAAAAGTGCGCCGTCCTCAGGTACAGCCTCGAGCAAGGCTGGCAGTGCATTGTCAAACTCCTTTAAGGCATTGGCATAACCTGGCACATCGCGCCGATGACCAAATTTGGCGTCAAAATCGACCAGATTCAAAAACGCCAAGCCGTTAAAACTCGAGCGCATGACCTCAAGCATTTTTTGAATGCCATCACTGTTATTGTCGGTATGAATGCTTTTTGTGAAACCACGGTTGGCGTAAATATCGGGGATTTTACCCAAACCGATCACATCCAGTTTTGCCTCGAATAACGCATCTAAGACTGTCCTGGGCGGCTCGAGGCTGAAATCTTTGCGGGCTTCGTTGACGCGCTCGAACGGATGAACGCCTTTGAACGGACGGGCGATCACCCTGGCGACGGCATATTCGCCTTGTAGAATGTCGCGGGCTTTCTGACACCAGTCATACAATTGCACCAGCGGCACTTTGTCAACGTGGGTCGCAATCTGAAACACGCTGTCGGCGCTGGTGTAAACAATCGGGTTGCCAGTCTCGAGGTGGACGGTTCCAAAATCGCGGATCACATCCGTTCCCGAGTAAACGGCGTTGCACAACCAACCCTGCCCAATGGCGGCGGCGAAAGCATCCATGACTTCGGGCGGAAATCCGTCATAAAAGGTTTTAAACGGATGCTCGAGTTGCACGCCCATAAATTCCCAGTGTCCGGTGCTGGTGTCCTTGCCCAGACTGACCTCGCGCATTCGTCCGAACGCCCCGGCAGGCTCGTTCACCCGAGCGGCTTGCACTGTTGGAATCCAACCCAAACCGAGACGCTCGAGGTTTGGTAACTGTACCCCTGAAGTTTTTAGGACGTGGTTGATGGTGTGCGAACCGGCATCGCCAGTTGGATGATCCAAGCTCGCTGCAAATTTGGCGGCATCTGGCAGCTCTCCAACGCCGACACTATCGAGGAC
This sequence comes from Deinococcales bacterium, assembly GCA_043775825.1. Taxonomy (GTDB): domain Bacteria; phylum Deinococcota; class Deinococci; order Deinococcales; family JAAFIG01; genus JANXTZ01. Next base: position 9,342 of record JAYVRX010000090.1, read on the forward strand.
AATTACGCTGATTTTCATGACTCGAGTTTACTTCAGATTGCAGGATGCCCCCAAAATATGATGGCGGCTGAGAAAACCTGCTTGATTTATGAAGAAATACCCCCTCGTAGTTCATCTTTAAACTCGGTATGATTTCGCCTGGTTTGATTAACCAAACTTTGAGCATACGGGAGTGAGGCTCGAGTGTACGGTATGGGAGGCGTTATGAAATTTAAAATTGCATCGATTCTGATGTTGGCAGTGTTGGGCGTGGTTTTTGCGGCAAACAGAGATTACTTAACGATTCATCAATCTGGCAAGATCATTATTGGCACAGACGGAGCATTTGCGCCGTTCAGTTTTAAGCAAGGCGGACAATTAACGGGTTTTGAGGTTGATCTTGCCAATGCGATAGCCAAAAGCTTAGATGTCAAAGCCGAATGGCGCACCACACCATTTAATGATTTATTACCTGAATTAAAAGCCGGGAAGTTTGACTTTGTGATCGCCTCGCATGGCATCACACTCGAGCGCCAAAAGACAGTCGATTTTGCCCTGCCTCACTACTGCACCGGTGGCATGATCGTGGCTAAATCAGACGGTCCCAAAACCATACTCGAGCTTCCAGGCACGCGCATTGGGGCGCAAGTTGGTACAACGTACTTGCAAAATGCCCTCAAAATTCCTGGTGTGCTCAAGACCGATGTTAAAGGTTACGCCAAAGATGCCGACGCATTGCGTGACCTGATTGCAGACAAAATTGATGTTTGGATCACCGATAAATTTGTGGCGCTGGATGTGATTAAAAACAATCCCAGAGCCAACCTCGAGCACGGCGATTTGGTGTTCACCGAGCGGATTGCGATTGCAGTCGCCAAAGGCAACAATACTGTTACGGGTTCGCTCAACAGCGCCTTGATTGGCTTACTAAACGATGGCACTTACGAAAAAATTTCAAACCGTTGGTTCGGCGAAGACATTCGTTGCGAGGGCAGCTAAAGCAACTCGAGCACGTCTGAAATAACCCAAGCGGTCATGCCCCAAATGTCAAAACCTTGCCAGTCGTAGTGAAGCACCTCGTTTGACCTTGCGCGGTACGCTTTGGGGTCGCTTGGTAGTTCGGCATTGGGCGGTAAATTCCGAGGTTCATACCTGGGTTTTAAATTCTGCAATTCCTCGAGCGGGACGTGCAAAATCCTGGCAACCTCGTTCGTGTCAGCCTCGAGTTTGGCTGGTTGCTCGATCAAACCAAATACGGGCGTGACATGAAAACCTTGCGGCGTCCAAACATCATCGAGCAATCCGAGGACGTTCACCAGGCTTGAATCCAAACCAATTTCTTCCCTGGCTTCACGCAAGGCTGCCTCAATTGGCGTCTCGAGGTCATGCGTTGACCCGCCAGGAAACGAAATCTGCCCTTTGTGGGTCGGTAAATGCGCGGTTCGTACCGTCAAAATAAGCTGCGGTTCTGGCTCGAGCACCACTGGCACAAGCACCGCCGCACGCCTGAACTCGGGAAGCTCAAGTTTGCGTCGTTCACGGGTTTGCAACGTATTTTTAAGTCGCTCGAGATTCATGAAGGGCGCTCCAAACTTTTTGCTCGAGCCGTTCACGCAAACTCACTTCAGGATTTTGTTTGAGACTTCGCGTCCAAGCAATCAGCGCCTCGAGCACATCTGTCGCGCCGTTCGCGTCATCGCTGGCGTTTTGCAACACTTCCAAAACATTTTCTCGAGAACCCTTTTGCACGCCCAGCGCCTTATGAATTTCGACGCCTCGAGCCAAAGCCCCGAGCGCCCTCGGCACGCGTTCGGCAGGGTGAGGTTCTGGTTTACCTTCGCGCTCGAGTTTCTTGATCTCATCCCAGTTTTTCTTGACAGCATCGGAATCGGCGGCAATCACATCACCAAAAACGTGCGGATGCCGACGAATCAATTTCTCGACGATTGCGTTTTCAATGGTTGCATAACTGTAATCGCCAGTTTCTTCGGCAATCACCGCATGAAATGCCACCTGCAACAACACATCGCCCAACTCTCCAGCCACCTCGAGCGGCGTGCCAGTGCTGATCGCATCCACCGCCTCGGCGGCTTCCTCGAGCAAATACGGACGCAAGCTTTGATGGGTTTGTTCTTGATCCCAGGGGCAACCGTTTGGGGCGCGAAGTTGACGCATAATCGTTAAAAGGCGTTCCATACCCCTGAGTCTAGCAAAACGCTTTGGTTCGTAGGGGTCAGGCGTGCCTCACCTTTAGTTATTGCGCCCAGATTTCAAACTGCCAAAATAAAATCGCGCAACTCGTAACCTTTAACCGTGTCATTCCAACCCAGTGTCGCGGGGCGTTCGACCCGTAAGGTAGGCAATGCCAGCAACTTTTGCAAGAAAATATCAGTTTCCTGAATGGCAATAAAACTGCCAGGACAACGGTGATGCCCGTCACCAAAACTCATGACCGCAGCTTGCACGCCTTTGGGCAGTTCGCGGTCTGTGCGGATGTCGTGCGGGCATTTACCAACCGTGCGTTCGTCGGCGTTGGCGCTGTCAAGATGCACGGCAATTTTTGCGCCTTTGGGGATGGTCACGGTCTGCCCTTCAGATTCAACCTCGAGGTTTTCGGTGGTGCGACGCTCGAGCATGGTGACGACAGGCTCGAGGCGCAGAATTTCGCCCAGCATGGCATGGCGCTCAGTTTCACCAGCAATCAAAAAGCGTGTCCGGAGTTTTGGACGCTCGAGAAAGTGCATGACGGCGGCGCAAATAAATTCGCGGGTGGTTGCCATACCTGCCGCGCCGTAAGTCACGCATTCGGATAAAACTTCGGGCGGCGTGTAGCCTTCGGATAAAACGTGCGAGATTACATCTTCACGCGGTTGTTTTTTACGCTCTTTGATGGCAGGGCGCACATCGAAAAAGAAGAATGCCAGCAAGTTACAACGGGCTGCGATCACCTCGAGAATTTTGCTTTGATCTGGCGAATTCACCAAACCCGAAATCCTTGCGCCCATACCAGGCACACGGCTGCTGGTCAGTCCGACCACTTGCGCGGCGACCTCAACCGCCAGTTTCATTGAGGTTTTGCTCAAATCTACCTTGCCTTTTTTTACCAAGTCGGCGACCAGACCATCGCACAGTTTTTCCATCAGGCTGCGGTAATTGGCGTCGGTGTAATTGGGTGTAAAAAAACGCGCGGTCTTGCGACGCAAATCATGATGCACCTCGCCCTCGAGATGGAGCACGGGCGGGCGCATGTTGGCGGGCATTTTCGCCACCAATTCCGCGCCAAAACCTGCCTGTTTGACATTGTTGCTGCGCAAAATGGTACGCACTTCATCATGCCCTCGAGCGTGCCAAAGACCGTTTTCGTCCACGTTCAGGCGCTGCGTGCTCAAGACTTCACCGCGAGCGGTTTTACGGGCATTGTGGTCTACGGGACAACCATTGGATTGTTCGTTGGGCATGTCTGAGGTCATGGTTTTATTATGCTTTATTTCACACCAACAATTGAATCCCACAGCTCGAGTTTCAAACTTGGTATCTCTAGGGTTTTGCTGGCAACATTCTCGAGCAACCTGCGATCATGCGAGGCGAACAGAATCGTGCCAGCAAACTCGAGCAACAACTTCTCGAGCGCCCCAATCGCGTCAATGTCGAGGTTATTGGTTGGTTCGTCCAGAATCAACAGGTGTGCTTTGGTCACGCTTAAACGCGCCAAGGAAAGCCGTGTTCGTTGACCGCCGCTCAAAGTCCCAATCGCTCGAGTTGGGTCTTTGGGCAATCCCAAACTTGCCAGCAGCGCGTAAATTTCTCGAGTCTCGAGGTCAGGATTGGCGTCGAGCAATGCGTCTTTCAGGGTTTGGTATTCCTCGAGTTCTTCGGTGTTTTGACCAGCCCAGTACATGTTCAACCCAACACCCGTCGCAATCTTGCCGCTAGCGATTGGCAACTGTCCTAAAATAGCTTTCAGTAATGTACTTTTGCCACCACCGTTTACGCCAACCAGCGCCAACCGTTCACCGCGCCGCACGTGCAAATTCAAACCCTCGAGAATCAATTTTTCACCCCGCTCGAGTTTCAGGTTCTCGAGCGTCAAAACCTCGTTTGGTCCGTGATTAATGTTGCAGAGTTTGATGCGGGTCATGAAGTTTTCTTCAAATGGTTTCTCGAGTTCGCCCAGGTGCTCAATCCGTTTCTCGAGCGCCAAAGTTCGCCTGCCCATTGCGTGCGTGGCTCGATTTGCAAGATGGAACGCGGTGGTTTTATCACGGCTGCCAGCACGATTTTTATTTTCACTCCGAGATGCTTGTTGTGCCGCAATTTGTGCTTCATGTTCGAGTTGTTTGACTTTACGGGTGTGATTCTGAAATGCAATTTTTGCAGCTTCCAATCCCGTTTGTTTCCATGCCATCGCCTCAGAATAATTTCCTGGGTACTCCGTTAATTTACCTCGCTCGAGTTCGTAACATCGTGTGACCGTCGCATCCAGAAAAGTGCGGTCATGCGAGACAATCAAAAACCCAGCCTCAGAGTTGTTCACAAAATCCTCCAGCCAAATCAGACTCTCAAAGTCAAGATGATTGGTTGGTTCGTCCAACAAGTAAAAATCACTCGGTTCGATCAACAACCTTGCCAGCAACGCACGACGTTCCTGACCACCAGAAAGCGCACGGCTCGAGAAATCCCCATTCAAGCCCAAACCCGCCAGAATACTCTCACTTCGAGCTTCAATCTCATACCCGCCAGCCACCCGAAAGTTTTCTTCTGCGATTGCAAACCGCTCAAGATTTTCAGTGCTTGGCATCTCGAGGTTTTGTTGCGCAACCTCGAGTTCGGCTTTCAATTGCCTGTGACGCACGGGCAGCACAATCTCACGTAAGTTCCCAGCTTCAAGTTCACTTCGTTGCTCGAGGTACGCCAAATGCCCTGAAGCACTGACCTCGCCAGCATCGGGTGGCTCGAGTTTGGTCAGCAGTTTCATTAAGGTTGTTTTGCCACTACCGTTACGCCCAAGAAGCCCGACGCGATCACCAGGATGAAGCTCCAAGGTTGCATTTTCAAAAATAAGATGGTCGGCGTAACGTTTGGTTACGCGCTTTAAAACTAAACTCAAGGCTAAACCTCCAAGTCAAGAAATGCCCCTGAATAGTTGGGGCTTATCATGCCGATAAGGATTTAGCGCAAGCGTGTCAAGAAAATTTCTCCTACAAGAAACCTGGGGTGCTGCTCGAGAAACCCGAGCCAGTGATGTAGTTTTACAGATTTGAAGTGGAAACGTCAATACGCCAAAAACCCTAGTTTGAAAAACTCGAGTTTAACCGTATCGCAAAGTCATTACCAGACCTCGAGATTTGGGTTAAACTGCCCTTCGATACACAGTTTAAGTACTCGAAGGAGGAGTCATCATGATGAAAACAGTTGGCGTTCTGTTAGCAGTCACACTTGGAATCGTTGGAGTATCAGCCATCGCGCAAAGTGGTACAACCAAACTTGGCAAAGGTGAAGGTCGTCTGGACATTGTGGCTTGGCCAGGTTACATCGAACGCGGCGCTTCGGACAAAGCCTATGACTGGGTGACCGCCTTTGAAAAGAAAACCAGTTGCAAAGTCAATGTCAAAACCGCAGGCACATCCGACGAAATGGTCACCCTGATGAATCAAGGCGTTTATGACCTTGTGACCGCATCGGGCGATGCCAGCATTCGTTTGATTGCCGGTAAAACCGTTCAACCTGTCAACACCAAACTGATCTCGAGTTACGCCAAAGTGGACAAACGCCTGCAAAGCGCCGCATGGCACACGATCAACGGTGTCCATTACGGCACGCCGTACCAATGGGGTCCAAATGTTTTGATGTACAACACCGATGTTTTTAAGACTGCGCCAACCTCTTGGAGCGTGGTTTTTGAAGAACAAAACCTACCCGACGGCAAAAGCAACAAAGGACGTGTCCAAGCTTACGACGGACCAATTTACATTGCCGATGCCGCGCTGTACCTAATGAAAAAAGACCCCAGCCTTGGTATTATTGACCCTTATGAACTTAATGACACCCAGTATGCCAAAGTGCTCGAGGTTCTTCGGGCGCAACGCCCACTGGTGCAACGTTACTGGCACGACGCGAACGTCCAAGTTCAAGATTTCACCAACGAGGGTATTGTTGCCAGCGGATCATGGCCATTTCAGGTCAACACCTTGCAATACAACAAGCAAAAAATTGCCAGTACCGTACCGACAGAGGGCGCGACAGGCTGGGCAGACACGACCATGATGGGTAGCAAAGCCAAGCATCCGAATTGTGCATATATGTGGATGGAGCACAGCCTGAACGCCAAAGTTCAAGGCGACGTTGCCGCCTGGTTCGGTAGCGTTCCAGCCGTACCAGCAGCCTGCACCGCCAGCGAATTGCTGGGCAAAGACGGTTGCAAGACCAACGGTTATGGCAACTTTAACAAGATCAAATTCTGGAAAACCCCAACCGCAACCTGCCTAAGTCAAACCAAATGCGTGCCGTACAACCGTTGGGTTTCGGATTACGTGGCGATCATGGGTGGGAAATAGTACAACATCAATAAGTAATCTCTAGAAGTTTTTTGTAAGGGTGAACCATCTTGACCATAAACGTGCACCTAACGGGCATGGTCGCTTGTGTTCACCCTTTCCCACACATGCCCAATGCCAACACAAGGTCGCTCGAGGTTTGAATTTGCAAATCGGCAACCAATAAATTCTGTTCAAACGTTTAAAAATCCTTAATCCGCCAAGGCACACGGCGATGCGCCCCTACCAGGAAACTCAAACGCCCGAGGTTTCATTTCATGACCAATTCAAATTCCACCGCCGTTCAACTCGAGGATGTCGTTTGCACTTTCGGCACGCCACCCAAAGAAACCAGGGCGGTGGATCATGTCAACCTCGAGATTAGGGCTGGAGAATTTTTCAGCTTGCTGGGTCCGAGCGGCAGCGGTAAGACGACGTGCTTGCGCCTTATTGGTGGGTTTGAAAGTCCCAGTAGCGGCAAGATCAGTTTGTTCGGTACGAATGCCAGCCGTTTGCCGCCCTATCAGCGCGAGTTGAACACGGTGTTTCAAGATTATGCCCTGTTCCCGCACATGAACGTGCTCGAGAATGTCGGTTATGCCCTAATGGTGCGCGGTGTGGCAAAAGCCGAGCGCGTTAAACGGGCGGAAGCGATGCTCGAGGCGGTGAAATTATCGGGGTTTGGAATGCGCAAACCCGCGCAACTTTCTGGTGGGCAACGGCAACGTGTGGCATTGGCTCGAGCCTTGGTGAATCGCCCAAAGATTTTGTTGCTCGATGAACCGCTTGGGGCGCTGGATTTAAAACTGCGCGAGGAAATGCAGATTGAACTCAAAGCCTTGCAGCGCGAGTTGGGTATCACTTTTATTTTTGTCACGCACGACCAAGGCGAGGCGCTTTCGATGTCTGACCGCGTGGCGGTGTTCAACCACGGAAAAATTGAACAACTCGACGCCCCAAAGGTGCTTTATGACTCACCTCGCACCGAATTTGTGGCGCGTTTTGTCGGCAGCGCCAACGTGATTCCAGGAAATTTGATCGGACGGACTGGCATGTACGCCCTGCGTCCCGAAAACATTGCTGTGCTTGAGGGTTCACATGATGGCGTAAACCGTTTGCAGGGCGAACTGCTTGACATTCACTTTCTGGGTTCTTTAACGCGGCTCGAGGTTCGGGTTGGCAGTGAACGCCTGACCACCATGCAAAGCATGTCCCCAACGCTTGAGCGCGGCGCAAAAATTACGCTCGAGTGGCAGGAAAGCAGTTTGCGCAAACTCGAGGAAGCCGTATGACCGCCCCTAAAGCTCGAGGCAGTTTTTTGGGTCGCGCCTTAAGCCTCTTGCATGGTCGTCCAGTTTTGGGTTTGGTGCTGTTGCTGATCGCCCCGCTTTTATGGATGGGCATCATTTACCTTGGCTCACTGCTAAATTTGTTGTTTTACAGTTTGTATTCGCTTGACGATTTTACGGGTCAAGTCAAATACGACCTAACCCTTTCCACACTGCAACAACTTTTCACCTCGAGCAGCAACATTGATATTGTGCAGCGTACTTTTGTCATGAGCATTGTCGTGACCATTGCCTGCGCCGTGATCGCCTTTCCGATTGCGTACTTTATGGCATTTCACACCAAAGGAAATTCTAAAGCCATCTGGATTTTGCTGGTGCTACTGCCGCTCTGGAGCAGTTACTTGGTGCGCGTGTACGCCTGGAAATTGATCCTCGCCAAAGAAGGTGTCATCAGTTGGTTTTTTAATGCGCTTGGGCTGCGTCCAGTGCTCGATTGGATTCTCGGCGCTCCAATCATTGGCGGCACAAGTCTTAGCTCGAGTTACCTGGGCATGTTTCTGGTCTTTGTTTACGTCTGGCTGCCGTACATGATCTTACCAATTCAAGCCAGCCTCGAGCGCGTTCCAAAGTCCTTACTGCAAGCCTCGAGTGACCTTGGGGCAAAACCTGCTCAAACCTTTTGGCGCGTGCTGTTGCCGCTGACCATTCCAGGAATTGCGGCTGGCAGCATTTTCACCTTCTCGCTGACGTTGGGTGATTATATTATTCCTGGCGTGATTGGCGCACCCGGGTATTTTATTGGGCAGATGGTGTACACCCAACAAGGCAACGCTGGAAACATACCGCTCGCCGCAGCGTTTAGCCTCGTGCCAATTGTGGTCATCGGAATTTACCTGGCAATTGCCAAACGATTGGGGGCGTTCGATGCGCTGTAATTTCAAACTCGAGAAAACCCGAGGTACATCATGACCAAAGCCTCGTGGGGTTTAAGAATTGCGGCGGGACTGGCGTTATTGTTTTTACATTTTCCGTTGTTTATCATCGTGCTTTACGCCTTCACCACCGAAGACCGCACCTACCAATTTCCACCGCCAGGACTGACGTTCAAATGGTTTGAGGCTGCTGTCGTTCGAGCCGACATTTGGGCTGCCATGTGGTTGTCGGTGAAAGTTGCCCTCATGGCAACAGGCATTGCCATGCTGCTCGGCACGCTGGTTGCCGCAGCCATGTACCGCGCCAAATTCTGGGGCAAAGAAGCCATCACACTCTTGCTTATCCTGCCCATCGCCTTGCCTGGAATCGTCACCGGCATTGCACTGCTCTCGAGCATCCGCCGAGCCAACCTCGAGCCGAGCGTGTTGACCGTGGTAATCGGTCACGCCACGTTTTGCATTGTCACGGTTTTTAACAATGTGGTCGCACGGTTTCGGCGCATTTCACACAGCCAACTCGAGGCGAGCAGCGACCTTGGCGCGGATGCTTGGCAAACGTTTAGATTTGTGGTGCTGCCCAACATTGCCACCGCGCTTCTGGCGGGAGGTTTGCTGTCGTTCGCGCTCTCGTTCGATGAGGTGATCGTCACGACGTTCACCTCGGGGCAAGAAATGACACTACCGATCTGGTTTTACTCCGAACTTTTCCGCCCCAGGGATCGCCCGATTACCAACGTCGTCGCCATTTTTGTGATCGCCGTGACCATGATTCCAATATTGCTGGTGCAACGCCTAACCCAAGCTGGCGAGGACGTTCACGGCGGCGGGAAAACCTCTTAAGTGCCACATGCTTATTTTAGATTTTTCGCTCCGCTCCAAATCCTACATTTCAGCATCTGGTACGGTTTGCGTACTTCGGTTGGTCGGGTTAAAGATTTGGATAAAGCTCAAATCTTTAACCAGGATTTTTTCAATTTAAATCTCGCCCACCATAAAACGGGCAATCTCGAGAAACCCGACTTGACCCAGGACAGCGCAAACTCCTCGAGCGCAACGCCAGTATTTGCGCGTCAGAAAGTGCGTCATTGCAAACAGGACAAACAATTTTGAGTTCGTTCTTGGCGGTATCAACTGATGTGCCTCGCCCCGCTCGAGCGGTCACATCCACCACTTTTCCTCGAGATGCAGTGCCGCCCCGAGCGCCTGACATGTTCTGATTTGACCCCATGTTTTTCAGCATGGTTCTGGCTTGCGTGAACATTTGATACAGACCCCGCGCTTGCCGCCAGAAGCGGCGCAACGGCGCGAAGTACGCTCGCAACCAATACGCGAGCCACACCAGCAAAGCCAAACCGATCACGAGATTCAAAATCATCGGCTCGAGTTTAACCCGTGAAGGCTGATGGCATGATTGTCTTGCTCACAGTGACCTTATTTGGCAAATCAAGTTCAAGTCATGTGCATCAATTTATCTGTGGCTTGTGGTTACTTTGATTTTAGAAACAGTGATGTGGTGTGATTCCTCAAGCACGTTCGTCCGTTATCAAATCCTTGATCTTAAGCCCGTGACTTTTTCTTGTCTTCACCCAAAACACTGCTGATCAAACTCGAGGCGACACTTAAGAGCACACTGGCGATCAACGCCGCAAAAAACCCGCCAGTCTCGAGCTTGGTGTAATTTGCCACCAGCAACAGAACCACAGCATTGACGACAAAACTAAAAAGTCCAAAGGTCAAAATGTTGAATGGCAGCGTCAGTAAAAGCAGCACTGGACGCAAAACCGCATTGGCAAGCCCTAAAACCGCGCCAGCGATCAAATAATCGCCAGCGCCGCCGCTCGAGAAGAAAATAAGGCTTGGGAAAATAGCACTGATCACGTACAAAGCCAATGCGTTAATCACCGTGCGCCACAAAAAACGTGTCATGACCGATCTCCTTTTTGATCTCGAGCAATCAATTCGGCGTCAGGCAAATATGGGGGCGTAATTTCGTTCGGCATTAAAATCCAACCAGCCACATACGTTACCAATCCTAAACCACCAAAAAACACCAGCACGATCATGACCACCCGCACCAAATTAACGTCCAGTTTGTAGGCTCGAGCAATACCCGCACAGACGCCTTCGACCCGTCTTCCCTGCTTTGGGCGCACCAAACCGGGCAGCAGGGGTTTGACTTCAAGCTCGAGTTCGGGGCTTGTTTCGGGCACAAGCGCCCAAGCAGCAAAGTAGGCAATGATGATGATTGCATCGAGTCTTGGTACGGAAATCAAACCCAAAGCGGCAAACACCAACAACAAACGCACTATGGCTGGATGCACACCCAGGTAGGCTGCCAGCCCACTGGCAACGCCTCCCAGAATTCGATCTTGACGGTAACGAGAAAGTTTACGTTCGGTCATAAAACAACTCCTGGCATTGTTACGCGTTGAAGCCCTAAAAAGTTTCCAAATGAAGCTTAACAATGAGCATAAACCCAAGATTGAACCTAAAGTTTATTAAGGTTCTCTTCACCGCGAACGCACAAAGAAGCTCAACACTGGGGATATGAAATCTTTGATGAGATTTAAGAAAAACGGTTTGGCAAATTTATTTCCTTTCGGCTTGGTGCTGGCGGGTCTGTTGGTGGCTTGTCCGCCCGCACCACCCAAGCAAAACTTGCTGCTGAAACCACAGGCGGGTGCGGCGACAGGCGTTTCGGTGGCGGTTGGTTCGACGATTCAGTTTGTGGCGACAGACGAGATCGGCAAAGTTGTGGCAGTTACTTGGGATCGCAGCCCTGCGGAGGGCAGCATTGATGCCAATGGCAATTACAAAGCGCCCGCTGCCGTTCCTGCTAACCCTACTGTGACCATCAAAGCCACCAGTATCGCCAACCCGAACGATTTTGGGACGCTGAACATTACGATCATTGCCCAGGGAACCGCTGGAATTTCGGGTAAGGTCACTGTAAATCCTTCACTGTTAAGCTCTCCAACACCTGAAACGACCCGTACCGGTGAAGCTCGAGCCATCAATTCAGGTGTGGTGGATTGGAATGCGCCTCATGTAAAAGGCAGCATTTTGTTGATCGGTTCTAATTCCAACACTCGCGCCGCCGGTTTGCGCGGCGTGCAATTGCGTAACATTTCAGAGAATATCTCGAGCGTGACCGTACCAAGCGGTGAAACCGAACAGGCGTTTGCGACTCGAGTGGCGCAACAAACAGGGTTGATCGCGCAACCCGAATACATTTACCGTCCAATGGCGCTGCCAACACCAAACGACGCCAATTACGATGCTCAGGATTACCTGGTACAAATTGATGCTCAGGCAGCTTGGGCGGTTCAACAGAATTTAACAGACAATTTGATTGCCGTTTTGGACACGGGTATCAAGACCGATCATGAAGACCTGATTGGGCGTTTTACACCAGGCAAAGACTTTTGCGCCACCTTTAACGGTGCGACTTGCGTCACCGAGGACAACGACCCCAGTGAACTGCCAGCATTGGACGATATGGGTCAGCCTGTCGCCAATGCAGGACACGGCACATCAACCGCAGGCATTATCGCAGCCGCCACCAACAATGCCAAAGGTGTCAGCGGTTTGACTTGGGCAGGCAAAATTTTGGTCGTCAAAGTCTTTGGTTACGATAACCAAGGCGCTGCCAGCCCAACCACCACTTTGGCGAAAGCCATCCGTTATGCCGCCGATCAAGGCTCTAAAGTCATTAATTTGAGTTTGGGTATTCCTTTGGCTGTGGGTGCAACCGATGCGGGTATCGACGACGCGATTACTTACGCCGTTGGTAAAGGTGCGGTTCTTGTTTCGGCAGCAGGTAACAGCAACGATGCAAGCGTTGGAGTTTACTATCCAGCCCGCAATACCAATGTGATCGCGGTGGGCAGCGTTAACAAAACCAATGGTATCTCGAGCTTCAGCGCCCAAGGTCCTCAATTGGCACTGGTTGCCCCAGGCGAACAGATTACATCTACCGACTTTAAAACTGTGACAAGCTATGCAAAACTTTCAGGAACTTCAGAGGCAACCCCGCAAGTGGCTGCAATTGCAGGTTTAATGCTCAGCAAAAACTCGGCTTTAACCCGCGTGCAAGTCCGTGATATTTTGACCAGCACCGCCAGGAATTTGGGTGCAGCCAACACCTTTGGTTCTGGTTTGCTGCAAGCCGGTCTGGCACTGCGCAAAGCCACCAACCCAAGTGCGCCGCCACCAGCCAAAACCACGGTTTACGTTTACGCCGATTTCTTCGACGGCACAAAGTACGATCCGAACAATGCCAAAAGTGGTCGTGTCGTGGTTGATCTTGACAACAGTGTCGGCAACACGACGTACACCCTGACCGCAAAACGTGGTGGCTTCTCGAGCTTGGAGGCTGGAACGTACCGACTTGTGGCATGTGTGAACAAGAATTCCAATGCTTTGGCTTGTGACTCTGGCGACTTGGGCGGACAAAAAGACAGTGTTGTTTACAATGGCAGTACCCCTGTTGCCGGTGCGGACATCACCTTGGCTCCAATTTAAAACCGCCGTAAGCTAGATTTTCACCTGACTCGAGAATCTCGAGTCAGGTTTTTTGATGAGTTCATCTTCACGATCTTGGGTTACACTTTTGGCGTGGTTCAAAAGAACCCGTCTCTCGAGGTGGTTTTTGCAGGTCAACCAAGTAAAACGCAAAAGAGTTCGTGTGCTGCCGTGGTTGTTTCTGGCGGGTCTGGTCGCACTGGTGGTTTGGGCTGCACCAGCCCGAAGCATGATTCAGCGTTTTGCGGCACTGCCGAACGCGCCAAAAATGCCAGTCACGTTTTTACTGGCTGGCGTTAGTCACAATTACAGTGGTTATCACACTCGAGCGATTGAGGATTTTTCGGGTCTGACCGACACCATGATTGTGGTGCAACTCAACCCGCAACAACACGCTTTAAAGCTGCTGTCTGTGCCCAGGGACACCCGCGTTGGGGCTGGAACTCGAGCGAATGACAAGATCAACGCCGCGATTTTGGGTGGTCCTGAGGCAAGCGTGCGGGCGATAGAGGGATTGCTTGGCATACCGATCAATGGGTACTTGCTGGTTTCGATTGATGGTTCTAAGGCGCTGGTCAATGCCTTGGGCGGGATTGATATTTTTGTTCCCCAAGCGATGGATTACAGCGACACCGCCGCCAAACTCGAGATTCATTTGAAGCCTGGTTTGCAGCATTTAAACGGCGTTCAAGCCGAGGGTTTCTTGCGCTTTCGGCACGACAGCCTGGGCGATATTGGTCGCACGCAACGACAGCAAGCCTTTATGCGTGCACTGCTCGAGCGTCTAAAATCTCCTGCTGGTATTCTGGCGCTGCCAGGAGTCGCAACCGCCATTGAAGCCAATACCCGTACCAATTTAAGCCGCGAGCATGTTGGGGCGGCGCTTGGTTTTTTAATGTCGCGTCCCCGCACTGATACCTTGTTGTTGCCTGGTGATTTTGGGCGTTTGGGTGGCAAGAGTTTCTGGTTGCCCGACAATCAAGCGATTCAAAATTTGGTGGTCAAGCACTTGCGCGGCACAAATCAATTCGAGGCTCGAGATGTCAAAAACTTGGCGGTGGCGGTGGTGGCGGGCGATTTGAGTTTGCAAAATTTGGCAATCTCGAGATTACGCGCGGCTGGTTTTCAGAATGTCTTTGCCAGTAACAGCAACCCAGGAAACCCCAAACTGACCACCGTCCTTTCAAACCTCAACCTCGAGGAAGCCAGGGCGGCACAAAGCTTTCTGGGTGTTGGCGAAGCTTTGGTCAGCGGTGAGGGCGTGCTGGGAGCAGATTTGACCATTAAAATTGGTCAGGATTTTGCGGCACTTAAAAATTAGACCTCCAGTTGTTCAGTTTTAAAATCTCGAGATTTGAACGGGTATTTTTGCCGCCTTGTTTGACTTCGCGTTTCAAGGTCATGTTCCTCAGCTACAATGTCCACCCACTCTTCCAGCGTGCGCTTGCCAGCCAACACCGCTTCGACGGGACTGGCGTGCCACAAGCCTTGTAAGAAGCGTTTTTTGGCGCGTTTTAAGTAATCAGGCAATCGTTTTCGCTGCACGGCACAACTCCTTAAATCGCTCGAGCTTCAATCCGCCAGTTGAAGCTCGAGCAACGGGTTTTCATAAGGTGTGAAGGTGAAGGGTTGAATCTCGAGGGGCGGGAGGCTCGAGAAGAGGTCACTGAATGAGGCTACAAACTTGGACCAGGGCGTGACAGAAAGCTCGAGTTAACAGCGCGGTTCGCGTCCAGATTGCAAACTGCGGTTAATGCCGCCATCCCAGGGGCGTTGCTGGGCTGGATTGAGGGCTGGAAATACTGGCAACAGGCTTGGAATCACAGTTTGGGGTTTGAAACCCAAGCCGCTTTTGGTGGTCACAAAGCCCAGCTTCCAGGTGACGGTCACGGTGACTGGCACGCTCCAACCGTTAAAATAGTAATTGACATCAACCGTATTTTGTTGGGTGGCTGTGCCTTGAAGAATTGGGTCATTGGTAAGGTCGTTCTTGCCCGTTATTTTCACAAGAACATACGGCTTTTGGTCGAGTGAACCCGTAAGGTTGCTGTTGGCTGGTTGTTTGTCGCTGCAAGCATGGTCATCAAAAGTCGTGCCGGTGTAAGCGCTCGAGATTTTAAAATCTGGAAAGACAACACTCAACTCGTAAGAACCATCGGCTTGAACCGTGGCAATCACGCTGACATCGGATAACGTTGGCGTCAGATCAATGCTCTTGGATGCCACGTCAATGGTGTGCCCAAATGTGGTTTTGGCGGCTGGAAAGACGCAGAGGCAGTCATCAGTCACACTGTAATTGCCTTTGTGGGTTACCGCCCCAGTCAGACTGGGTTTGAGGTAGTAGCTGCCAAAACCGGGTACGGGTTGTCCAAAAATAATTCCTGGAGGCGAGATGATTGGGGCTTTGTCGGTGGGGTCAAAACGCCATAACAAATCGACGTTCGAGCTTTCACTGCCCGTTGCCGGTGCGGTGTAGGCGACTGTTTTGCTGCCCTTGATGCTGACGGTCACGAACGAATCTCCCGAAACAATCACCTGCATTTTCGAGTTTTTGTTGATCTCGAGCGCGAAACCGTCAAGCACGCCTTTGGTGCTGACAAAGACGTAAAAATCGTTGACACCAACGTCGGCTTTGGTGGGCGTCCATTGCCATTCAAATTGGCTCATGCCCTGGCTGGCAACTTGGGTGTTCATCAGTTCACTGGGTCCGTCGTTGCGAATTCTATAAAATTGCACTTCAGAGACGTTATAGCCAATCAGTGGAAACTCGAGGTTGGCGGCGTCAAGATCAACGCTAAATTTGACTTTTTCACCCGCACTGACCTGAGTTTTATCGGCTCTGGCAGTGCCTGTCGGAGATTCTTTAAGTTTCTGGCTGATGGTCGCGCTGACATTCAAGCCGCCCTTGCCAAATATTTTTTCGATAAAATTGTTCAGGTGCTTGCCTGGTTTGATCTCGCCCTTGAATTTAATGTCGTAATTGCTGGCATAGGTCGTGTCGGTGGCTTGAGGTTTTTCAAAGGCAAAACTGGCGGCAGCTTCGATACCAAGCAGCGCATCGATCACTTCGGCTTGAAGCACCACGCAAATGCCCGCCCATAAGCCAGAATAGACGTGAACCCAAGCGCTTGCCTCGAGTTTGATGTCATCAATTTTTGGGACTTTCATTTTTGGCACCAAGCTTTTGTCAATCGTAAAATTGGAAAGGTTACTGAACACGCCGTTTTCATAAGAAAAACCTTCAAGTAAGGTCGCGCTGGCTTTGCCCTCAACGCCAATCTCTGCATTTGGTCCAGTGATTTTGGCTTTGACCTCAACGCCCAAACCCACAGGAATGATCGGCATGACCAAGAAACTGATCGGTCCAAAGGCAGGAAAGCGCAAGTAAAAGACTATCGCTCGGCAGGCGAACGAACCTTCGACGCTCGAGCTGAATTTAAAACCGCCAAACAATGAACCTGTTAACTTGCCCTCGACTTTAAACACCATGTCGCTGACCGCACCATCTTTAACATTGCCGTCCAAGGTCACATTGACTTGAGGGTCAACATTGACGCTGACACTCGAGCCGCCACTGAGATCGGCTTTACCCGTGATTTCGCATTCAAACGGTCCGAGCTTAAATTCGGTTTTGGTTTGCGATCCTCGAATCTCGAGGTCTTTAACGTCGTACTCGAGTTGGTAACTGCCGTCGCTGCGGCGTTCGATCTTGCGGGGTTTGGTGGTCTGGCTAAAATCGAGTGCCAGTTGCTTGGCGTCGGATTTGATACCCAATTTTAGGTTCTTAAAGACTTCTGAAATGGTCGCAGGCGCAAACGTGACCTCGATACCATCCGCGACTGGTGTACTCGAGATCACCTTGCCAGCCAATGCCTTGCTGCCACTGGATAAGAATAAACTTCCTGGTGCAAGACTGTTAACGCCAGACAATTTCACTTTCAGGCTCGAGTCAAAAGGGTTGGTAGGATTTTGTGAAATCACCTCAACGTTTCCAAGAATTTGACTGTCCGAGAGTAACACCGCGCCATCATTGGGTTTGGCGGCGACCAAAATCACGGGTGCACTTTTGACCCCATCAGCCTGCGCGGTCACGGCACTCGAACCCAGTTCAACCTCGGCTCGAGCCTCGCCGCCCGCGCTGACACTGATTTGGCTGGGGTTTGAAGAAATCCAGGTAAAACTTGAATCAATCACTTTATTTTGTTCGTCGTAAGCCGTGGCTTTCAACATGCTCGTTTGTCCCAGAGCCGTGAACAAACCCGTCCCGCCCGTAATTTCGACTCGAGCCACTTTGGGTGTTGCGGGCGTGACAGGACAGGCTGTAAAACCCAACATCAACAAGATCAGAATGAACAATTTTCGCATGGTCTCCCCTTTTTACTCGAGATTTACAACATAAATTTGCTGCGGATCACACTTAAATTGAGCGTTGCCCCGTTGGCAGTTTCACTGCGGCTGGCGCTTCGGGACAGAAAGAACAATTGGGCAGTCGTCGCACCTGCTGTCTCAAAAGCGCTTTTGACGTTTGCTGGCACGGTAAACGAACCGTCGTCAATGGCAAAGCAGATCGCGCCAGGACCATCTTTGAGGCTCGAGGAAATAAACACGTTCATGCTGTTGCTGGCGTTTAAACCACCGTCCCAGGTGATCGTGCCGTCCAGCGCCAAAGGGTCTCCGTTGGCTGGGGCAGTGACAGAAAAATCTGCTGGAAATGCAGGCAGAGCGACGTTCGTAAAAGCTGGAAAACCCGTGACGCTGCCTGGAATGCTGAGGGTCAAATTGTCTGGTACGGCAACCAATGGCGTTATTGGGTTGTTGCTGTAAAAAATGCTGCCAGAAATCGCGGTTTTCAGCAGTTTGGTGTAGACGCTCGAGCCTGATTGCAGACTTAATTCTGTGCCTGCATCCAAAGGTTTTAAACTGGCGGGTTGCGGGGGTTGGTTTTGTCCTGCGCTCAGCACCAGACAACTGTCTGGCGTTGCACCAAAACCGCCAACGGTTGGGGGTTCGTTTTTTTGCGCCTCATAAAATACTGCCGACCCTGTGCGGGTGGTGTTGCCCATAATTAAACTCTCTGAAATGCTGACAAAACCAATCTTGCTCGAGGTTGGCGGCTGATTGCCAGATTGCGTGGTGGCGCTGGTCTCAGTGCCGCTGCTCGAGTTTACGCCGATTTTGGTTTTGACCCGAAAAGTGTAGGCGGTGCCTGGGTCAAGGTTGGTGATTTGGGCACTTGGGGTCGTGACCGTGCCGAGCGATTGAAACGCCGTCCCCACTTTTTGTTCAATCTCGTAACCTGTGGCGTTGGTGACGGCAGTCCAAGCCAAATTGATCTGGCTGCTCGAGATCACAGTTGCGGTTAAATTGCTTGGATTTGCTACGGTGGTGCTTGGCACTCCAACTTTGATGGTGATGTTGGCGGAGCGTTTTAAGCCGCCCAAGGTCACGTTTAAGGTCATGTCATAAGACCCCGTTGGCACGTTTGCACCGACTGTAAACGGGAACGAACTTTTGGTGGCATCGATTTGGGTTTGCTCGCCAACCTGAATTTTACCCTCGCCCGTGCCGAACATCGCCCCAGCCACGGAAACTTCAGTTGGGTTTTGGTTGACATCAAAACCGCCAATGGCGGTCAGTGCCAGCGTCGAATTGCCGATTGCACCAACTGCCAGGTTGAGCGTGGCAGGATTAAACGCCAAACTAAAGTCCACACTTGGTTTTGTCGGGTTGCAGCCGCTTAAAACCGCCAAAGCACCAACAATCAACATCTTTGAAACACCATATTGAACGACTTTCATACCTTCTCCTTTCAAACGGTGTGCCTCCAAAGAATCTGCCAACACCGAGGTTTGCAAGCCTGAACATTGAAGACTCGAGTGACGCTTGCCTTGACCTGCATGAAGGCTAAACAATGCACCGTCACTGGAGCGTTACTGGGTTTGCTGGGAATCTAAAATTGATTGCTATACTCGAACTGTGCTCAAATTTAACGTCACGAGTCTTATGATTCTTTCGCTGGTCGGTTTGCTATGCAACTTCGGTACAACGGCACAAACCCAAGCCAAAATCGACCCCACCTGTTCGCTCGAGAGACCAAACGATTTTGAACGCCGCATTTGCCAGAACGCCACGATTCACGAGTTGGATCGCAAACTCTCGCGGCTCGAGGAAGAATTACAACGCGGTTGGGGCATTGGTGAAGCTTCAACTGAGCAAAGTCAGCAATGGCGGGCGGCAACGAGCACCAAATGCCAAAACGATTTTTGCCAAGAACAAGCATTTCGGCGGCGCTTGAAATTCTTAAATGGCTTGCCCGCCTTTTCATGCTCGAGCAAGTTGACTCGGCTTGAGGTTTTGATTTGTCGCACGCCCAAATTGGGGTTTTTAGATCGCGCTTTAAATTATGAATTTGGCGTGGCGCTCGATATGTCGTATGCCACCCTCGAGTTACGGGCAGTCCAAACGCTTTGGTTACAGAGCATCCGTGACACTTGCCAATCGAGTCAATGTTTAGACCGCGTTTACACGGATCGCATTGGATTCTTAAAACGTTCGCAAGCCAAATCTCGAGCACGGTATAAACGCGAAAGCAAGGTCAATGTTGGCAATGTTCGAGATATGGGGGTCAAATTCAAGATTCAGATTTCTAAGCTCGAGCGGCAACGGATTTTTAAGTTTTACAAAATAGAAATTTGTGAAGAACACCCAGACCCAGTTGATTGGCTCGACCTTAACCGCGATGGTCACGCCGACCCTGTTTTTATGAGCTGCTTTGGCGGACACAACGAAAGCGTTTATTTTTTCTTGTGGGAAAAACACCGTTACCGTTTGGTCTTGGCAGATTTTATTGGCTATTTTGGTTACAGCCTTCAGGACACCCTTCAGGACACCCGCATTCGTGGTTTTCCAGTTCTACGGCTGATGACACACGGTTCTTGCTGCGATCATCCAAGCACCTACTTTGCTTTCAATGGACGCGACTACAAACAGGTCGCTCAGTTTGAAAAGCACTTTATTCGGGAGGATTTCTTTACTTTCTTGTGAGTGCTCGAATCACCAAATTTCGATTACGTTCTTATCGTAATCCCGCCGCTCGAGCGGTATACTCGGCTAGATGTCGAACACCACCTCTCCCCTGTTAGCTGCCTTAAATCCCGCGCAACGCGCCGCCGCCGAACATTACGAGGGTCCTGCGCTGGTCGTGGCTGGCGCTGGTTCTGGCAAAACCAAAACCGTGGTTCACCGCATCGGACATCTTCTCGAGCATCACGGGGTGTACCCGAACGAAATTTTTGCGGTTACTTTTACCAACAAAGCCGCCAGCGAAATGAAAACCCGCATCAACGAACTGGTTGGCGTACAAGCCGAACAGCTTTGGGTCAGCACTTTTCACTCGAGCGGCGTGCGCATTTTAAGAGCTTACGGCGAATTTGTCGGCTTGCGATCCGGTTTTACGATTTATGATGACTCCGATCAACTCGATGTCATGAAAGCCGCGCTCGAGGGGATTCCGAGTGCCGCCGAATTCAACCCCAGGTATTTGCGCAGCATTATTGACAAAGCCAAATCAAACCTCTGGACACCTGAAGACCTGGCACGCGAAGGCGACGAGTGGATGTCGGGAATGCCGCTCGAGGTCGCGGTTGAAGGCTACAGGCGTTACGAAAGCAGTATGCGCCGCACCAACGCGATTGATTTTGGTGATCTGCTGACGTTAACCGTCAAGCTTTTTAGAGAACAATCCGAGATTCTCGAGAAAATACAGAACCGTGCGGTTTTTATTCATGTTGATGAGTATCAAGACACCAACAAAGCGCAATACGAATTTGCCAAGCTGCTTTCAGGGAAATACAACAATCTTCTTGTGGTTGGCGACCCGGACCAATCGATTTACAGATTTCGTGGTGCGGATATTCAAAACATTCTGGACTTCCAAAACGATTACTTGGACGCCGCCATTTACAGACTCGAGGAGAATTATCGTTCCAACGCCCGCATTCTGGCGGTGGCAAACAAACTGATCGAACAAAACTCCGAACGCCTCGAGAAAGTCTTGCGTGCCGTCAAACCCGACGGCGAACCCGTGCGTTTGTACCGCGCCCCAGACCACCGCGCCGAAGCCGAATTTGTAGCCAACAGGATTGCGCATTTGCAAGCCACGGGCATAAGCCTCGATAAAATTGCAATCTTGTACCGCACCAACGCGCAATCGCGGGTGCTCGAGGAACGGTTCATGCGTTCACAAATTCGGGTGCGGCTGATTGGCGGCACAAGTTTTTACGAACGCCAAGAGATCAAAGACATGCTGGCATTCGCACGGCTTGCCGTGAACACCACCGACGATCTGGCACTCAAACGCGCCCTGAAACGTCCACGTCGCGGCATTGGTGACTCGAGCGTTGAAAAACTCGAGATTTGGGCGAAAGCCAACGACACCAGTTTGCTGACCGCGTTCATTCAAGCCGATGAAATCCTCGAGCGCAGCGGCAAGAACGCCAGCGAATTTGCCAAATTGATCCTCGAGCTTTCAGAGTACGCAGGAGAGCACAGCGCCGAAGAATTCTTGAAACTGACCATTGATGCCACGGGTTATCTCGAGATGCTGAAAACCGAAATGAAAACCGCCAGCAAAGCCGAAGCTGAAGCGCGAATCGAAAACTTGAACGAACTTGTCAACGCCGCCGCCGAATGGGACAACGAAAACCACGGCAACATTGAAGCCTATTTAGATGATGCGATGTTGCTCTCGAACGTGGACGATGCCAAAACAAAACGCAACAACAAAGACGTTCCCGAACAAGCCGTGACCTTCATGACCATGCACAATGCCAAAGGACTCGAGTTTGAAGAGGTCTTCATCGTCGGGCTGGAAGAGGGTTTACTGCCGCACCGCTCGAGCATCGCGGAAGGCATTGCAGGGCTGGAAGAGGAACGCCGTCTGTTTTACGTGGCAATCACCCGTGCAATGGAACGCCTGACCATGACCCTCGCCGAATCGCGGCAGGTGTACGGCAAAACCATGCCCTCAGAGGACTCGAGGTTTTTGGACGACATTCCCAAAGATTTATTTGTTCCCGTCAATCTGTTCAACGAATCACTAGCAACTGCCCCTGTGGACGCGCACAGGGTCCCGCCAGCGCTTCGGGTGCAACTCGAGCAAGCTGGAGGTGCAATCTCGAGCTTGAAGGGCGGTGAGGGCGTTGTGCATCCCAAGTTTGGGGCGGGTAAGGTGCTGGCGGTGACTGGTGCTGGTGATCGGCAAGAGGTAATGATAGCTTTTGGCAGTGATGTTGGGACGAAAAAGTTGTTGTTGAAATATGCGAATTTGGTGCTGGCAGGGTAATCTAAACCGAAACCATAGAGGTGTTTGATGCTCAAACAATTTACAGCCTTAATCGAACGTGAAGGCAACGGTTATGTGTCACTTTGCCCAGAACTTGATATTGCCAGTCAAGGTGACAGCATCGAAGAGGCTCGAGAAAATCTTCGGGAGGCACTCGAGTTGTTTTTTGAGACAGCTTCGCCAAACGAGATTCAATCGCGTGTCCATAACGAAGTCTACGTGACTCAATTGGAAGTCGCTGTTGGGTAAGTTGGGTGTTTTTTCTGGACGCGACGTTTACCTGATTCTTGCGAGAAATGGCTTTATGCAGGTCAGGCAGCGTGGAAGTCATATCATCATGCAAAGACAACTTGAAGATTCGACCATCACAGTGCCAGTCCCAAACCATGCTGAATTGCGTATTGGTACGCTCCAAGCCATTATTCGGCAGTCTGGCATACCTCGGGTCGAGTTTGAGGTTTAATCTCGAGGTTTTGTAACTCGAGAATCTGTTTATTGGATAAGGAACGATAGAATATGAAAATTTATTTCTCAGAGGGTTCTGATCCAATGATTACTGGCTCATTGGTTGAACTCAACGAGCTTGCAGAAAAATTACAAGCATTTGTCGTTTCCCGAGCAACCGAATTCGTTAAACTTGCGTCAACATTGGAAAATCCAGCGCCCTATAATGCACTATTACACGCGTTAAGAATCACCAAACAAAATAGTCCAATTAAGATTTCAATTGAACCAAACCATGAACTGTCTGTAGTGGGTTCTGCCGAAAATCTAGCATTTTGGGTTTCGCATTTTCGGTTTTCAGATACATCTCAAGGCGGCGACCATCATCATCCCGAGTCGTATTCTCGAGCAGGCTATATTCAAACAGGCAGTTTATCTACGATCATTGAGATCGAAGACGCTGAAAATGATGCTTGATTATCCCTAATTTGTAATTTGCTTTTTCGCTTTTGGTCGCGTCAATTTCGACAGCAAATACGACACCGCAACGTGGGTGTTTTGGTCATCTCGAGCCAGTTGCTCGAGTTTTTGCCATCCCGCCCATTCCAGGCTGCGGGCTTCAGATCGGGTCGCGCCCAGAAAAGCGCCGATCTCGCGCAGGGTGTGGCGGTGTCCGTCTATCAGACCGGTGCGGAGTTTGAGAACCATTTGTTGCGAAACATCAAGGTTCACAAGTGCATGTTCAAGGTCAGAGGTGGGGGGTTGGATGACTCGCATCATGGGATTCCTTGGGGGGTGTAAATACCTGCTAAAGCAATCGTACCGCGTTATTGTCAATATATGACGATTTGGCGAGTTTACAGAGTCCTGGACGTAAATTCATGACAATACAAACTGTTTTTGTAATCGCTTACGGTCAGACTGAGTGTACAACATGGAAGCGAGATGAAATGTAGCAGGCGCTCGAAATAAAGGCGCTCGAGTTTAACAATTGATAAAACCTATCAACATCCAAGCAAGGCTCGGGTGGACGCCTCGATTGACCCCGAACCTGCCAGACTCGAGCCAACCAAGACCGCATCAAAAACCCCCTCAAGCGAGATCAGTTCGGCGCGGTTTGAATAGCCTGATAATGCTATCAGCACGCCTTCAAAATCGTACTCTCGAGCCAGCAAGCCGACGCGGGGAGCCGTCCCAAGATTGATGTCCAGGGTTTTGAGGTCGCGGTTGTTGACGCCAATGATTCTGGCATTGCTTGCCAGGGCAATCTCGAGTTCACGCTCGGTGTGGACTTCGACCAGGGCGTCTAAACCAAGGTGATGGCTTGCATCCAGGTAGCTTTTGGTGTCTTGCTCGAGAACGTTGACCAGCAGCAAAACGGCACTTGCTCCTGCGTCTGCCGCCTCGAGCAACATACGCGGATGAACTGTAAAATCCTTGCGCAACACGGGCAAATCAAGGTTATTCACAACCTCGATCAAATCCTCGAGCGAACCGTTGAAATCTCTGGGTTCGGTCAGAACGGACAAGGCACTCGCGCCACCTACAGCGTAAGCCCTTGCCGCCTCGAGCGCGTTTAGCCCAAGCGAAACCGCACCGCGTGGTGAGGAGCGTTTGACTTCGGCGATCAGTTTCAATCCCGCGCCATTTAAAGCATTTTCAAAACGGTGCTTGGATTCTCGAGCCTCACCCAGTTCAAGACTGGCATTGGCATAGTCCTCGAGTCTGGCGCGGCAAATTCTGCCAAGCGTTCCCTCGAGCGTGGTTAGTTCTGGTAAGTTCACACTTTAGTTTAACTGGCTCGGGACGCCAGGGCGAAACGGGCGAGTTTAAATTGGTAGTACAAGAAGCAACCAACGCAAATGTTGGTGGTCAAATTCAGTCCTGCCAGGGCAATCACAACAACGCCCAAGCCCCAACCGACAACGCTCGAGCCAAGTAAAAACGCCAAACTGGAGATGACCAGCACGCTACCACCAACGCCCTGGGCAAAATTGTGCGCTCGAGGATCGTCTTCAACCAGGTTTTTGGCAATGCCGAGGCTGGGACGAACAAAGCTCGAGTAAATGTTTTTGAAGGGGGCGAGTTTTGGGTAGAACGTGCCGAGCAGCATGACGGCGGCAACGAACGCGACAATGATTGGTTGTTGCAGCAAGAACGCCAATATTAGGAATGCAATAATGGCGATTTGGTTAAATTTGAGAACGTTGGGGTCAAGTTTCATACTCGAGAATCTACGCTGGATTTGATTGGGATGTGGTTACTTAAAATACAAAACTTGTAAACATTAAGAATCACGGGCGAAACAGACAAAAGTTGATTGACAATATCTATTGAACAGTCTAAACTGTTCGCATCTTATACATTATCCAGTACGATAGGGAAACAAATGAACCGAACTCGTCCGAGAATTATTTACCCGTGGCATCCTGAACACCTCAACCGCAAAAATCCTTTGATTATCGAAGATTTACTCGAGATGCACTTAAGCAAACAAATCTGTGCTCAGAAATGCAAGCAAATGATCGGTGACCTGTGCCAAAACGGACTTGAAAGCCGTTATCGAAAACACTTGGGCGGCGTGCTTTGGGAACTTAAAGACCGAACCTCCGAGGGCGGTGCAAGGATTTACTTTTTACACGGCACAGAGAATAGATTTTTTATCTATCATGCCGAATGCAAAAACACAGACCAAGCAACACAGACTTTACTGGGTGACGGTCTGGAAATCATGGAAGCCATCGAAGCGAACCAAGCCATCCAACCCATTTGGTACAACAAAAAAGCGAGGTCAGTATGAAACAAAACACTGCCGAAAGACTTCAAGCCATGCTTGGCACTCCACCTCGAGAGGTGGATGTTCCAAACAATGCGCAATTTGTCGAAGAAAATTTTGAAGAATTCTCGAACACTTTAGAACAATTGATTGCCGTGCAAACTGTTGGTGACGGTTTACGTCAAGCACGAAAACGCCGCAAACTGAGCAGCCGTCAGCTTGCATTACAACTCGAATTAAGCCAAACCCGCATCATGGAAATGGAACGCGCCAACACCGAACTCGAGTTACGCACTGTAGCTCGAGTGGCTGAAGGTTTGGGATACAGGGTCAAACTTGAACTTATTCCTGATGATTTCAATGAACCAACCATCAGCATAACCATGCCACACAAAAAATTGAGTCTAACGAAATCGCAATAATCGCTGTTGTCTTCGATGATACCCTCAAAATCTCAAGCAAATTTAGAGGGTTTGCAAAACCGCCGCCGCGAAATTGACCTTAAACTTGACGCACCAGATCACCACACTTTTAAAACTCGAGAGATTCACTGTATCTGGAATATCAAAGTCTTGCCTGACAATCGGATAGCTTGTACCAGCAGAAATTGGATCGCCAATTTGTTCGTAATCCCCAACATTGGTACTGACTGCTGCCGAAGTTTTAGGTTCAATCGCTGTTGACAGCCAAACGTAAATCACAGGTCCATTGTCAGTCGTAAAATTCTCGAGCCTAAGAACCCGCTTGCCATCAGCTTGCTGAACAATCTTAACTGTGCCAGAACCAGCATGCACCACAGGGTAAAACGAACCTGTTTGCAAAACTGTTTCTGTGCTCACTGGTGGCATGATGGGTGCTGAGGTAGAACAGGCGGTAAACAACACCAGACCAAGCAAGAATTTATTCATAACTTCAGATACGCAAGTCAGGCAGCTCGAGTTCAAAAAGAAATCTAAACTTGATTCTTTTGAAATCGTTTTGAAACTGCGCTTGTCAAAAGCATTGTGACCTGGCAGAATTTTTGGTGAGCAACATCCAAAATAGCTAAGGTCTGCGTATGAACAGTATGCCGAGCATCGTTCCCGAAACGTTTTCCAGTCCCCTCAATGTGCTGTCCTTACCAGAAATCTTCACGGTCATCTCGAGCGGCATGAAATCTGGTGTGCTGCACGTTAAAACCACCCAGGAATCGCTCGAGGTAAAATTCTCGTTTAAACGCGGTAGGTTGGGTGGCGTGATTGGACGGAACGTGCCACGAACTTCTGAAACGTTATTGCGGCTTGGCGTTCCCTTTGATCGCGTAACACAATTTATGACGGGTTTAACGCAGGGGATTGAATCGAATGCCGTCCCTACGGAGGCTTTAGGGCGAGCCTTAAAACTTCGAGCTGAAATTGGTTTGCTGCCCGTTTGGGACAACACCAATGGTAGTTTTGAGTTTACGCCGATGGACACCCCGCCGGCTTTTCTCGAGCCTGGTTTAAAGATTGAAAGTCTGGGCTTGGACATGGCAAGACGGTTAGATGAGCTGAATCGGTTTGGTGGCGATCAACTCGGGCATGACCAGGTGTTTGCGGTGGTTGGTATTTCTGATTACACCCAGATTCAAACCCAACTTAACGCCGCCGATTGGAGCGTCTTGAATGCTTTGGATAGCACTTTGACTGTGGCTCAAATCGGCTCAAAGACCGTGATGCGTTTTGATGACGTTGCCAGAAGCATTTTTAAACTCGAAGAACTTGGCTTTGTTGAAGACACCCAAGGACAGCGCAGTATTACCCGCAAACCCGTGCGGCTCGAGATTGGTGTTATTGCCCCTCACTTTTCGCTGTCCGCAATGGACGGCAACATTTTTAACCTGGGAATGTTGCGCGGCAGACGCACGTTGTTATCATTTTTTCGCCACGCGGGTTGCCCGATGTGCAATCTACGGGTTCATGAACTAAAACTTGCTTACCCTCGTCTTCAAGCCGCAGGGATCAGCGTGGTTGGCGTGTTCGGCTCGAGCGTCGAAAGTATGCGTGAACGCGTGGGTTCGCAGCAACCGCCATTTCCATTGCTTGGTGACCCAGACGATTTGGTTCATGATTTGTACGGCACGCAAAAGAGTTTGTTTGGATTTCTGAATCCCAAAGCTTTTAAAACTTACCTCAGCGGCGTTCAGCTTGGCATTAAACATGGCAGCCCAGACGGTGAAGCCTTGCGAATGCCTGCCGATTTCTTGATTGGTCCAGATTTACGAATCGAACGCGCTTTGTACGGCTCTTACGGCGCAGAACACCTTGACATTGGCGAAATTGAACAGTGGGGCATGATGAGTTTGTGGGTTGCTTAAAGCAATAAACCCTCGCTTGCGCGAGGGCTGGGAAAGGTCATAAGCCGGGTTCTGTCCCTGTTGCCAGGTCACGGTCATCTATCTCGAACACGCATCGCTGCGTGCCTCTAGCGGTATCCTCGAGCCTCAAACAGTCAGGCGAACCTTGGCTCATACGACCTTGCTTCAGATGGGGTTTACCGAGCCAAACTTTTCTCAAAGCTTGCTGGTGCGCTCTTACCGCACCGTTTCACCCTTACCCGTGTGACCGGGCGGTTTGTTTTCTGTTGCACTTTCCGTCAGCTTCACGCCTGTCCCTTACGGGCTGGTTCGTTCGCTGCCCAGCCGTTAGCTGGCATCCTGCCTTGCGAAGCCCGGACTTTCCTCACACTTTGTCTGTGCGCGACCGTGTTCCTTTCCCAAAAGTCATGGTATCACGGCACAACTCGAGGCTCAAAAGCGGAAGGTCACGCCGAGTTTAAAGCGGAATTCTTTTAAGAAGTCTTTCAGTTCGATGCCGAAGGTCAGCGACCAAATGCTAGCAAAGTTCCAGGAGAAGCTGGCTTCTGGATCAAAACCCGTAAATTGCGCGGTGTTGGTGGTGGCGTTGTTTTGCAGCTCGAACGGCAGCGCAAATTTAATGCTGAAGGCGTTGTCAATGGTGGTGTAATTCAGAAAAATCGTGCTTTGCAAAATACGGTTGGAACTAAAGTCGGTTCTGCCCAGATTGAGGTTGACGCCCAAACGCAATTGGTCGGTCAAGTCTGCGCCGATGCTAAAACTGACGTTGATGTTGCGGGCGTCTTCGGGTTTGTTCAAGAGTTCATCAAAAAGATTGGTGTCAATGTTCAAATCCAGACCCGTTTGTTCTTTGAAGGCTCGAGACACCTCATTCAGAATAAAAACCGTCAAGACGGTGTTGATGGCGCTTTGACTGACCCCGCCAATCGAAATGCCTTGGCTCGAGTTGAGGGTCACGAGCGAGTACAAATCGGCTTCGGTGGGGTTGGCAAAACCGTCTGGTGCGACGCTCGAGAGTTGGGTGTCGGTTTTGATCTTCAGGTTGCCTTGAGCGTCGCGTTTAAAGGTCACGGTTAACACCAAAGTGACGTCTAGAGGTTTAGTTTTAACATCGTTCGGGTCACTGAGGTTGCGCAGTGCGGTGGTGATGCTGGTTTTTCCGACCAGGCGAATGGTCGGGTAAATTCCTGAGACTTGGTTAAAACTGGCGTTCACTGAACTGAGGTTGTAATTGTAACTGCCCAGCTTCAGCACGCCTTTACTGCCGCTAACCTCGAGTGCCTCGACTGCACCGTTCAGTTCTGGGGCTGCCAAGGTGCCACCGAGTTGAAGATCACCGCCAGCCTCGAGCTTGAGGAGCGATTCGTTGATTTTCAGACCGCTGGGGGCTTTGATCCGAATGCCTTGAAATTTGATGCGTTCAAAGACCGGGTTTTTGCGTTGTTCGGTTTCAGGTTGGGAGGTGAGGACTGGTTTGGGTTCGGTCTTGCCTTGATTGAGGCTACCCAGCGCCCTGTTAACCACGACATTGCCGCTCATCAGGTAATCTCTGCCGTCGCCGCGCATCTCGAGATTGGCGTCCATTGAACTGTCGGACAGGAAATAATCTGGGATTTTAAAGACCAAATCCTTGCCAACCATCTTCAGATTTAAACGCGGTGAAATATCACCCGTAATGGTCATCGCGCCGCCTTTGGTTGCAATTGCCTCGAGTTTAAAACCACCCGAATCGCCGAACGCTCTGGCGTTGATGTTTTCAATGCGTCCAAGTGGACTGACCTCCAACGAACCTGTCGCCCTGGCTTCCAGATTCTCGAGCTTGATCGGCGTCCACGAAACCAAATTTGCGGTGGCAGTCGTGTCGAGCGCCGCGTTAAAACTTTCATCGGTGGTGACCTGCCCTTTGATCTCGAGTTTGTTGTTTGCCAACGTACCGTTTAACTGCTTGGCATTTAAACGAACGCCAGCCAGTCTGCCTTTAAAGTTTTCGACATTCAACACCGCGTCAGGCTTGCCGTACTCGCCTTTTAACTCGAGGTTGAGCGTGCCGCTGGCTTCTGGGTTTAAACCGCGCAGGGTGGGTAAAAGGTCGAGCACCGGCGTAAAGCTGGTGTTGCTAAACCCCAGTTTAAGGTTGACCAGATTTTTACTGTAACGCCCCGACCCAAGCCATTCACCACCGTTTTTGGAACGAAGGCGCAAACTGTCCAACTCGAGGTTACCCTTACTGAAGACCGCGCTTGCCGCACCGATCAGGGCGTCTTGCCCTTCACCGATCTCGAGTTTTTCAAACGAGGCTTTAACATTACCTAAGAGCGGGTTTTTAATTGGAATGTCGTAACGTGCGATGCCAGTCACCAGTGCCGTACCTGGCAATGCGCCGAAAACCGAACCCAAAAGGGCATGAAACGGCGCGTTGCGCAAATCCAGATTACCGGTAATACTTTCACCGTCGTAAGAACCTTGAAAATCTGAATCGCCGTAAGCGTTAAGCTTCAGCGCCGTTTCGGTTTCGTTCTGGTTGGGTTGTCTGCTGCTACCGAGCGTGCCCTTAAAACGGATACTCGAGTCTGCCGCCGAACCCGAAACTTGCAATCGCACGTGGGTTTCGCCCGTGCTGCTGTTGTCGGTGGTGCTGGGCAAGGTCAAATCTGGCACGCTGATCAAAAACGTCGTAATGCCATCCACGATTTGCAGACCACCATAAATTCGTCCTTTGGCATTGGGCGCAAATTGATGCACAACCGCAATCTCCTCGAGTTTGACCGTATCAAGGCTGGCGGTGATCGAATACGGGTTGCTGTCGGGCGCACTGTGGGTATACGCCTCGAGCGCGGGCAACAGGTTTGAAATCCCGCCACTGCCTTCAAATCTGGCTTTACCACCCAAGGTTTGAGCTGTGCCATTGGCAGTGAAAGAATCTTGATTGAGCACAATCGTGGCAGTGGTCGTGGCGCTTAACCCACTGGCTTCAATCGGGAAAGCTTGCGCCAAAAGCTTGCCCCGAATGCCTTTGGCATCCAGGCTGATCTGTCCCTGAATCTTGCCCTTATTATTTTTACCGTTCAGATCAAGTTTTAAATCTCCTTGCCATAAGTCATTCTCGAGTTGAAACTGCCCTTTGGCTGTGCCTGGCGTTCCGGCATAATCGAGCGCAATTTGGGCGGGTTTGTTGGTTTCGCTCGAGAACAAAGCGCTGCCAGTGCCGTCAATTTGCCAGCCCAAAGCCGAAATCTCGAATGGCGTTTTGACATTTAACCAGTTCGCCTTGGCTGTTCCTGCCAGCAACGTTTGGGAATTTTGTAACTCGAGATTGGCATCTAAACTCAAACTGCCACCGTAACCTTCAAGTTCTAAAGCCGCCAAGTCGAGTTTTGGTATTTTACCAACCAATCTGGATTTCTCGAGCGTAAATTTACCCGTGTCTGTACCATCTTGAACCTCGAGCGCAGCACGTAAATCATTCAGTAAATCGCTGCCCAGAAGTGAGACATTGGCTTTGGCAGTTATTTTGCCTTGGTTTGCCTCGAGCACGGCTTTAGGCTGAGCCAAAGTGCCAGACGGTGAAAATTTGATTGTCGTGGCGCGTTCCTGATACTCGAGACTGCCTAAAAGATTGCCTTTGGCATCCAGGGCAATTGTGCCATTCGCTTGAACGCCACCCAAGTTCGCGCCGTTCGGATCTGGGTTAAGTTTGGACTCGAGTTTGACCTCGAGTAGCGGTTGAAGATTTGCGGTCAAACCGAGTCTCATTCCAAGGCTGTAAACATCGCCCTCGAGCTTTGGAGCGTCAAATGCACCCGAAAGCTGTAAGCTGGCAACACCAGAATTTTCGCTTTCAATGCCGTACAAACTTTGTTTGGGCAAACCATCAATCGCCAATGCTCCAGTCCAGCCTTTGGTTTGGCTGGCACTGGCATTGCCTTTGGCGCTAATGCCGTTGCTGGTGGCATTGATGTCCAAGTTTAGGTTGTCTTTGGTGTAGCGCCCAACGATCTCACCGTTTGCAGTACCACTCAATTCACCAGTGAAACCCAGGTCGAGCGCGGGCGAAGTGATGCCGCTAGCGTTGAGTTTAATGCTCTGAGAACCTGCAACAAGCCCTAAATTACTGACGCTGGCGTTGACCCCGTCCCAGGCTATCTCGCCACCCTCAAACAAGGCTTTGCTCGCCAGTTTCTCAAACGACCAATTGACAAACAGTTTCATGTCTGGCGCAACGATGCTCGAGAATTTTGCTTGGCTTAAATTGCCCGTGAAATTGACGGCGGGTTTAAAGACCCAACCGCTCAAAATGGCATTCCCTGTGGCACGACCCGCAGCCGCTTCCAGCACAGACTTTAGCTCTAAACCCAGCACCACCTCGCCCGAAATCTTTGGATTAAAACGGTCTGTACCAGGCTCGAGTTTGATGCTGCCTGCTGCTTGAGCGAAGCGAGGCATGGAATTTGGCACTGCGTTCTCGAGGTTGATTTGATACAAACCCTCACCCGTTCCGCGCACATTAAGGCTCGAGATTGAATCTGGCAATCCTGGAAGGCGCAGGTCAGCCGTGCCTGCCAAATTTGGATAATTACCCTCGAGCGAGCCATTAAATTCCACGCCGTAAACTTTGGCTTGACCGATCACGCCAAGACTGATCGCCCCCAACAAATCTCGGGCGCTCAGTTTGAGGTTGCCACTGGCGCTGCCCGAAAATGTCATGTTTGCCTCGAGTTGTGGGTTCAGTAGCTTTCTGCTGACGGCAACCAGTGCATTTGCCGTCCAATCGTCTTTGCGACCAGGGCGGAAATTTTCGAGTTTTAAATCGCCCATCACGTTCGGATCGCTGGCTTCTCCGAAAAGTTTTAACGCGCCGCCGACAATGCCCTGCACCCCAAAAGACTCGAGGTTAATGTTGCTCAACTTCGCGTCAATACCGTCCGATTTAAGACTCGAGTCGAGTGCGCCGACCAAACTGACTTCACCGCCAAGCAGAGATGCCTTCAGATTTGTGATCGCTTTATTCTGTGTATATTCGGCATTCCCCACCAACGACACCGCCCCGATTCGCCCGAGTTCAGCGCTCACTTGCAATTCGCTGAGCTTGGCTTGTAAGCCCTGTCCAGCATCGCTGGCACTTACGACACCCGAAACCTCGAGCGTGCCCAGATTGACAGGCAACAGAGGCTCGAGTTGAACGTTTTTGAACACAGCTTTGGCTTGCCATTGACCGTCGTTCGAATCGGCAGCAATCTGAATTTTTTCACCCTCGAGTTGGGCTTTGGCAAGACCATTCAAATAACTGAGGTTCAGATCGGCATCTAAATCATCTCGAGCATCATCGAGCTTGCCCGTTAAGTTCACCTGTGGTTTTGTCCAAGTACCCTGCGCCTCGCCGTTCGCCGCCAGAGTCAACTGCCCAGGTTTGCGCCACAGTGCGCCAATATCAAAGCGTTCAAGCTCGAGTTTGGCGTTTAAATCTTGGCTAATGTTTCCAGGCAAGACCGCATTGACACGACCACCGCGCCAATTCAGCGCCAATGCCAAATCGTTGCGTCCAATCAGCTCGAGTTTGGCGGGTTCATCCAGCAGTTTGCCGCTCGAGTTCATCAAGCCCCTAAAACCTGAACCTTGCGACCAGGACATTGTACCGTCAAGCTCGAGCGAGCTGTCTTGGTAAATGGCATTGGCTTTTTTCAGGCGCAAGTTGACTTGCTCGAGTCCGCTCAGGCTGCCCTCCAATAAGCCAAGCACTTGCTCGCCGGTGATCGAAACGTTAAAGCGTTTACCGTCAAATCTCGCCTCGAGTCTTGTGCTGGGGGCAATCAAACCAAAACTTGCCGTACCAAGAAGCGCCGTGGCTAAGACCTCTGGGCGCTCAAATGTACCCGTCGCACTGCCCGAAAATGTTGCAGGTGCAAAGTCAAAACTCGAATCGCCTTTGAAGTTGGCTTTCAAATTTGGGAATAAGCCGCCGTTGAGTTCGGCTTTGGCATTCTGATACTCGAGCTTGAGTTGTTGCGCCTCGAGTTGAGCGTTCTTAAATTGCAGTGTGCCAGCAAGTTTCACGCCTTCAACCGTTCCTGTCAGGTTGTGCGCCCTGACGTCCAGGTTTTGAAACTCAAAGTCGCTTTGCAAATTGCCCTCAAGTTTTTGCCCAAGAAGCTCTTGCAATTCTGCCAAACTTGGGACAGAAATTTGCCCCGTACCTTTGACGCCGCCCGAGTTCAGTTCGGCTGTGGCATTGAGGTTTGCCACGTCCCAGGCTGCGTTGGCAGTGATTTGCGAACCGATCAAACTTGCCTCGAGTTTGGTGATTTTCTTTAATAGCGTTCCAGAGGCATTCAGTTTAAGGTTTCTCGAGGTTTCACGCGCATCGCCCAGCAGTTCCCCGCGCAAACCGTCCAGGTTCAAATTGGCATTGGCTTGCGGGTACAAGCCGCCCGAAATCGCAAATGTGTATTTTCCTGGCAGCACTCCGCCGAGCTGCGCGTTCACTTGCCCAGCCTCGAGTTGGACTGCGCCGTCCGCCGTGATATCGAAGGCTTTCAGTCGCTCGAGTTTTAACGCCCCAGAACCCGCCTCGAGTTTGAAATCTGGAACAGCCATGCTTCCACTGACCCGACCACTCGCAGAAACGCCCACAATGCGCAGCAAACGCAAGTCCAGATCGAGTTGATCGGCGCTAAAACCAGTGTTGCCGATCTGAAAATCGCTGCTCGAGGTTTGACCCAAACCCACATTGCCAGCCACCGACCAGTTTTGACCCTCGAGTTTGGCTTGGGCGGCAAGTCGCACCGCTTCACCATCAACTTTGGCATTCACGCTCTCGAGTTTTGCACTGACTTCGAGCTGCCGCCCGAGGTTGCCGCTGGCATCGAATTTCAGTCTTCCCGGTTGAACTGTTTTTGAAATGTTTTTAGGCAGTGCAAGTGCCGTGCCGGTTAAATCCAGATCGCCTCTCAAAGTAAACTCGCGCAGGTTCGCTTTGGCGTTTAAATTCAAAACACCCTTTGACTCGAGCGTTAAATTTGGATCGCCCAACTCGCCCGAGACTTGTATATCAGCCGTCGCACGCTGTCCCCAAGCCGAATACGGCAAACTCAAACCGCCATTCCAACGCTCACCATCAAACACCAAGGCATCTGTTCCCCTGGCAATTCGGATTCCCAGAATTTGCCCTATTGAAGCCGAGAATTTCAATTCGGCTGGCTCGAAACTGACTTTTCCACCTGGTACGGTTTGCGAATAATTCAAAATCCGAAGTGTTCCAGAAGTCTCGAGTAACTGTCCAGATTTTGCCCCCAAATCAAAACTCGAGATGGCGACAAGTTCGATAGGATAATCTGATTTCCCAGATTTAATTGACAGTGCTGAGACCTCGAGCGGGAATTTCCAACTCGCGGCGTTTAAACTGAGCGGCAAAGCTCCGCCGACACTGGCTTTAAACGAACCGTCAGACAACCAATTGGCTTTGATCGGAAAACCAGAAACCTCAGAACTCAACGCACCATTCAAGCGTTGATTCTCGAGCTTCACACGTCCACTGAGAAGACTTTGAGTTCCCAACAATAAACCAAGATTCAATTTCTCGAGCGCCACTTCAGCCGTCATACTCGAGCCGAAAGAAATCTTTCCTGTTCCACCTTGGACATCTTGCAGGTTTGCGGTTGCGTTCCAAGTTTTTAGATTCCCGCGCACTCGAGCCTCCAAATTGATGGCATTTTCAGTCGCTCCCAAATTGGCACTGACACCAGCATTGAACTCGAGTTTCGGTAGGCTGACCAAGCCGTTGACGTTGACAAGCGTCTCGAGCTGCTTGGGCAAAGTCGTGCCAGCGAAAGCCGCTAAAAATCC
This sequence comes from Deinococcales bacterium, assembly GCA_043775825.1. Taxonomy (GTDB): domain Bacteria; phylum Deinococcota; class Deinococci; order Deinococcales; family JAAFIG01; genus JANXTZ01. The sequence goes on from JAYVRX010000090.1 coordinate 45,336, forward strand.
ACTCGGCGCGTTGCCAACAACATTCAAAGCACTCCAAGCACCGTTCGTCTCGAGTTTCCAAGATTCCGATTTTGGTGAAAGTCCACTCGAGACAGATTGAATTTGTCCGCGCCAAGTCGAATCCATCACGCGCTCGAGGTTCAGACCAAGCGTGGCACTCAGTTTACTTTCAAAGACTTGTCCTTGAATTGTCCCGCCCAGACCACCCATAAAGCTCGAGTCTAGGTTAGAGCCATTCAGTTTGGTACTGGCTTGAAAAGTCTGTGCCCTTAGGGCATCGCCACCCAATGCTCCCGCTCCGCTCGAGGCTCGGAGTGTGCCATTTAAGATTTTCCCTTGCACCTCGAGTGAGGCTTGAACCTTCTCGAGTTTCAGGTTGGCGCTTGTATCGCTTGATTTTTGTTTTGCAAAAATGATTTCGGTTTTTTTGATTTTTGTAGGGGTGAACCTTGTGTTCACCCTGCGTAAAGAGCCATTCTTAACGTTTTGAGAAAAATTGTTTGTCGTTTGGGTTTTTAAACCCAAATTGAATTCTTTTAAGAACGCGTTAAAGTCTTCAGTCTTTCCATTCGCACTATCCGAATCAAGCTTCACCGAAATTTTGTTCCCCTCGAGTTGACCCGAACTCTTAAAACCCCCCAAGTTGACGCTCAAGCCATTGCGCAGAGCTTGTGCGGTTGCTCCCTCGAGTGAACCTGAAACCTTCTTGCCGATCAAATCCGCGCTGGCTTTAAATTGCTCGAGTTTGAAATCTGCATTGTTCCAACGTCCCGAACCCATTTTGGCGTTCAGTGTTCCATTAATGTTTTTGTCCAGCAACGTTCCGTTGGCGTTAAAATCTTGCAGCTCGAGGTTCAGATTTTTCCAAGTTCCGCTGCCCGTTTGTGCCTCGAGCGTGCCGATTGTTTTTTCGCCTAACTTTTGAAGATTCAAGCTAAATTTTCCAAGTTTCGCAGTTGCGTCTTGCCACCCGCCGTTGCCTGATGCCGCCTGTAATACGCCGCGAGGCTCGCCGTCTTTTACTTCGGCATTCAAGTTTAGTTGCTCGAGTTTGGCGTTTACGTCCTGGTAATTGCCCGTACCTTGTGATGCCTCGAGCTTGGCTTTCAGGATCTTATCAATCAAGCTACCGCCTGCTTTAACCTGGCTCAGATCAACTTTGGCTTTTTGGTACACGCCCACTCCCCTATTCGCCTCGAGCGTGGCAAAAATTTGATTGTTCAAAAACTGTCCCTCGAGTTTTAATTGCTCAAGGTTGGCGTTGGCATCTTTGGTTTTTCCCGATGCCCTTGCGGCTTGTAGCCTGCCGCTCAATTGATCCTCAAAGAACTTCCCAGTCAATTTGATTTGCTCAAGGTTGGCGCTGATATCTTTCCAATTCCCGTCAGCATGTTGGGCTTCAAGGTCACCCGTGAAAATCTTGTTCTCGAGCTTACCATTCAATCTAAATTGCTCGAGTTTGCCCTTGGCGTTTTGGTACGCGCCCGTCACTCGAGCGCCCGTCAAATCGCCAGTCATAATGTTGTCTTTCAATTTGGCATCCAACACTATTTGCTCAAAGTTGGCGCTGGCATCTTTTTTGTATTTTCCCGAAGCCGTAGCTGCCGTCAATTTGCCTTGAATCACGCCGTCGTCGCTGCTGGCTTCGAGTGTTAACGCCCCAAGATTGGCGCTTGCATCTTGATAACTACCAAATGCTTTGCCCGTCTCGAGCGTCCCAGAAAATCTCGAGCCTTGCACTTTGCCATCAAACTTGAATGTTGCCAAGCTTGCGATTGCTTCCTGGTATTGACCCGACGCCCGAAAACCTGTCGCATCGGCGCTCAGGCGTTGATTCTCGAGTTTGGCATTCAGGTTCAATTGCTCAAGGTTTGCTTTGATTTTTTGCCATCCACCACTGGCGCGGCTGGCTTGGAGGTTAGCTTGATATTGTGCAGCTTTTTTGTTTGCTTTGAGTTTGAAATTCTCAAGCTTAAATTCTTGATCCGCATAAACGCCTTGCACCAGACTGCCCAGCATGTTGCCGCTTACGTTTAGATCTTCAAATTTCCCCGACGGCGCATTGGTTAAATCCAGATTTCCTTGGAGCGTTTGGGCGCTTATCGTGTCACGTCCCAAGTTGCCGGCGAAGTTCGTGGTTTTAAATTTCCCAACACTGGCATTGCCGTTTTTCAGGTTGTACCGACCATTCAACTCGAGCTTTGAAACCAGAAGTTGATCTGATGCTTTAAAAGCATTGACGCTGCCAAGTTCAGCTTGAATTTGCAATTTGTAATTCTCGAGTTGACCTTTTGCCGCCACTTGCGATACCGCAAATTGATAACCTTCAAAACGCCCCCCGAGTGCTTGGCTTTGAACAGCAAAGTCCAAGTTGTTGCCGCTCGAGTTGAGGCTGGTGCTGGTTTTCTCGAGTTTGAATGGATTCTTTTGGTAGGTCCCAACCGCGCTCGAGATTTGAAGGTCAGCTTTAAGCCTAAGTAGCTTTCCAAGCACCACATCAAAGTTGTTGCCTACCAGTGTTTTGGTTTCGACCTGCCAATCTTTACCCGTCGCCACAAGTGTTCCAGTATTCAAATTTCCTGTGATGCTCGAGCCGACCCGAGCAACATCGACTTTCAAATCTTCAGTGCTTGCCGAAATTCCCTCGAGTTTTGCGTTAAAGCTTTGGGCATTAACCTTCGCCGCGAAATTGGCATTGACAAATTTGTTCGGATTGGTGGTGTTCAGGTTGCCAGTTAGCTCAAAATTCGTGAAACCCAGCGGATTGTTCTGCACCCTCAGGCTGCCCGTTTTTGCATTGGCAGTCACCTCGAGTTTGCCATTCACAGGTTGCGCCCCGGCTTTGATGTTTTGCAAGTCAAACGCTGTCCCACCCAGCTTCCCAATCAAACTGATCGCCGTCAGATTGCCGCGAAGTTGCCCATCACTTTTTGCGTTGGCAATCAGGCTAGAAGCTTTCAATCGTTGCCCTTGAATGTCGGCATCGAGCGTTGTGGCTTTCAAATTCAGATCAAAGTTCTGAGTGCTGATAAAAGATGCTCGAGCCTTCAGACTGCTGGCTTTGAGTTTTTGTCCCTGCACTTGCGTGTCCACACTTTGCGCACTGACATCAAGGTTGATTTTTGATCCAGCAATTGAACCTTTCGCCTTTAAAGCCAGCGCATTCACACGTTGGTTTTGAAATTCTCCCTCGAGTTTGTCGGCGGTTACGTTAAAATTAATCCCAGTTTTATTGCTGGAAACTTGCCCAACCGAATTGCGAACCGTGATCGGTTTGTTCTGGTATCTTGCCGAGAACGAACCGCGCCAGTTCGCATTGAACGCTTGGGTCGCAAGGTTGTACTGTCCAGTTTGAATCTCGAGCTTGCCCACCGTGCCGTTCAGGGTCACGCGGTTTTGCTTGAAAGTTCCGAATAGCGCAATCTGGTCAGGATTCCAATCCAAACCCAATTTCTTAATTTCCGCTCCCAAGCCAAGTCGCTCGAGTTCTGGCTTGCTGGGCAGTGTGCCAAAAGCCTTGAACGTCAGGTTATCGGTTTGACCTTTGACCGAGGCGCGAATCGAACCGTAGGTCAGCAGTGCGTCAATCTTTGGGAAAACCTGCCCACTTGCCGTTGCGCCCTTCAACAACGAATTGGTGACTTTGGCAATGGTGCTGACTTGATTGTTCTTAACGCTGACATCCGCCAGAATCGGAATTCCAAAGGCTTTGGCTGTGAGTTTTGCCGTGCCATTGGTGTTCTCAAACTCGAGTTTTGCCACACCAGAAATTTGCCCTTGCGAGGATTTCGGCAGTACCGCGTCAAGCGCACTCAAGTTCACCTCGCCACTCGAGTTCAGGACGCCGTTCTCAAATTTCAACTTGAGTTTTCGCCCTCCTGCGGTGAAAATTTGTCCACCTGCCATCAGGTTCGAGCCGAGGTTGGCATAAACATTGCCGCTTAAAACGTTGGGGCTGCTCGAGATGCTGGCGGTGGTTGTGAGCTTGAAAGGTGCGAGTTGAAGTTTGCCTTTCGCCAGCGCCGAAACGGTTTTACCTGGCAACGGTGAATAGGCTAGGTTTCCGTCAAGCACAATATTTTTGCCTTGACCCGTTGCCTGAATCACACCGTAGTCGGTCTTGGCATTCAGTTGTCCCGACAGGTTGCCGTTAAACAAATAAGTTGCATCGCCCGAAAGTTTTGCCTGCTGCCCAGAATAGCTAACCAACCAATTGCGCGGTTTGATGCGCACGCGGTCAGCTTGCAAGAACGCCTCGAGCTTGTCTGCACTCCAGTAACCGTTCAAACGCTTTCCAACCTCGAGCGTGAATGGTCCACTTGCATCTTGAAGCGTTGCGCCTTGAAGGTTTAAACCCGTGGCTTTCAGCTTTCCAGTCAGCACCCCGTTTGAACCTTGCAAACGGTAATTTGCAGTTGCCATGACCACACCCGTCGGCTCGAGCTGTAGGTTTTTGAGGCTGACCTGACCCCGTTCCAGGTCGCCATTCCAGGCAAATTCGCCAAGTTGCGCCGCTCCTGAAAGTTTGCCATCTTTAATTTTTAACGCAAATTCCCCTGGAAAACTCGAGGGTTTGACGCCAGGAATTTTGATCGAGTTTTGCTTTGTTTCGCCTGTAACACGAATATCAGTGTTGATGCCGCCAAGTTTGAAACTTCCAGAGATTATGCTTTTAAACGGGATCGAAACGCGAAGTTTGGTAAATTCCCCAGAACCTTTGATGGTTTTTCCGGCAAACAATTCGCCGCCCACTTTGGCAGTCCCATTTAAGATTTTGGTCTCGAGTTTATAGGTCAGGTTATCGCCTTTTGCCCTCATTGTCCCTAAAGCCTCGAGTGGCGCTCCCAAAACCTTCTTGCCCCTAAGGTTTGCCTTGACCGTCGCCAAATTCTCGAGCAGTTTAAACTCAAGGTTCGCTTTGGCATTGACAGGCGCATCCAGGAATCTCGAGTTGGTCAGGACGTTCGCCGTTAGGGTATCGCCTGGGCTGTTGAATGCCCAATCACCAGCAATATTTTCGAGTGGAAACTCGAGCACTCGACCAGTTCCAGCAATTTTTCCCTTCAACTCAAGTTTTTCCCAACCCCCACCAGTTACAGTCAAACGCACTTTCCCAGAACCAGGCAAACCCGTTTTAAACGCCCTCAGAGCAGGTTGAAGTTTTGGTTCCGCCCAACCCGTGACCGAAATATTTTCTTGGTTTGGTTTGGTATTGACGCCAATATTCAACTCGAGTGGACCCTCAAGCGCCGTACCCTTCAAAGCTCCAGAGATAAATCCTTTTGTGTCCTGAATGACAGACCCATTGACCTTGGAAACCAAAATTCCAGGAATTGGTTCGAGCACACCGTCTTTAACCTCGCCATAACCACTAAGTTTGTCACCCAGCAAGTTATACTGAACCCGCACCCGACCAGATTTGATGTCTTTGTACCAGTACCGCGCAATTCGTGCATCCAAATCGGCATCGGCAATGAAATTAAAAACCCAATCTTTGGAAATCTGATATTTGATGTTCGCTGTGCCGATGCCCGTCGCTGTCTCGAGCGCCAGTTTCATGAAACCACTCAAATGATCTTTTGAAGTGTCTTGTTGCTCGAGAACCCGTGCAGTGACATTGGGAATCTCAACAAACTTGCCCCGCAATTTCACGCGCACATCTTGCACACTGGCACGCTCGAGTGACACATTTACAGGCGGTGCTGGGGCGTTTGCATCCATGGGCGGCAACTTTAAAGGATCAAAGTCCACGGCTGCACCCTCGAGCACCACATCAAGTTTGAGGTCACGCCTTGTCAGCAATTGCCAGACCGAATATTTGACCTTCGCAACCTTTGCCGTACCATTCACAAACGCCGAATTGAGCTGTACACCCTCGAGTTTGACGCCTGAAAGCAAATTGCCTGAAATCTTTTTGGCATCAATCTGAAAACCAGCGCCCTTTGCCGCATGAAGCGCCAGATCAAACGCCATCTTTGATCCTGCAACCACGTACAATACCAACCCAAGCAGCACTGGGATGGCGAACAAGGCAATAAAAATGGCGCGGCGGCGCGTCACAAAGCCATTTTACCCTTTTCAGGGTGAGAACAGCGTACCAGTAACCTTTATCGAGCCTTGGGAAAGCACTTTACAAAACCAGAGCAATTATGATTCACTGCCTTCATGACCGAACTCGAGCGACCCAAACGCCTGACCGCACTTGTCACAGGCACAGTTCAAGGCGTTGGCTACAGGCGTTTTGTACAACGCAAAGCCAGCGATTTAGGCTTAAACGGCTTTGCCGAAAACCTAACCGACGGCAAAGTCGAAGTGGTCGCCGAGGGTAAAACCAGCGAACTCGAGTATCTGGTGCATTGGCTCAAACGCGGCACGGCGCACTCGAGCGTGGTGGCTGTGGATGTTCAATGGTCTGAGGCGACGGGGTTACAGAATTTTTTTGTCTACTAAAACTCGAGTTCATCATTTATGACTTGCATTGCCAACACACAAGCTTTTTTCAAGGCTTGATCTCGAGTATCGCCGTACACCAAAACACCAGGTAATTCTGGAATTTCAGCAATCCAACGTCCATCGGTTTCTTGCTCGAGTTCTACATTCAAATTCATAGTATCTCGAGATAATACCGTTTCCCTTGTTCTTCAAAGCCAAATCCTTGCAATGCGCCAATGTCCACGGTGCTCTCTGGGGTCAGTACCAGTTCTATGCTGCCGCAACCCATCGCTTGACACGCACCGAGGGCTTGCTCGAGTAGCGCACTCGAGACGGTTTTATCGCGGTAACTTGGGCGTACCACAATACGGTCTATCAAGCCGCTCGGGTTTTGATCGAGGATTCCCCAGCGCGTCCAGAGGGAAACAAATCCAAGCAACCTGCCGTCGTCGGCTTCGGCGACCAGCATGGTCGTGCCTGGGGTTTGCAGCACACGCAAGAGATTGGTGTTTAAGCCCTCAACAATCCCAGTCTCGAGCTTGGGACGTTTGAGTAGTTCTGCCAGAATCGGCGCGATGCCTTTGGCGTCACTGGGTGCTGCCACCCGAATTTGAAATTCTGCCATAAGCTTGAGTTTACCTGTTTACCAATTCAAAGTTTGGGGCATTGCCCCAAAAACCTCGAGTTTAGGGTTGCCGTTCAACTCGAGCATCGCCCAGGTTTCGGGTGGTGTGCCGCCTGTCCATTGGGTTTCTGTTGGTCCTAGAAGGGTAATGTAATCAATGCCGCTTACGTTGCGTTTATCGAACCAGTGGGCGTGACCGCTGACGCAGATTTTGACTTTGCCGCTGTCTTTGAAAATTTTTCTGGCTTTTTCATGGTTTTTTGGGAAGGCGAACGGGGCGTACTCGGTTTCAAAGTACGGGTTGCCGATCATTGGTTCGCCGTGCAGCGGTTGATGGCTGAAGACCACCACGGGCAAGCTCGAGCGGGTCAGTTCTTTCTCGAGCCAGTCTAGCGTTTCGCTGGAGAGTGTGCCTGCGGGTGAGCCGTTGCTGGTTTCTAAAAAAATCAAGTGCCAGCCATGTTTTTCGATTGCATGACTGCCCAGGTTCGTCTCGAGAATCGCCTCTTGTTCGGCTTTGGGCAGCAGGTCGTGATTGCCACTAATATGATGGCGTTGATATGGCAGGCGTTTAAAAACCCGTGCCAGCTCGAGCAGGTTTTGATGGTCTATGGCAGTGTTTTCGTCGGTCAGACGATCACCAAGCTCGAGTACCAGATCGGGTTCGAGCGTGTGAATGTGTTTTTGAATGCGCTCAAGAATGTCCAGCGCGGCGGGTCCTCGCACGTTGCCAGTGTCGCGTCCGTAGTGAAGGTCGGTAATGATTGCCAGCCGTAAGCTCATTGACGTGAATTCTAGGACGCGGTTTTGAATTCCAAAGTCCAAAACTCGCACGTGACGCATATTCGCTCGGGCTTCTAATTTGGCTGTGATCTGGCTGGCTCAAGTTTTTCAAACTTTTAAAAGCGCATTTTACCGTCAGGATCAGTTAATTTTACATCTCGAGCAAGAATGATCTTGGGTAACGAAACGCAGATTTTTGTGAATTCATGAGAAAAACATGAAGACGCCAGCGGTCAGCTTGATAGAATCTGCTATACTCCTGCTTGTCTTATGGACGAACCCCCCAGTCAACGTTTTTCTTTTTCAAATCTGGGATTCCCCCAGTGGCTTAGAAAAGCAAGCTGGGATTTTTTATTGGTTTTATTGTTTGCTTGCCCCTCTATTAGGGTGATGCAAAACGCGTTCTCGAGGAGTTTCGCTCGAGGAACGCAGGCGTTTTGAGGAGACGCCAGAAATGTCGGATACTGTTGGTTTAACTTTATTGATTTTCTTAATTGTGCTGAACGGTTTTTTTGTCGCAGCCGAATACTCTCTGGTTTCGATTCGCCGCACCCGCATCGATCAACTGGTCGAAGAAGGGAATGCTCGAGCCAAATTGGTTCAAAAGGCAGTTGAGAACATTGGTTTTTATATCGCTGCCACTCAACTTGGAATTACTGTTGCCAGCATTGCCACTGGTATTGTTGCCGAACCAGCCCTGGGGCGTTTGTTTGAAGGACCACTGCTTGGTTTGGGCGTGAATGAAAGTTCGATCAAAACCATCGCCACGATCATCAGTTTATTAATCTCGAGCTTTATTGCAGTGATTTTTGCTGAACTCGTACCAAAATCGCTCGCCATTCAACGCGCCGAAAGCCTGGCAATGTTCTTAATCATTCCGCTCATGGGTTTTGCTTGGGTATTTGGTCCACTCTCGAGAATGCTGGCTTGGATTGGTGGTGGCATTATTGGTTTGTTTGGCGTCAAAGCCGTGGCAGGTCATCACACCGCGCATTCCGAAGAAGAAATTCGCATGATCGTCAACGCCTCCAGTCAACAGGGCGTGCTGGAGAATGCGGAGAAAGAATTGGTTTATAAGGTCTTTGACCTGACCGACACCACCTTGCGCCGCGTCATGACACCGCGCCCAAAAATGATTGCGATTGAAGCCGATGCGACCTTAAAAGAGTTGCTCGAGCTTGATTCGGATCACAATTACTCGAGGTTGCCCGTTTTTGAAGACACCACCGACCATATTGTGGGCGTGGTGAAAATCTCTGAGGTTTTGAAACACTTAAACGAACTAGACAAGGTCAAAGTGCGCGACGTTATGCACGAAACCTATTTTGCCCCAGAAACCATGCGCGTTCCAGAATTGTTACGCAAACTCAAAGAGAAAAAAATGCACATGGCAATTGTCATGGACGAATTTGATGGTACGGCGGGCGTGGTGACTTTAGAGGATTTACTTGAGGAACTGGTCGGCGAAATTTACGATGAAAGTGACGAACCCGAAGTCAGCCAAATCGAACAACTCGACGACGGTGTGATGGTGCTCGAGGCGAGCATGAACATTGATCAGGTCGTACACGCGCTGGGCATCGACGTTGGCGAAGAACTCGAGGGTGAGTTTGATACGCTCTCAGGCTTTATCTACCATCAATTTGGTTATATTCCGCAGCAAGGCGAAGAAACCGAATTTGAAGGTTGGGTTTTTCAAATCGAGGAAGCCGACGAACGCCGAATTTTGAAGGTTCGGGTCACCAAAAATCAAGACGAAAACCAACCGCCCGAAACCGATAGGAACATCCAAGGCTCGAGTGAAGGTGCTGCCTAAAGAATTGACATATGCCTGTAGAATAAAGCATGAACATTGTTGACCCCGATTTGCTGGCAGCCGCCAAAACCGCTTTTGACCGCGCTTACGCCCCGTACTCTAAGTTTCAAGTCGGTGCGGCGCTACTCGGCACGGACGGCAAAATTTATGCGGGTTGCAACGTCGAAAATGCCAGTTACGGACTCTCGAGGTGCGCCGAGCAGACAGCCATTCAAAAGATGGTATCCGAAGGTACAAGGGGATTTAGCAAAGCAGTGGTTTACACGCTCGCCAGCCCGCCAAGTTCGCCGTGCGGCGCGTGCCGACAGATCATGTTTGAATTTGGTGAAAATGCCCAAGTGGTCATGGTCAACGACAAAAACGAAACTCGGGTTTTCACCGTGTCAGAATTGCTGCCTGCTGGTTTTGGACCACGCGACCTGGCGTAATCACCACAATTTGAGCCTTAACCCGTCATACGCGAGTGAAACGTTCTCGGGCAATTTATACGCATCTCGAGCGTCCACGCCATGTCCAAGGTGCGTAAAGATTGTTTTGGCGGGTTTAATCTTATTCACGACCTCAAGCGCTTCGAGAACATCGTAAACACTGCGACCCGCGTAATCGGCATGTGATTCATCCCAGAAACTTGTGCCAAGAACGAGCAACTCGAGGTTTTGAAAATGCCGCTCGAGAATGGTTTCTGAAAGCCCAATCGAATCCGAGCAATACACCCAAGTTTTACTGTGACGCTCGAGTTTGAAGGCGTTGGCAGTGCCGTTAAAACCGTGCGGAACTTCAAACGCACTGACCTTCCAGCCGTAAAGCTCGAGATGTTTGGGAAAGCAATGAAATCTCGAGGCATATTTCCCTTTGAACGCATAAGAAAAACGTTGCTCGAGTTGCGGCAAGACAGTTTCGGGCGCGTAAATTTGGGTGTTCGCACCCTCCCAACGCAAGTAATCGAGCACATCACCCAAGCCCAAAATATGATCGTTGTGCGCGTGGGTAATCAGCACCGTCTCGAGATTCCGTAAATTCTGATTGACAGCTTGGATACGAAATTCTGGACTGGCATCAATCAAAACTTTTTGACCCTCAAGCTCGAGCAGCACACTCGGACGGGTTCGGGCATTGATTTTGGTTTCTCGAGCTTCCAAGCAAACCGCGCAATTGCACCACCAACGCGGCACACCTTGCGAATCGCTAGAACCTAAAAAAGTCAGTTGGGATACGGCTTGCATTGTGCAAATATTCTAATCGGTTAAACTCGAGCAGTTATAATGCCCATGCCTCGCTTCGCTCGAGCAGGACGTTTGAAGCGTTTCTTGCGTAACAAAAATGGTGAACTTGAAACCAACCCCAACCATCTTTTTTCTGGGCGCAATCGTGCTGGCTGCCGTTGCATTCTGGCTCGAGCCACGTCAAAAAGCTGTGGTGAACGGCATTGCGTTTCCCACAAACTTTCAAACCAAACTTGTTAAATACGCAGTCGTGGAACGTCCAGACGGTTTCATCCGCGACGAATTCGCCTCGCAAAATCTGATTGACGCGACTCGAGACGGCAAGCCCATTCCTGTGGGTTCGATGCTGGTGATTCAAGCCTTTTACGGCTCGAGTTTAGGGCGTCTGGGTCAACAGAACGTGCATGTGATGGTCAAGCAAAACGACACTGAGCGCAATGCTTGGGCGTTTGCCGCGTTCAATCCTGATGGCAGCGTTGAGCCGAACATGGATTTAAGCGATTGCAAACAATGTCACTCGAGCGCCGTAATTGGACGGGATTCGATCTTCTCGTTTGCGTTGTTGCAAAATTTTGTAGCCACCGGTAAACCAGGATTTGCCTATTGTTCGTTTCCCGCCCGAATTCCGTGTACTTCAGACGCAGATTTTTCTCGAGGTCGTTGAGTAGGGTGCGCCTCGCGCACCATCAGTCACCTATTCTCGGTGCGCATGGCGCACCCTACGGGGTTTTGTTCAGAATTCAGATTTGAATTCATCCCAAGCCAGAAGCAACACGTCACGGTTCACCCGCTCCAGGTTCGGTTTGGCAATTTCATGTAGCATGACAAATCGCACGCCTTCACTGTCGGCTTTTTTATCGCGTGCCATGAAGGGTTTGACGTCACTAAACTCGAGGTTTGGCAGTGGCGCTGGTTGTTGGTACTCGAGGAACGCTTTGGTGTGAGCCGTCACGTCCACATAACCCAAGATTTTCCCAACAATCGCGGCATAGTGCATTCCGTATCCAACGGCTTCACCGTGCGGAAGTTTGTGCGCCGTGACCGCCTCGAGCGCGTGCGCCAGGGTATGCCCGTAATTTAAAAAAGCGCGTTGGTGTCTCTCGAATGGGTCAATGGCGACCACATCGGCTTTGACTTGAATCACGTCTTTTAAGAAAGACTCGAGCTTATCCGATTTAGCATTAAATCCTGGCTCGAGGATTGGCTGCATTAAACTTGGGTTGGCAATCAAACCGTGTTTGAAAGCTTCGGCTGCACCTTCGCGGAAAGTGCGGTCTGGCAGGGTCAGCAGGGTCTCGAGACTGGCAAACACCGCACTGGGCTGATGGAATGCACCGACCAGGTTTTTGCCCTCAATCAAGTTAACGCCGGTTTTACCGCCAACGCTGGCATCAACCATTGCCAGCAGCGTTGTGGGGCAAACGTAAAACGCAATGCCGCGCAAGTAACTGGCAGCAACATAACCCGCCAAATCTGAGGTCGCACCGCCGCCAAGCGCGACTACAGCGGCATCCCTGGTTAAACCCTCTAAAGCGAGACTCGAGAGGAGTTTAGAGAAAACATCCAAATTTTTGCAGGCTTCGCCACTTGGCACAATAAACACTTTGACGCTCGAACCGCCCGCTTCAAGGCTGGTCACGAGTTTGGTCAAATGGTATTTGGCGGCGGTTTCGTCGCCAATAACCGCAACTTGGGTATGAGGAACTGTTACGCGCTCGAGCAGGTTTTGTTCAATTTTAACCGTGTATTCTGGCTTCAGTAAAACCTGCACTTCACTCATTGCTGTCTCCTAACAAACTACTCGGATCAAATTCAACACCGTCATGCCAAGCCTCGAGCCGCGCGATGATTTCCGCCACGACCTCTTTGCGGTAACGACCATCGGTGGAAACTTGAATTGGGGCGGCATCAAAAAACGGTTTGCGCATCTCGAGCAATTCATTGATGCGCCCGAGTGGGTCTGGAACTTGCAACAACGGGCGGGTGCTGCGTTTGGTGCGTTCAAAAATAGTTTCAGGACTGGCGCGAAGCGCCACCACCGGACCACGCTCGAGCAACTTAAGACGGTTTTCGTCGTTGATGAACGTGCCGCCGCCGCAAGACACCACCGCTTCATCGAGGGCGGTACAACGGTCCACGATTTCGGATTCGTAAGCCCTAAAAGTCGGTTCACCGTATAACTCGAAAATTTGTGGGATCGTTAAACCCGCTATGCGTTCAATCACCTTGTCGGTGTCCACAAAATGCAGCGCCAACGCCCGAGACAGTTCCCAGCCAATTCTGGACTTGCCCGTGCCCATAAAACCCACCAGTGCCACCCAGGAGACGGGACGTTCGATCAGAATGGGTTCACCAGTGCGCGGCATATCGGCTCGAGCTTACCATTTCAAAACAGGCGAAACACTGATGACATCGTTGATAAATCTGAAACTTGAGCCAGACGATGGGCAATTAAGATTAGAATGCTCATGACACCTACAATAAATCTCGAGGTTTGATGAGTATTCCGCCGAAAGAACCAAAAATTTACCACATCACACATGTTGATAATTTATCGAACATCATTGCAGATCAGGCAATTTTGAGTGATGCACAAATGATTGCTCGAGGCAATGGAAATGCCAATATTGGGATGTCAGATATCAAGCAACGACGGTTAAGGTTGCCAATTTCTTGCCTACCAAATCTTTGCGTTGGTGATTGTGTACCGTTTTATTTTTGCCCAAGGTCTGTCATGCTGTGCGTAATCTCCTATCAAAATCATCCAAGTTTACCGTACAAGGGCGGACAAAACCCAATTGTTCACTTTGAAGCTGATTTGTTTGAGGTGGTCGAACATGCACGTGTGACAGGGAAACATTGGGCGTTCAGTTTATCCAATGCTGGTTCAAATTACGCCGAATTTCGTGGCAAACTCGAGGAACTGGATGAAATCAACTGGGAAGCCGTCGCCGCACAGGATTTTCGGGCATCCCCCATCAAAGAAGGTAAACAAGCAGGGTTTTTGTTGCAAGATTCCTTCCCGTGGTCGCTTGTAAGACGAATCGGTGTCAAGTCCAATATGGTCAAAGCACAAGTACAAACTTTTCTGAATCAAAGTGTTCACAAACCACAGCTTGATTTAATGCCAAGCTGGTATTATTAATACAGAGGCAACATAATGTTTGAATTAACAAACGGAAACATCTTTGCTGCCAACGTCGAGGCACTGGTTAACACCGTTAACTGTGTTGGCATTGCAGGACGTGGAATTGCATTGGCATTCCGTCAAGCATTCCCTGAAAACTACAAAACGTATGTCAAAGCATGTGAGCAAAACAAAGTTCAACCAGGACAAATGCTCATGTTTGAAACTGGGCATTTAAGCAACCCTAAGTACATTGTCAACTTTCCAACCAAACGCCATTGGAAAGGCAAAAGTCGTATCGAGGACATCAAATCTGGACTTGAAGCCTTGGTGCGTGAAGTACAAACGCGCAAGATTACATCTATTGCAATCCCACCGCTTGGCTGCGGCTTGGGTGGTCTGGATTGGAATGAAGTGCGTCCTTTGATTGAAAACGCATTTTCAGCATTACCTGACGTTCATGCACTCATCTTCGAGCCTGATACCGAGTCTAGTGTGCGCCAAAACCCATCGACTGACCCTCCCAAAATGACCCCAGGGCGTGCGGCTTTGGTTGGTTTGATGAACCATTACCTTAACGGTTTACTTGACCCATTTGTGTCACTGCTCGAGGTGCATAAACTGATGTACTTTTTGCAAATGGCAGGCGAGCCACTGCGCTTGCAATACAAAAAAGCCTTTTACGGTCCGTTTGCCGAGAATTTAAGTCATGTGTTAAAAGCCATTGATGGACATTTTCTTTATGGTTACGGCGATGGTGGTGACCATCCAGATAAACACCTCGAGCTTGTCCCAGGAGCATTACCCGATGCCCTCGCTTTCTTGAAAGAGCATCTGAATACCCAAGCCCGTTTTGACCGAGTTTCGGACTTGGTTGAAGGTTTTGAAAGCTCATTCGGATTAGAATTGTTATCCACGGTTCATTGGGTTGCCACGAACGAAAACGTTCAAACTTCTGAACAGATGGTTGCTCGTGTTCATGGTTGGAACGATCACAAAAAACAATTCTCGAGCAGGCAAATTCTTTTGGCTTGGTTGGTACTTCAAGAGAAAAATTGGTTGCCTGCTTAACCCGAAGCTCAAGCGAAACCGCATTTCAAGGAGCTTGTCGCAACCATCCCTCGAGCAGCCTTGCAATTTCGGGTTTGGTTTTTTCGCCTTGCGCTATTTTCAGGACGACATCGAACAATTCTTGGTCCGAAGCGCTCAAACCGTTGTTGTTTAAGTTTAAGAATGCCAGCATGACAAAAGTTGCTGTTCGTTTGTTACCGTCAATGAAAGCATGGGCTTGGCAAATATGAAACCAGTACGCCGCCGCCTGATCTGCCAGCGTCGGATGGAGCGGCACGCCAAAGTATTCTGCCCCTGGTTGCGCCAACGCGCTTTCCAATGCCTCGAGGTCGCGCTCACCGTGCGAACCGCCGTGTTGTTCGATCATTAAACCATGAATTGTTTGAACCTCTGACAGCGTTAAGAACCTCACCCGGTTTGACCTTTGCGGTCAAATTCGGCAAGTTGTTTGAACAGCGCATTTCGTTCTTTAGACACGACCCGCAGCGCATTTTCAAAGGCTGGCTCGAGTCCGGTTTCTGGCACTATGGTAATGCCTTGTTCGGTCAGCACCAAGTTTACCAAGTCTCCCGCTTTCAAGCCGTAACGCTCGAGCATGTCTGGTGGAATGGTAACGGCGGTGCTTTTGCCTACGGTGATTAAAGTTCTTGCCATACCAAATTATAATCGATTATAATTCTTTGGTCAATTTCTTCTTTCCCCGCCCCACAATCGCACCCTCCCGCAGCGCCCGAATTCGTTCGAGCAGCACAGTGGCTGGTTCGTCCGTTGGGTCTTGCGCCACCGGCTGGCTCTGAAAGTTCAAGAAGCTTATTTCAAATAAGCCCAGACAGTACAACACCATAAAATCCTCGAGATTGACACTCGAGGATTTTACGCTTCAGACTTTATTTGAATGTTCACGGTTTTGATACAATCACAACTCGAGTGGGGAAGCAAGAGTCGCGCCTGAGAAATTACGGTTTCTCGAGCCGTCCAGCATGAACTCGGTGGTATTCACATAGGGCTGAGGTACAGGCGAGGTGTCAGCCAAGGATATTCCATAATCTCCTTTCTCAAAGTTGCTTTGGTTGAATAACAAAGCGTAACCCAAGGTTATTACCGAGGCGTCATTTGAGCGTCATTTATACAACTTTTTGCCGTTTCCAAATCGAATTCTCGAGATTTTCAAGATTTTTGATCTCAAATTGGGGCTTATCGGGTCAATAAATCCTCCCGCCCTAACTCGAGCGGGAGGTTCTGAAACGCTTGAAATCTATTTAATCATGTACCAACCGAGGTTCGAGAGGGCGTTCCAACCACTTTCGGTGTAATAAGGTTTGCCACTGAAGCCCCAGATGCCTTCCGCCCAACCTGTTGCCGCCGTTGGCTTGAGGTTTAAAGCTGCGATGTAATGGCTGGCATCGCCCGTTTGCCGTCCGACCAACTCGAGGGCGGCGCTTGGTTGTGGCAGGGAGATGGCGACGTTTGGCATTTGAGGGTTTGCGATATCCACAATTCCGGCAGCAACACTGACCGCAAATGGTCCAGATTGTGAGGCATGACCCAGGCTGGTGTAATTCATGTCACCAGCGCCAGAGTGCCAACCGTTCGCCCAGCCGAGCGGTGATTTGAAAAGTCCCAGGTACGAGTAACCACCCTCGCCAATGCCGAGCACTGGACGTTTTGACAAGCGGATGGCGTTGGCTGCGGCGCTGCTGCCACTCCAGTTATCCAAGTAACCCGTTTCGGAATCAATCAAAATCAGTTCAAACTTGGAGACCGCGCCGATGTTGGTATCGCTCAGGGTTGCCGCATCGAGCAGGGTGACGTCAAAACCTTTCTTCTCGAGACCCTTCTTGTAAGCTTGGGCAACGCTCGTGTCTTTGGTATGAACGATAGCCACATGGTTTTTGCAAGCACCTGCTGGAATCTCGAGGAACAATTTTGTGCCGAAGACGTTGTTGGTCTCATTTGATTCGTCAATCCAGTTTCCAAAGTCCACCCGAGCAACGTAATCGTGGCTGGTGTCCGCGCCGACTGGGTTGGTGAATGGGTAATACGCGTTGATGTTCACGACGGCGGTTTCACCTGGGGCGAGGCTTTGCAAGCCCACACCGTTACCTCGGTAGCCAGCGCCAAGGTCAGCATCGGCGGCGTCAACAATTTGAACAATACCTTTGTCCAAAATGGCTGGGCTGGCAGCCGTACCAATGTTTTTCACCGCAATTGAAGCAATAGCATACGGGGCGTAAGGGCGGCATTCACCGAACTTGACGCTGCCTCTGACCACAACCAAATCTGGTTTGGCGACAACATCGGGTTTGATTTGCTTGATTGGTTCTTGCACGCCTCCCGCATTGGTCGCAAAGTCATTGTTGCCCGTTTGCGTGACGTCTGTAATGCAATTCTCGAGGTTCTTGGGCAGCACGTTGGCATCAAGGCACTTTTGCTTGCCTGCGGCTTGCTGTTCTGGCGTTGAGGCTGGTTGCGTGCTTGGGAACTCAGGGTTGTTAAAGCCACCGAATGATTCGTTAGCATCGTAGACAAACAGCGAATCGCTAAGGCTTGGAATGCTCCAAGAGTTGGCGTACTCGTGCAGTAAAGCGCTCGAGGTTGGGGCTGGGAAAGCGCCGCCGTCACGCTTGATAAATTCGTTGCCAAGGTCGCCGTCCATGTTGCCCAGCAAGCCCTTCATCTGACCAACTCGAGTCGTGGCTGGGTAGACGTAAGCATCCATGTACCCGCCGTTGAAATTCACCACCAGCTTGTCACCACTGGGGTTTTTGAAGCTGTAGCTCGAGCCTGAAAGTGTGACCGAATAACCTGCGCCCAGATCAAGTCCTGTGGCTGGAACAACCGTGCGAACGCCAGTGCTACCAACCCGCAGTGGGCTTTGACCGGCTGGTGGATTGATGTACAACCCGACTTTCTGACCGTTCATTTGTGTGGCAATCGCGGTATTCACGCTGACCGCCGTGCTGCCGCCCCAAGCTTGATGACGGGCTTGAACGCGGAATTGGCTGTCGCTCGAGAAGCTCAGGTCGTACTCGCCGACGGGTTGGAATTCGTAACCCAGTTGATCGAGCGTAATCAGGTGCGGGTCGCCCCAACTGACGCCAGGTGTACCGACTGGGTCTGGTGCGACCTCGACGGTGGTGACATCATGACCGATCTCGTCGGCGTTGCGAATCGCCATTTTTGATCCTGTCTCGTAAGCGCCAATAAAAGTTTCCTCGCCGTCGTTGTAGGCATAAACGCGCACTTTGACGGTTTTACCGATAGGCAGTGTGCCAGCGGGAATATCAAAATTGCGGGCTGTGCCAGGCAGGTCGCTCGAGCGCCAGCCCGTGCCACTGGTGGCGTCAATCAACCAGGTTGCCGAAACCACAAAACGGTCTGGGTTGCTGGTTGATGTCCAAGTCACTGGCACAATTGCGGTGGCGTTGACGTTCGCACCTGCGGCTGGGGCAATTAAGACTGCGCTCTCTGGCACGACATCGTGGGCGTAAGCCAAGCAGTCGCCGTCGGCGGTCAAGAGTTCGACATTGCCACCAACGGGTACGGCTGCCCCAAGCGTACCTTGGTAGATGCTCGAGCCTCCATTGAACGCAATATTTGCGCCATTGACTTTGACGGTGGCGGTGGTCAGGTTTGCGGCGCTTTTGGTCAATCTGATGTTCTGGTAAAACGCACCCATGTCCGTGCCAGAAATTTTGTAACGGGTGCAAACCAACGGACGGGTTTCTGGCTCAATACTGCCTTCACTTTCGCCCTCGTCGCCAATGGCACGCACGCCAAACTTATGCAGTTTTTCAGCGCCAACATTTTTGACAATAAACGACAAACGCTTGGCGGCATTGGCGGCTCGAGTTTTGGTGGTACTGAGGTTCGAGATTGGGTCGGAGTTGACTTTCACGCCGTCTTGGTAAACGTTGTAGCCTTTGACTTTGGAGTCTGTCACGGCGTCCCAAACCACGGTCACATTTGCGTCATCGGCAATTGCCAGCACGTTTTGCGGCACAGCCAAACCTTTTGGCGGGTCGGGCGTCACATTCTGATTGCACCCTGCCAGCAGCACAAATGTTGCCACCGCACCCAAGCTCGAGAGTTTCTTGGCATCTGCTATCCACTTGTCAGACCAGTTTTTCATGTCTCTTCTCCTTTTCAAGCCCGTAACGTGCGTATCTCGCAGTTCGGCTTTGATTGGATAAGAGTACGAAAATGGGTCTGAATTGAACCTGAACAGATTCAAGCCTTACAGCACGAATTCAAGACGCTACGTCCAAACTCAAAAAAGACCCTCGAGTTTTAAAAACTCGAGGGTCAACCGACGATTCTTACAACCGTTTTCTCACTTTGCCAGTTCAAACACAAAGCTCGAGCCATTAAATTTGTAATTCGCCAACACTGGGTCTTCGCCCGAAAATTCGCCACTGCGCAGCGTGATGGTCGTGCCTTTTTGTGGAAACTTAAGGTAATAATTTAAGTCTTGCCGCTTGTAATTCTCGCCTGTTTTGCGGTTGTAAACCTCAACCAGTCCCTGATCTTGCGCGGCTGTCATTTTGGGCAAGACTTTGCTGGTGACATCCACAAACTTTGATCCTCGAGGTTCGAGAAACCGCAAACTCGAGGTGATGCAGACAGGTCCACAGCCCGTGCGGGTTTCACCAATTAAGTCCGCACCATTTTTCTTGCGCCACATGGCAAATTCACCTGAACCTTCCCAAGAGCCAGAGAAAGCGATGTAATCGTTTTTCAAGTCAATTTTTACTGTTGAAGCAATCACATCTTTTTTGTTGGCAACCGTTTTCCAGTAATCTTGCACGGTTTTTTTATTTTGGGCTGTCACCAAACCCGAGAGCAAAATTGCACCAAGCACCGCAACTACAAGTTTATTCATGGATTTGTCCTTTGCATTAAATGCCGCTTAAGTTTAATACCAATTGTTTTCTTGAAAGATTTAGGAAGCAAAACCTTCAGGCATTCGGCTTTGATGCCCATTCACGCTAAGGCGCACAATATCAGCTTCTCGAGTTGGATACTGCGCAATCAAATCTGCCGCAATTCCAGCCTCGAAACCTTTGCTGCTAAAGCCTGGCGACATGGTACAACCAAACAGCGAGTACCGACCACCCGACAGCATATATCCCGCCTGCCACGAATGGGCTGGCACGACGTATTGCACCCGTTGCCCCTCGAGTGGGTTTAAGCCCATTAAAATTTCTTGGCTCAGTCCGTCAGGGTAAAGCAAAATCAGTTTGAACGGATCGCCGCCGTAAACATGCCAGATTTCGTCATGGATTAAACGGTGAAAACACGAGACACTGAGCGGCGAATCGGAGTACAAACCAATCATCGCAGTCCCGCACGGCGAACCATCAGGCATCTCGAGTTTTGAGCGGTAGGTGCTGGTGAACAGCGTCCCTTCGACGGGCAGAGGCTCGAATTGGTAATGCTCGATCATGGCTTTGGTATCGGGGTGCATGGTTCAATGTACACTTTTGACATGAATTTAATTCCTCGAGTTGACCAATTGCTTGATCTGGGCGATACCGTGGTGCTGGTAACCGGCTCGAGTTCTGGCATTGGCGCGGGCATTGCGCGGCGTCTGCATGAGGCTGGCGCAAAAGTCGTGATTCACTGCGCCAACAACCGCGCTGGGGCTGATGCGCTCGCCTCGAGTTTGGCTGATCGGGTTCATGTGGTGCAAGGCGACGTGCAACGCGACGCCGAACGTTTGTGTCTCGAGAGTATCGCCGCATTCGGCAAGCTTGACGCGCTGGTCAACAATGCTGGCATTCAACCCGTCACGCCGTACCTCGAGTTAAGCCAAACCGATATTTTTGAAATGCTGCGCGTCAACGTGCAGGGCGTGATGGAACTTTCACACATTGCGGCGAAGCACATGCTGGCAAGCGGTGGTTCAATCGTCAACATCGCCAGCATCGAAGGGCTGCAACCCGCCTTCAACCACAGCCATTACGCCACCTCCAAAGCGGCGGTGTTGATGCACACTCGAGCCTCGGCGCTGGAACTTGGCAAGCACGGCATTCGGGTCAATGCCATCGCCCCAGGTTTGATTGACCGTGAGGGCTTGGAAGAGGCTTGGGCGGACGGTGTACATCGCTGGCGCGAATCGTGTCCGCTCGAGCGTCTTGGCACACCCCAGGACGTGGCAGATGTGGTTTTGTTTTTGGTTTCAAAGGCGGCGCGTTGGGTGACGGGGGCGACCCTAGCGGTAGACGGTGGGATGCTGACCAATCGCTTGTGGTGAACTCAGTTTTCATGGATCGAAATTGGGGGCAGGTTCGAGTTGATTTGTGCGGGACTTCAATTGGTTTAAAGGGCGATTGGGTTTAAATCCACATGAGTCAACATATCGCGCTAAACTTGCTTTATGGAATTCCAAACTTTTCCACCGACAAAGACTCGAGATTTTGAAGCCTCCTTCAACCACAAAACGCTAACCAGAGCACAAGAAATTGTTGCTGACGACATGATTGAACTCCTCGAGCGTTCCAACACGCATTTAACCGCTTACGTTCAAGGCAGCGAACCTCGAGCCTACACGGTTGTGATTCGAGCCGATGGAACGGCGACTTGCACCTGTCCATCTGACATTCAACCGTGCAAGCATATGGCTGCGGTTTTGCTTTACGTGATTGACCACCCGAACGATGACACACTCGACCTGAGCGCACACCTGCAAGCTTTAACCCCCATAGAAGCCAAAAGTTGGTTGCTCGAGCTTGCAAATCTAAGCGAATTGCGTCCAATTTTGCTGAAACGACTCGTTCGAGGGACAAGCGGCAGTGGTGTGCCCAAAGGGGCAATCAAAGCGCTGAAAAAAGTTTTGGAACGCAGCAAAAACATTGAACACGAATCAGAACTGGGCGAAGCCGCATTTTTAGAACTCGAGGCTTTAGCGCCTGAACAGCGCAGCGATGAGGCTTGGCAGCTTCATGAATTGCTCGAGGATTACGAAATTGACTACGAATACTACGATGCCGAAGACGAATCTGGCGATGCTTACTGGGAAGACCGCCAAAGCGAATGGAGTGCTGTTGCACTGCATCACTGGGCAAGCGCCGAAAGTGAATTGGGACGCGGACAGGCTGCGCTCGAGACGCTGTTACGAAAACTTGATTCAAATGGCGACATTTGGTCAGGTGTGGTTGAGATTGGAAAACGCCAACCCGAATTGCGAACACGGATTGGCGACTGGTTAAAAAACGCTGGTACTTACCGCAAAGAAGAATTTACCCGCGATTTCCTGCGGTACTTTCGTGACCCAAAAGAGTTTGAAAACCACCTTCGCAAGAACCTCAACACAACCCGCGATTATGCCCAACTGATGCGGTTTTACCTCGAGCAACAGCGCGAAAACGATGCGCTCGAGATTGCCGCCACTGGCATCAGAAAAGAATTTAAAACTTCACAAAATGGCAAAGGCGATTTAGAAGTCCACACCCCTTACGGCACATTCTGGAGTCACTCTTACCACACAACTGACGTACCCGAGATGCTTGATTTACTGCGCAAAAAACAACCAAGTTTTGAATGGGAACGCGCCCAGTTCAGTTTCTACCCAACCCTAAATCAGTACAAACACCTTTCGACCCTACCCGAATTTGGGGCGGCTCGAGCCAATATTTTGAACAACAACCTGATGCCCGAATTGCATTTTGATATTTTGCTGTTCGAGAACGACAATGAAGCCCTAAAAAAATTACTGGACAAGTACCCACGACCAGAATATGCCCTGAAAGTCAAACACCTGTTCCCAGATTTCAGTGCCAAAATCTTTAAAAAAGCAGCCCTTGCAGAATTTGATCGTGGCTCACGAGATCATTATGCCAACGGCGCAAAGTGGGCAAAAGAATACAAAAGCGTTGAAGAAGAACAAGTTTTCAAAACCTGGTTGAGGAATTTGCTCGAGATCAACAAACGCCGTCCGGCATTGTTGGATGAAGTACGAAAAGCCAAACTTGAAGCCAAATAGAATTCTAGATTTCGAGATCGCCAACTGTAAATCAATGCAACACCCCAATCACAGCTTCCACCGCCGCCCGCAACCTGCCAGACACAATCAAACCCCTCGCCGCCTCGAGATCACCCGTCATGATGCGGTCACGCTCGAGGGGCGGCACGACACTGCGCACGGCATCCCTGGCGGCTTTGACCCCAATTCCTGGCTCGAGTGGCGCGTGAAACCCGAGGGCTTGCGCGGCATTGACAAGTTCGATGGCAAAAACCCAACGCGCATTCTCGAGGATCATGGCGCATTGTCTGGCGCTGGTTGTGCCCATCGAAACGTGGTCTTCTTGGTTGGCGCTAGTCGGAATGCTGTCCACGCTGGCGGGGTGCGCCAGAACTTTATTTTCGCTGACCAGACTGGCGGCGGTGTACTGCGAAATCATCAGACCGCTGTTCAAGCCGCCCTGCATGGCGAGAAATCCTGGCATTCCCGAGAGCGCGGGGTCGAGCATGTGCTCGATGCGGCGTTCGCTTATATTGGCGAGTTCGGCGATTGCAATTTTAGCGTAATCCATGACGAGCGCCACGGGTTGCCCATGAAAATTCCCGCCCGAGATCACAATGTCGTCGTTGTGAAAAATCAGTGGATTGTCCGTGACCGCATTGACTTCCCTGGTGACCACCTCGAGCGCGTGACGCAGCGCGTCGCGGCTCGCCCCGTGAACTTGCGAAATACAGCGCAAGCTGTAGGCATCCTGAACTTTTTCGCAGTCCTCGTGCGAGCGGTGAATTGGGCTATTCGCACCCAATTTGCGCACGTTCTCGGCAACTTCGATCATGCCAGGATGCGGGCGAACCCGTGAAACTCGAGCGTCAAACGCGCTCAGAGTCCCTTTGAGTGCCTCGAGACTCATCGCGCCCGTGATGTCGGCAACGGTTGCCAACTCGAGCGCATCGTGCAAGGTCAGCGCCCCGATGGCGGTCATGGCTTGCGTGCCGTTAATCAACGCCAGACCTTCTTTTGCCTCGAGCGTAATGGGTTTTAGCCCCGCCTTCTCGAGCGCACGGTGTGCAGGCATGACCTGACCACCAAACCAGGCGTTGCCCTCGCCAATCAGCATCAAACTCATGTGCGCGAGCGGCGCTAGATCGCCCGACGCGCCAACGCTGCCTTGAGACGGAATAATCGGATGCACACCACGGTTTAAACACTCGAGGATCAATTCAATCACCTCGAGCCGAATGCCCGAAACGCCAAACGACAAACTTTGCGCCCGCAACAACAGCATGGCTCGAGTGACATCTTGTGCCAGCGGTTCGCCGACGCCCATCGCATGAGACAAAATCAGATTGCGTTGCAACAACCGCGTGTCCTCGGGCGCAATTCGCACGTTCGAGAACTTGCCAAAACCCGTGGTGATGCCGTAAACGGTTTTGTTTTCCGCCACCAGTTTTTCGACGTAAGCTCGAGATGCCAGAACCTCGGCTTTGGCTTCGGGCGCGATTGCCACGGGTTGGAATTCTCGAGCGACCCGCACCACGTCACGGATGGTTAAATGTTGACCGATCAAAATTGGATTCATGGGTTTGTGCCTTTCAATATGGGGTTAGCCGCAAAAGGGCGCAGCAAGCAGCGCCCCTACATTGGCATTACAAATTTTGCGTAGGGATGCTGCTTGCTGCATCCTGCCGTTCTGCGCCTCGCCATTCATCGCCACCGATAAAAACCTGACGCACGGGATTGTGACCCAACGAATACGCAACCTCGAGCCAATCCGCAGCCTCGAGCACCAGCAGATCGGCGCGACAACCAACCTCGAGCCGTCCACGGTCAAAGAAACCCAGTGCGGCGGCGGCGTTGACGGTGCTGGCAACAAGGGCTTCGGCTGGGGTTAAACCGTTCAATCGAACCGCCAGCGCCAAGGTCAGTTGCGTGGAAAACACTGGACTCGAGCCTGGGTTTAAATCCGTGCCAATCGCCACGGCTGCACCGGCGTCAATCAATTTGCGTCCTGGGGCGGCGGGCAAACCAAGGTGCAGGGTCACACCGGGCAGAATCACGCCAACCGTCTCGCTCGAGGACAGTGCCGCAATTTGAGCATCACCCGACGCCTCGAGATGATCGACACTGAGCGCAGCGTATTGGATGCCCAACTCGAGTCCTCCGATGGCGTGAAATTGATCGACGTGAAGCTTGACTGCCAAATAGTTGGCTTGAGCACTTTGAAGAATCAATTCGGTTTCGGGAACATTGAACGCCTCGCGTTCGACAAAAACATCCACCGCCGTTGCCAGTTTTTGCACGGCGACTTGCGGAATCAATTCATTCACCACCATGTCCAGATACGCGCCGCGCTCGAGGTTATCTTTGGGCGGAACGTGAATTAGTAAGGTCGGCTCGAGATGCGCGGAAACTCGAGTTTGCAATTCACGCACCGCAAACAGCATTTTCAGTTCTGCCTCGAGGGTGAAACCGTAACCGGATTTCACTTCAATTGTGGTTGCACCCGAACGAATCAGTGCCTCGAGCCTGGGCAGCGCGAGCTTCACCAGTGTCTCGAGGCTGGCATCGGCGGTAAATTTCATGGTGCTGCGAATGCCGCCACCCGTTGCCAGAATGGATTCGTAACCAATACCAGAGGCTCGAGCTTCAAAATCCTGAAGGCGTGTTCCAGCCCAGACCGCGTGCGTGTGCGGGTCGATCAGACCAGGAATGACGGCGCGACCCTCGAGATTGATGGTTTCTTTCGCCGCACCAGTCCAGTCAGATTCGCGTCCGACCCAGGCAATCAAACCGTTCTGAAAGCCTATCGCGGCATTCTCGAGTTTGAACAATTCGCCATGAGATGCGCCGCGATGCAATCCCGCACCGTGCGGGGTCACGAGTTGCGAAATTCCTGTCAGCAACAAATCAAGCATCAAACACCGCCAAAAGCATTTCCATGATCAATCTTGCCGCAAAAAGCGCACTGTTACCACTCGCGTCAAGATTTGGGGTCATTTCCACAAGATCAAAGCCAAGCAATTGATTGCGGGCTGCGGTGGCTTGAATCAACCTGACCGCCGTTGCAAAACTCAAACCGTCGGGTTCTGGACTCGAGGTGGCAGGGAAAAAACTTGGATCAAACGCGTCCACATCAAACGACAGGTACACGTTTTTACTGCTCGGAAGCCTCGAGATGACCTGCTCGAGATCGTCCATTTCCCAAATTGGAATTAAAGTATGACCTCGTGATTTTGCCGCCTGCACCGCCTCGCGGTCAGACCGCACGCCACGCAACCCGAGCGTGGTGATGTGCTTCAAATTCGGTAAATCCTCGCAAGCCCGCCTGAACGGACTCGAGTTGGAAAACTTGGTGTCATTGCGAACATCCGTGAAATCCAGATGCGCGTCAATCTGCACAACATGCAAATCTGGCACGTCATCAAACGCCCGTAAAATGGGGTAACTGACGCTGTGATCGCCACCCAAAAAGACAGGCAATTTCACCTTCGCACGCAAGGCTCGAGCCGAGGTTTCAATCCGTGCCCGCGCCAATTCAGGCTCAAGACTCGGTAAATCCACGTCACCCACATCACGCAACTCGAGGTTGAGAAGGCGTTGACGGTCTGATTTCAGATCGTAAAAACCTTCGGGTGGTAAGGCGTAACGCAAGCTTGCCTCACGAATCGCTCGAGGGGCAAAACGCGCTCCAGGGCGAAACCCAAGCGCAATGTCAAGCGGCACACCCAACACGCCAACATTCGCACGCCAATCATCCTCGAGACTGGCGATGGGCGCTCGGGCGAAACTGGAAATACCAGAGAAAGGAAGCATCAACAAACGCCCCCGTTGAGGAATCGGTATTCTGTAGGGGCGAGGCGACCATGCCCGAAGCGACCCAAGCCCGTCAGGTGCATCTTTGGGGTCAAGAAGGTGCATTTTATGGTCAAGACGCATGCCTCGCCCCTCCGCCAGACAGGCGATACAACACCATTCAATTCAGAATCTCGAAACATATTCATCATTTCTCGAGGCTCGGCATGTCCACACCGCGCTCAGAAGCAGCGCGAATGGCAAGATCGTAACCCGCGTCGGCGTGACGAATCACGCCCATTGCAGGGTCGTTTTTGAGACACAACCGCAGGCGTTGTTCGGCTTCATCGCTGCCGTCTGCCACGGCAACCAGTCCCGCGTGTTGGCTGTATCCCATGCCGACACCGCCACCGTGATGAAAGCTCATCCAGGCTGCTCCGCTCGAGATTCCAACGGCGAAATTGAGCAATGCCCAGTCCGAAACCGCGTCTGATCCGTCAAGCATGGCTTCGGTTTCGCGGTATGGGCTTGCCACCGATCCCGCGTCGAGGTGGTCGCGTCCGATCACGATGGGGGCTTTCAAACGTCCGTCTTTGACCATTTGGTTAAACAGCAATCCTGCCTTGTCGCGCTCCTGGTAGCCAAGCCAGCAGATTCGGGCGGGCAAACCTTGGAAGGCAATCTGGTCGGCGGCGTAGCCCAACCAGTTTTGCAGGCGTGCATCGTGCGGGAACAACTCGAGCATCGCCTTATCGGTGGCGGCGATGTCTGAGGCTTCACCTGAGAGTGCCACCCAACGAAACGGTCCGCGTCCCTCGCAGAACGAATCGCGGATGAAAGCTGGTACAAAACCAGGGTAAGAGAACGCATTCTCGAGTCCACCGAGTTTGGCTTGCGCCCGAAGGTTGTTGCCGTAATCAAAAGCGATTGCCCCCCGAGCCTGCATTGCAACGATGCTTTCAACGTGTTTGACCATCGCCGCTCGAGCGCGAACTAGATACTCTTCAGGATTACTCGAGCGCAACCTGTCAACGTCCTCATCACTTTTTGAGGGCGGCAAATAACCCCACATCGGGTCGTGAGAGGAGGTTTGATCGGTTATCAGTTCGGGAATGAAATTGAGCACCAGCATTTGCGGCAAGACTTCGGCAGCATTTCCAAGCAGCCCTATCGAGACAGCGCGTTTGGCTTTTTTTGCGGCGTTTGCCAAACGAATTGCATCCTCGAGATTGCTGGCAACCTCATCGAGATAATTTGTCTCGAGGCGACGCTCGATTCGTTGCGGGTCAACTTCAATGCAGATTGCCACACCTCCCGCCAGTTTGACCGCCAATGGTTGAGCGCCGCCCATGCCGCCCAGTCCTGCCGTGACCGTGATCGTGCCTGCCAGCGTACCGCCAAAATGCTTTTTGCCAGCCGCCGCAAAAGTCTCATACGTGCCCTGCAAAATGCCTTGTGTGCCAATGTAAATCCAACTTCCTGCCGTCATCTGCCCGTACATCATCAGACCCGCTTTATCCAGGCGGTCAAATTCGTCCCAGTTCGCCCAGTTGGGCACGAGGTTGGAATTGGCAATCAGTACCCTCGGCGCGAGTGGTTGCGTCTCGAGCACCGCCACAGGTTTGCCAGATTGCACCAACAGCGTCTGGTGATTCTCGAGCCTGTCCAGGGTTTGGATAATCTTGTGGTACGCCTCCCAGTTTCGTGCCGCCTTACCGCGCCCGCCGTAAACAATCAACTCTTCAGGTTTTTCAGCAACCTCGGCATCAAGGTTGTTCATCAGCATTCGTTTGGCTGCCTCCTGAATCCAACCTTTGGCGGTGCGGGTGTTTCCACGGGCGGCACGGATATTGGTTTGCATGGTGACTCGAGTTTGCGCCGTTTTCTAAAAGTTCACAAGGTCACTGTCCAGCATTGTTGGACAGCTTGGGTCATACTGAAGCCATGCAGTCCCTCGAGAAAGCCAGTTTGATCTTGCGGTATTTCACCCGCGAAAAACCAGTTTGGGGCGTGCGAGAACTCGCCAGTGAACTTGAAATGCCACGCTCGAGCACCCATTTGTACCTGCAAAACCTGGCAAAGCTGCAATGGTTGCGCCGCACCCAAAACGGCAGTTACCGTTTAAGTTGGCGCTTGCTCGAGTTCTCCGAACAACTCCATCACAGCCTTGGCTGGTACGGACAGGCTCGAGAAAAAATGCAACACCTTGCCACGCAAACCAAAACCTTGGGCGTGCTGTGCGTGCTCGAGGAAAACCGCGTGGTTTGCATAGACCGTTTTAACGCCGACCCTGAACTCGAGTTTGAATATGTTCAAACCGATGTCTACCTGCCCGCCAATGCCACCGCCGCCGGAAAAGTCTTGTACGCCTTCCAAGAATTAAACGCGCCACCGTTTGAAGCGTTCACGCCCAACACCATCACCACGCCCGACGAGTGGCAAACCGAACTCGAGCGGGTGCGAAGCCAAGGCATTGCGTACTCGATAGAAGAATGGCTTCCAGGACAGTGTGCCTTGGCGATTCCCGTGTTTTTTGAAGGGAAACTCGAGGCGACTTTGGGGGTGCAACTGCCGTTAAAACGCTACTTGCTCGAGCTGCAGGGGTTGAGAAAAGTGCTGCTTGGCTCGAGTTGAAGAATCACTCTTGTCCAAGCGCCTCGAGTTTTGTGACCCACGCGCCGAATCTTGGACATGC
>JAYVRX010000091.1:0-21420 GCA_043775825.1 Deinococcales bacterium
ATGTCGGTGGACCAACGGGTGGTAGCAATTGGGTTGGTGCTTGGGCACCTGGCGCAGGCGACGGGCATTTCCCCGATGGTGTTGGTATTAGCCTTCCCAAAGACGCAATTATTATCATGCAAGTGCATTACAACCTCAGCAATGAATCTGGCTCGGATCACTCGAGGGTCAAGCTCAATCTTGCACCTGAAGGAAAGCAACTCACACCACTGAATACAGGTTTGAACATCGCACCTGTCGAATTGCCTTGTGCAGATGATGTCAAAACCCCCAACTGTGACCGCAATACCATCATTGGGCAAAACGTTGCCAAATACGGTTTGGTTGCCAACTTCGTACCTACAGCCATGTTGAACGCTTGTAAGCAAAACATTTCGCAGTATCAAAAACCTGTTGGTGATGCCAGTCGTTTGCTCGCCACCTGTGATCGTACTGCCGAACGAGACTTGGTCTTGCACGCCGTTGCGGGTCACATGCACCTGCGTGGTAAAGACATTAAGCTCGAGTTGAATCCTGGAACGAACCAGACCAGAACGTTGTTGCACATTCCACGTTGGGATTTTCACTGGCAAGGAAATTATTGGTTTCAAACTCCAGTGCGTGTCAAACGTGGCGATATCATCCGTATCAGTTGTACTTTTGATAACTCAAGTGCCAACCAACCATTGATTGCAGACAAAGTGCTCGAGCCACGTTACGTGGTTTGGGGCGAAGGCACTACCGACGAAATGTGCCTGGGTGTGACGATGGAAAGTAACAATTGAGCAAACTTAAGGTTATCAACATTCAAATGCACCGCATGTTGCGGATGTTCGATCTCTAGCAACCAGAAAAGTTTAAGAACGCTTCGGTGGCAACCATTATTTGTGGCGGGAATTTGACAGATCAGCAGATGAAAATCTGGTTATGAATCTCGAGTATTACGCCGTTTTGCCCATAGACAAAACCATGCCTCACAAGCCAGACTTAAATCCATGACCCTGGCTCGAGTTGCCCCAATTGTTTTCGTTTTCTTGTGGAGCACGGGGTATATCGCTGCGAAGTACGGTTTGCCATTCGCGCCACCATTCACGTTTTTGTTGGTGCGAATGATTCTGGCATCACTCGCGTTGCTCCTGATTGCTCGAGTTCTAAGAAGCCCTTTCCCAAAATCTTGGCTCGAGGTACGTCATGCGGCGGTGGCGGGTTTGTTATTGCACGCTGGGTATTTGGGCGGTGTGTTTACGGCGATTCAACTTGGGGTTTCGGCGGGCGTCAGTTCAATTATCGTGAACCTGCAACCCGTGCTCGTCTCGAGCCTTGCGGCGAAAGTCTTGGGCGAAACGGTGACAGGGCGTCAATGGTTTGGTTTGACGCTGGGGTTTGCGGGTGTGCTGCTGGCGGTTTCCGAAAAATTTTTGGCTGCATCACAACACCCCATCAACCCTTGGGGCATCGTGGCTTGTGTGGTGGCGCTTCTCTCGAGCACGGTTGGAACGATTTATCAAAAACGCAACGCCACCCAGATTCCGCTGGTAACCGGAACAATCGTGCAGTACATCGCGGCTGGTTTGGTGTTCGCGGTTTTGGCGTTCACCCTCGAGCCTGTTCAGATCAATTGGACACTGCAATTTGTCTTCGCGCTGTCGTGGTTTGTGCTGGTGATCAGTTTGGGCGCGATTTTATTGTTGATGTGGTTGATCCGCCAAACTTCCGCCAGCAGCGTCTCGAGTTTGTTTTATCTTGTGCCGCCTTTAACCGCACTCGAGGCGTATTTCTTGTTTGGCGAACGCCTCGGGGTGGCGGCATTG
Organism: Deinococcales bacterium; assembly: GCA_043775825.1. Taxonomy (GTDB): domain Bacteria; phylum Deinococcota; class Deinococci; order Deinococcales; family JAAFIG01; genus JANXTZ01. The sequence goes on from JAYVRX010000091.1 coordinate 1,791, forward strand.
CTGGGTTTGGTGTTGTGCGCCGTGGCTGTCGCGTTGGTGGTTGGTGCGCCCAAAGCCAAAGCGTAATTACTCTTCACGAATATTTGCCACCATTCCGCCTGTCATGCGCTCGAGGTGCGCTGGGTTTAATTCAAACAAACTGTTCGGATGTCCCGCCGCCGCCCAAATGCTTCTAAGCTCGAGCAAGTCCTGATCGATAACCACCACGGGTTGCACGGCGTGACCGACGGGCGGAATGCCACCAATGGCAAAGCCTGTGCTCGAGCGAACAAAATCTGGGGTGACTCGAGAGATACTTTCACCGATGATGCTGGTAATTTTGCTTTCACTGACACGGTTTGAACCCGAAGCGATCACCAGTACGGGTTTACCAGATTCGGAGGTAAAAATTAAGCTTTTGGCAATTTGAGCCACATTGCAGCCGACCACATCGGCGGCTTGCTGCGCGGTTTTAACGGGGACTTCAAGTTCAAAAACATGGTACTCGAGCTTAAAAGTATCAAGTACGTCTTGAATTTTTTGACTGCTGGCACTGAGAGGTTTCATGGCTCGAGAATATCAAATACTCAACTCGAGATCGAGTAGCATGAACTATGCTGGTCTATCTGACACCAAATTAAGCCAATCAGTCTTGCATGAATCATCTCGACGAGAAATTATTTGTTCGTAGGAGGTATTTTACAAAATTGATGGAAGATTTTTAAGTGAAACCTTGACCTTAATTTTGTACGAGAGGTAACGATGAAAAACTTTAAAATTATTTTATTGGTGGCTTGTGCCTGGTTGCTGCTTGGTTTTATACCGTCATTCGGCAATACCAAGCCTACGTGTGAAAATTTTTTGAAGCTGGTTTCCAAACAACCCAAAAACCTTTCGTTTCTCGGGTGCAAAAATGGGCATTCTGCCCAAATCAGGGTTTTACGGGCAACGTACCGAGTTGCGGGCAAACATGCAGCCAGTGTGGAAGATTATGTTGTCAAACAGACCAGAATGCAAAGACTCAAGTTTGTGTGTTGTATTTGGGAAACCGTGCCTGACAAGGCAGGAAATCGCTATGGACATTTAAAAAGTCAATTCGAGTTTGATTTTGAGATTGACATGGGATCAAGTGAAACGGTTTACAACAAACGCACCGCTTGGAACAAGATTCCCTGGTTTTACGTCACCGTCGAATTGCCGCTCGAGTCTCCATAATGTCTCAAATACTCAACTCGAGAATCAACCGCTCGAGCGTGACCCTGGGGTCAAGTCCACTTTTCATGCCGACATCGGCGTTCAGTAAATACTCGAGGTCGGTCTTGAGTTTACGCTCGGTTAATTTCTTGGCGGCAAACAAGGCTTTTTCGGCGCGAAATGGGTGAACGCTCAGGGCTTTGCCCGCCTCGTCCTTAGAAAGCATTGGGTCGCGTTCGCGCAGCGCAAATGCCCTTGCCAGTAGGTTGTACTGCGCCTGAATCCCGCCGAGCAGTTTGAACGGGTCTTCGCCAGCGTTTAAAAGTCGCTCGAGGTGTTCGCTCGCCTCGAGTGGTTTTTTGGCGGCAAGCGCATCTTGAACCGCAAAGATGGTGGTCGGCGGCAAATGGTTGACCACGCGGCGCACGGTTTCGGCATCAATTTTACCTTCCAATAAACTCAGTTTCTCGAGTTCACTGGCAATGGCGGGTGGGTCGTCGGGGAAAATTTCGGACAGCATTTTTGCCGCATCGGGGGCTAGCTCGAGTTTCATTTTTTTGGCTCTGGCGGCAATCCAAGCGATCAGTGCGCCTTTTAAGGGCGTAGGGAGCATCTGCAATTCTGCGCCAATTTTTTCGTAATGCTTGCCCCTGGCTTCCTGGGCTTTCTTCTTGCGGGTTTGTTCGCTGCTGGTTTCAACGCTCGTCCAATTTTCGGGGTCGAGCACGATTGCCACGGCATCGGGCGCACTAGCAATCAGTTCAATGATCGGTTTGTACTCCTTGACGCCCAGCATGTTCACCACCAGTGCCGCAGGTCCAAACAGACCACCCTGCAAATGCCCACTGATTCCCGATTCAGTCACATCCTCACCCTCGAGCCAGGGCACATCGCGGGATTGAAAACCGCGTTTTTTGAGGATTTCTCGGGCGGTTTCGTCGAGTAAAAAGTGGTTGCCGACCAAAACGATCATAAGCTCAGTTTAGCTGTTTTTAGCGGTTTGATGATTTTATGCTGTGGTTTCAGTTTCAAACCATACACTGTTTCGACCTGCATTTTTGCCTTGGTACAGCAGATCATCGGCTCGTTTCAGTGCTTCTAAGATGTTGTTGTCATTACAGGTCACGATTCCTGCCGTGAAACTGAGCGGTCTTGTCATGGTCAATGACGTAAAAACGTGTTCTTTAAGCCGTATGAGCAGGCGTTCCAGAACCAGGCGTGCAGTCTCGAGTTGGGTATCTTGAAACAAAATCACGAATTCTTCACCACCAAAACGCACCACAATATCCTGGTTGCGTATTTGCGCTTGCATCAAGGTGGCAAATTCTCTGAGCACCACATCGCCGCCATCATGACCAAATTGGTCGTTGATGGATTTGAAATAATCCAGATCAAGAATTGCCAAGACAAACTTTCGACCCTCCCAATGGCTGAGGTCAAGGTTCATCAAGTACCGACGGTTGCGCAAACCCGTCAATTCATCGGTCATGCTGACCTCGAGCACCGTTTGGTTTAAAACCTCGAGCTGCCCCAATGCCGCCGCCAGTTCAGTGTTTTTGCGCTTCTCTTCTTCGGCGCGGCGTTGAGCCATTTGCGTGCGGTGCAAGACTTCCAGGGCACGAACTTTATCGTCGTTTTGGGTGCTATGAACTTGACGCATCAATTGAAGGTGTTTGCGGCTGTGACGCAGTGCTCCAGCCAGATCGCCACGCTCTTCGAGGACACCTGTCAGGAGTTCGTGGGCTTGAATTTCAAATGGCACAAGTCCAGCTTCTGCCATGAGTTTCAGATGCTCTTCGAGCAAGGTTTGTGCCACTTCGAGCCGGTTTGAACGTCGGTACAGTTCGACCATAAAAGGCATGATTTCAGCCAACGGACGCTCTGAGCTGGCTTTGGTTCGGCTTAGGGCTTCGTGAAAGAGGTTTTCTGCCGACTCAAGCGTACCTGCTTCCAGTGCAAGTGCACCTTGGTACATTAGGGCGTAGGTTTCAACGTGGGTTAAGGCGTTGGCTCGAGCCACTTGAAGGGTTTGTTTTAGGAATTCTCGTGCATCGTTGCTGCGTTTTTGACTGATTGAAAACTGGGTCAGGTTTAAAAGGGCGTATCCTTCGGCAAATGCCAACCCAATCTTGCGAAATATCTTGAGCGCATCGAGCAAGTATTGTTCGCCGCGAATTGGGTCGTGCTCGAGCAGCGTGACGCCAAAATCGTGAAGCGCACCAGCTTCCATTTCAGCATCACCGATTTGTTGACTGATCTCGAGTTGTCTGCCAAGTCCTGCAATGCAGCGTTCAAAATCGCCAAGTTCGCCAACCACGCAGTTGTGAACGTTGAAGGCGCGTACCAGCCAGTGTTGCTGGTTTTCGTCCTCGAGCCAGGTCATGGCGGGCAGCACGAGGTTGAGGGCTTCAACCATCAAACCTGCCCGCATCATGATGTATGCCGTGACCACGTTGGCGCAAGTTTCAAGCAGTGCATCACCATCGGAGGCTTGCCAAACTGAATCGACAAGTTCTTTGGCACGTGTTCTGTCTTGATCTCGTTGACTCCAAGCTTCAAAGACCATGCCTTGCAAATTGTCTTTTATGCTTGACTCGAGCCTCATTGGTGTTTATCGTACCGCACCTTGGGGGGTTCATGGTTTTGGATGTCAAAACATGGTCTGGGTTTTACTTGTTGTTTTTCAAAAATCCTGTGATCAATGCCTCGAGTCCAATTTCAAAGCCGCCCTTGGTTCCGCTTTTGCCAAATTGTCCTGTGCGCTCAAGGCTGCAAAAGCCGTGCAGGTACGCCCAGAATGCTACGCTGGCGGCGGTATCGTCGGGCTTGCCCGTGACATTACCCACAATTTCGAGGATCGTGTTCCAAAGCTTTTTGGCTGCTCCCGTACTCGGAGCGCCACCAGGAGCGTTCATCAGGTCATAAAGATATGGGTGTGCTCGAGCAAACTTGAGGCTTGCATTGGCGGCTTTTCGCATGGCTTGGGTTGGTTCTTGGTCTAGGCTGGCTTTCTCGAGCACGATCTGTAGTAATTCTGCACCGCGCATTTTGAGGTCAGTCTTGAGCGCGGCTTTGTCTGGGTAATGGCGATACAAACTGGGGGCTTTCATCTCGAGCGCTGTCGCCAGATTTCGCATTGAAAGACTTTGAGAACCGTCACGCTCGAGCATTTCGAGGGCTGCATTCAGGATGCTTTCAGGGTCGGTTTTGGCTGGGAACGGCATGTAAACAGTGTAAGTCTTGACAAACTAAAAAGCAAGGCGTACATTGTTCGCATTCAAGACGAACACTGTTTGTCTTGGGATCAAAGAGGTGAAATATATGAACCAGAACCCAACAACCCAAAGCCTCAGCCCAAGTGTTTACCTCCGCCTCGAGAGTGCCGCCGTACTGGGGGTTTGCATCGCAGCGCTAATTCATCTCGGCTGCCCTTGGTGGTTGGCAGCCCTGCTGTTCTTCACACCAGACTTTGCCATGCTCGGATACCTCATCAACCCCAAACTTGGCGCAATCAGTTACAACCTTGCACACTTTCAACTGCTCGCCATCGGGCTTGCCGCATTCGGTTTGATCTCGAGCCTGCCAACAGCAACATTGATTGGTCTAATCTGGCTGGCACACATCGAATTTGACCGCACGTTTGGCTACGGTCTTAAAAACTCGAGCTTTAACGACACCCACCTTGGACGCATTGGAAAGCAAGCGTAGTTTCAAAATACAGTTTGAATCTCGAGAATCCTAAATTTTTTGTAGGGTGCGCCTCGCGCCTCGCGCACCACGCTTGGTGACGGTGCGCACGGCGCACCCTACTCGAGCAAGAAAAAATTAAACCTCGAGTGGAATCCCACTGGCTGGCGGCGCAAGTTTTAATTCCTCGAGCGTGGCAAAAGAGCTTTGCGTGCCAGCCCGTGTGACACTGACGGCTGCCGCCGCATTGGCAAATTCTATCGCATGTTCTATCGCCAAACCACGCGATAACGCACTGACCAAAGCCCCAATAAAAGCGTCTCCCGCGCCCGTCGAATCAAAGGCTTTAACAACTCGAGGTTGATGATGCACGGCGTTTTGTGCTGTGACATGCAACGCCCCGCGTTCACCCAGCGTTACAATAACTTCTTTTGCGCCAGCCACAATCAAATCTTTAGCCGCATCTCGAGCTTCAAGAACAGTGCTCACAGGCTTTCCAGTTAAAAGCTCGAGTTCGGTTTCGTTGGGCAAAATCAAATCTGTCAGCTCGAGTAAACCTGGAGTTAATGGCGCGGCAGGAGCAGGGTTCAGAATGGTTTTGACCCCTGCGGCTCGAGCGATACTGAAAGCTTCAAGCACGGTTTGTTGTTTGATCTCGAGTTGGCAAATCACAAATTTGGCGTGGCTTAAAAGTTCTTTGGCAGGCTCTAAATCTTGAGGCAACAGCTTGGCGTTCGCGCCCGAGACGATCACAATAAAATTTTGCCCATCGGCGTTTACAAAAATCGGCGCAACCCCGCTCGGGACACCCTCGAGTTGCCGTACAAAGCTGGCATCCACGTTTTGGGTTTTAAAATTCTCGAGCGTTTGCGTGCCAAACCCGTCCATCCCAAGCCGCGCGATCATGGCAACCTTCGCACCCAGTTTAGCGGCTGCCACGGCTTGATTCGCACCCTTGCCGCCGAAGCCTTGCTTAAAATCTGTGCCTTCAATGGTTTCGCCGACTTTCGGGAAACGATTGGTGTAGGTAATCAAATCAACATTGCACGAGCCGACCACCACAATTTCAATTTGCTCGAGGCTCACGCGTCACCCTCGCCAGCGTGAATGCTGCGCCCAATCCAACCTGCGGTCAAAACAAGGTTGGCATACGGCGTAAAATCACCAGTGCGAATATGCACTTTGGCGCGTTCGGCGAGCGGTTTAAAACCGTCGTAATGCGGCAGCGCCTCGAGCGGAATATTGCCAACCAATTTTTTGAGGTGTTCGTGAAACTTCGGGCTGGCGGTCATTTGCTCTTCGGCAAAACTGATTTTTTCAAATAATGCCTCGGTCAGTAATATCTCGAGAATCTGCGTCACGGTGGGTAAATCTGGTGCGAGTGCCAGTTCGACCCGACGAACAAACGGGGCAACGGGCAACCCAGCGTCGGAAATCACGATCAAATCCAGATGCCCAAGGCTGGCGATCACATCGGAAAGCTCACGGTTTAAAATGCCCGTTTTCTTCATGCTAAACCTCCAAATACTCGAGGCTACAGTCTAGCTCGAGCAATCTCAAACATCATAAGCATAATAAGCGGCATTCCACAGTCTTTTACCAAAATCAACACTAAACTACGTCGATGAAAGTATTAATGCTGCTGTTTTTTACATTGTGCACGACTGCCCTCTCGAGTTCACTCTTTGAATTTATGCCAAACGAAACCACTTGGTTTCCACGTAACGACACCGTGATGGGTGGTATTTCAAGCAGTCAAGTACGCCTTCGCAATGGAGTTCTGCTGTTCTCTGGACGGGTGCGGCTCGAGAATGGTGGGGGGTTCGCAGGATTTCGTTCCACTGCAAAGCAGTACAATTTGCGCAAATTCTCAGGGATTCGTCTGCGGGTGCGCGGTGATGGTAAACGATACAGTTTTCAGGTGGTGACCCGTAGGACTATGTATCAAACTGGTTTTAAGACCAAATCGGGGTCATGGCTCGAGATCAGCATTCCATTCAATGCCATGCAAGCCACATTGCGCGGCGAACCAATTCGTGCGGCAAAACTTGACTCGAGCAACATTCGGAGTTTTGGGTTGATTGTTGGAAACGAGCGGGCTGAAAATTTTCGCCTCGAGTTGGATTGGATTCGGACTCGGTAAACCCGAGGCGTCTGTGCTTTGGGCGTGTAAACTTGGGTTATGGATGCACAAACCTTTGCGGCGAATCAACTCGAGAATCATGCCAAGTCTTTTTTGAAGGCTTTAACTGAAACCCCGGAAGAACACTTTTTCAGCAACCCGCCCGCAGGTGGTCACAGCGTCGCATGGCACGCGTTGCACACCGCCGATTGGAATCGGGTGCTGGTTTCGCCCAAGCTTGAGGGGGTCAGTATTGACACCCGTTTTGCCTACTTGGGCTGGGAAGATAAACCCTGGCAGTTGGCGGTTTTTGGCGAGGGTCCAGTCAGTCTGACCGATTCCAAAGCCAAGATTCTCGAGTTCGTCACCCAAGAATTCGAGCGGGGCGTGCAAGCGATACGTGACGTTAACCCAAGTCAGCTCGAGGTTAAAGTCCCCACGCCAACGGGCGAACGCGAGGTCATGAGCATGATTATTGGGCAGATACGGCACATGGCGTACCACTGGGGGCAAGCCAAAATGGTGGCGATGCAACTGGCAAAATGACCATCAAACTCGAGTTTTTAAGGGCATACTAAAATCCATGAAAACGCTTTTGAAAATCTCGAGTTTGTTGTGGCTGGTCTTGTTCTTCAATTCTGTTGCGAGTGCGCAAACAGCCGCCGAAATGGTTGTTGTTGCCACCATTGCAACCACGCTTGATCCCAGCATCAGTTTGCCGCAAGGCAGTTCATTTGTCTCAAACCCAAAGTACGCCACGCAATTTGCGGCGTTGCTGCCCGATGCTGCAAAGTACAGCAATTTTCAACTTTATGTCGCCAAAGGTTTGGCAACCCGCCTATCAGATGCGTTTGTCATGCAACTGCGCACCAATTTTGCCACCACAGGTTATTTTGAAGTTTCAAACTCGAGCAGCATGGTCGGCACTGAAACGCGAATCCGAATTGAATTTAAAAACGATGATAACGGCAAAACACTGCTGCTGTTCGTGGTCAAACGCCCCGACGGCGTGTACTTTCTGGTCGCGCAGAAAAAGTAACTTAAGCCAAGTCGGTGGTCGAACGCACACCCGTTGCCAACGACATAATTTGTGCCTGGGTAATTTCTTCGCCCTTACTGGGGTCAAGTTCGCCAACAATCTCGCCTTTGCGCATGACGATCACACGGTCACACAGGTACTCGAGTTCGGCAAGCTCAGATGAGATCAGCACAATCCCGATGCCCGTTTCGGCAAGTTCGGCAAGCATACGGTAAATCTCGAATTTGGCTTCGATGTCCACGCCTCGGGTGGGTTCGTCGAGTAACAAAACCCTGGGTTTGAGCGCCAGCCACCGCGCAATAAGTAGTTTTTGCTGCGTTCCAGACGAAAAATGTTGTGCTCGGGTTTGCTGCGGATTGGTCAGGGCAATGTTTTGCGTGACGTTCACAAAAGCTTGATCGAGGGCTTTGTGATTTAAGATTCCGAACAAACTGTGCTTTTTTAAAATGCTGAGCACCACGTTGTCTCGAGCGTTCATCTCGAGGAAAATGCCTTGCTCTTGATTGTTGCTCGGCACGTAACCAATGCCGTAACGAATCGCGTCGGTGGGTGAGTTGATGGCTCGAGTTTGACCATCGATCAAAATGCTGCCAGAAGTTTTCCGATTCGCACCAAAAATCAGTTTGAACAATTCGCTTTGACCCGCGCCCAGAATACCTGCCAAGCCCAGAATTTCGCCCGCCCGAACATGCAAGTTGGTCGCACTCACTTTATCGCCGTCACTCAAATTTCGCAGTTCGAGCACGGCTGGAAGCTCGAGTTTTGGCAGTGGGATGCGCTGGAATTCCTCGGGTTTTTGACCGATCATCATTTCAACGATGCGGTCTGGGTAAATTTCGTCAGCCTCGAGCGAACCGACGTTTTCGCCGTTCCTGAGGACACTAACGCGGTCTGCCAGCGCGTAGACTTCGTTGATGCGGTGCGAGGTGTAAACAATTGCCATGCCCTCAGATCGCAACTGTGCGATGACCTCGAAGAGCGCGGCGGTTTCAATCAAGGAGAGCGCCGCCGTGGGTTCGTCCATCAACAAGATTCGCCCCTTGAACATCAGCGCCCTGGCAATCTCGACCAGTTGACGTTCTGCCAAGCACAACTCGTGAACAACCGTGTTCGAGCTGAACTGCGCACACAGCCGCTCGAGCATCATTTCGGATTGAATGTTCATGGTTTTGGAATCGAGCAGCAAACCGCGTCTCAGCTCGCAACCCATAAAAATATTTTCGGCAACCGTGAGATGCGAAACCAAATTTGGTTCTTGATAGATCAAATTAATCCCTGCCGCTCGAGCCTCGAGTGGCGAATTGATCTGGGTTTTGACGCCGCCCACGCGAATGCTGCCCTGATCGGCACGGTACGCGCCCGCCAAAATTTTTAAGAGCGTGCTTTTGCCCGCACCGTTCAAACCCATCAGTGCCAGCACCTCGCCAGATCGAACGTTCAAACTGACATTTTGCAGCGCCTGAGTCCCAGGAAAAGCCTTGAAAACCCCATCCACTTTGAGCATCGAAATGGTGCTCAGCTCGAGCGCTTGAAGCGGATGGGTTTGGGTTTTCATGGCAGCACAAGCCGTCTATCGGCAATCACGACCTCAAGTCCACGCGAACGAAGTGCCTGATGCGCCTCTTGGCTTAAATTCTCATCGCTGATGACGCATTGCAACTCGCGCAACGAGGCGACCCGCAACATGCTCTGCGCACCCCATTTGGAGGCGTCAATCAGCAGAGCCGTCCAACTCGAGTGTTGCATCGCGGCACGTTTGACCTCGATTTCGGGCAAATGACGATCAGAAACCCCAAAATCGGTGTTGACCGCCGAAGCCGCCAGAAAACAGCGGTCAAACCGTGAGGACTCGAGGAACTTTAGCGCCTGTTGACCCGTGACCGCACCACTGGCACGGTAAATCTCGCCACCGAGTTGCACCACCGTAATCTCGTCCGAGGTCAACACCGCCGCCACCGTCACCGCGTGCGTGACCACCCGCAAGTGCCTCAGGTTGCGTTCACGAAGCGCATACGCCAATTCGACCATTGTACTGCCCGCGTCAATAAAAATCGTTTCGCCCTCTTTGACAAAATCCACCGCCGTCTCGGCTATCGCCTTTTTCTCGAGCATGTGCAGTTCCGCACGAAGACGCACCCCATTTTCGGCGCGTTGCAAAATCCTCGCGCCACCATGCACCCGTTTGATCTTGCCCTGTTTATCGAGCGCCGCCAAATCGCGCCGAATCGTCATGTCAGAAACCTCGAGTTCTGATGCGAGGAACTGACTGGTGCAAAAACCGTGGCTTTTGAGTAAGGTCAGAATGTTTTCAAAGCGCTCTTCAGCCAGCATCGGGTTCTCCTTGGGTGTATCTGTTCGTTGATGTTCGTTTTGATGCTCGAGAATACACGAGGGGCGAGTGGGCTGGCAAGTGGGGCGGTTGGATTGTTTTGCTAGACACAAAACCAACAATTGCGCGGTCTACCCGCTCATCCCCGACCCAAGCTTCACAGTGCTCAAAGAATTCACCTTGACCGAACCACCGAAGCTCGAGGCTTGACAAACTGTTTGAACTTGTTTATATAATCTTATTTACAACCAATTTCAAACGTAAACGAACAAAAGTTTTGTCAAAGGCTGACAAGCACTTGTGCCGATACGCCAAAGGACTCGAAAGATGCAAACCCTCAATCAAACCATGCCAGCTCGAGCCGTGCCAAACAACACGCCGATGCTCGAGATGACCAAAATCACCAAACGGTTTCCTGGTGTGATTGCGCTAGATCAAGTCTCGTTGGTGGTTTACCCGTTTGAAGTCCATGCCTTAATGGGCGAAAACGGCGCGGGCAAAAGCACCTTAATGAAAATTTTGACGGGCGTCTACACGCTTGACGGCGGCAACATTACGCTAGCGGGACAGGTTTTTATAGCGTCTGACCCGCGCAATGCCCAACGTAACGGGCTGGCGATTATTCATCAGGAACTGAATCAGGTGATGGAACTCAGCGCTTTTGAAAACTTTTTTTTGGGGCGCGAAAAACGCGGTCGCTTTGGCATGATCGACAACACCTTCATGCGCCAAGAAACAAAACGCTGGTTGTTTGAGCTGGGCTTAGAGATTGACCCAGACAGCAAAATCAAAAACCTTCGGGTTGCCGAACGGCAATTGCTCGAGATTGCCAAAGCCATCTCTCAGAACGCCAAGGTCTTGGTGATGGACGAACCGACCACCGCCTTAAACGCCAATGAGGTCAAGCAGTTGTTCAAGGTCATCTCAAAGTTACGCGATTCGGGCATGGGGATTGTTTACATCTCGCACAGGATGGATGAAATTTTTACGATTTCAAACCGCATTACGGTGCTGCGCGACGGCAAACTGGTGGGTTCAAAACTGAGTGGCGACATGACCCGCGATAGCCTAATTACCATGATGGTCGGACGCGAACTGACCGAGTTATATCCAACGGGCACTCGAGAAATCGGCGCGGCGGTGCTCGAGGTCAGCGGTCTGGCATTGAAAGCCACGGCGGGTCGTCAGGCATTAACCGACATTTCGTTCAGGGTTAATGCGGGCGAAATTGTTGGACTGGCAGGCTTATTGGGCGCAGGTCGAACCGAGTTGCTCGAGACGATTTACGGTGTGCCTAACACGGCGCTGGTTAACGGCAAAATTAAAATTGGCACAAACCAAACCCGTTTTAAATCGCCGCGTCACGCCATCGAACAAGGCATTGGCTTTATCACCGAAGATCGCAAAGGGCAAAGTTTGATTTTAACGCGTTCGGTGCTCGAGAATGTCAGCCTGGCGGCTTTAAATCGTTTTAGAAATGGCGTGTTCTTAAATTTAAATACCGAAACCAAAGAGGTTGGAGTCATGGTCAAACAATTGCGCGTCAAAACCCCAAACCTCGAGACGCCCGTCATGGCACTCTCGGGCGGCAATCAGCAAAAAGTGGTGCTGGCAAAATTCTTACTCAACACCCCAAAATTGTTCTTGCTCGACGAACCAACCCAAGGCATTGACGTGGGTGCGAAAGCCGAAATTTATACTTTAATTGACCGCCTTGCCCAGGAAGGAACTGCCGTGCTGCTCGCCTCGAGTGACATGCCCGAACTGCTGGCATTGTGCGACCGCATTCTGGTGATGTGCGAAGGTCGAATCGCAGGAGAACTCAGCCGCCAAGACGCGACCCAAGAAAAAATTCTTGACCTTGCCACCAGCTTTGCCACTGAAACTCGAGCCTCAAATTTACGGGAGAACCCATGATTTCAAGTCCAGCCCAAACCAGCCGTCGCAGCAGCAATCAAAAACGAATCCTTGAGACGGCATTGCGCTTTCAAGGTTATTTGGGTTTGCTAATCGTGTTCGTGCTCGGCGCGGTGTTCTCGCCCGTGCGCGACAATAGCAATTTGTTTTTGGACATCACCAACCAAATGAACATCGTGCGTTACGTTGCCACCACCGGCATTATTGCCATCGGCATGACGCTGGTGATTCTGATTGGCGAAATCGACCTTTCTGTAGGTTCAATGCTGGCTTTTATCGCCACCCTGACCGCGTTTTTGCTGACCACTGGCGGCATGGGGACTTTCACCACACTGGTGATCGTACTGTTTGCTGGCGCGGGGCTGGGCTTTGTCAACGGCGCAATCACCACAGGTTTACGCATCCCATCGTTTGTCGTGACCCTCGCCATGATGAGTTTCGCTCGAGGTTTGGCACGGTTGTTGTTCGGCGGTATTGCCGTGCCATTGTTGGGCGTTTCGATGGGTGGCAACGCCCCAGAAAGTGCGTTCTTCTTCGAGCAACGCATTTTGGGCGGTATTCCCGTGCCAGCCCTGATGATGTTCCTGGTAGCGTTGCTGGCGGCTTTACTGCTGCGCTTTACCGCCTTCGGTCGCCATGTCTACGCCGTGGGCGGCAACGCCATCGCCGCACGGCTTTCTGGCGTGCGGGTGGATATGACCAAAATTATTGTCTTCTCAATTTGCGGCGCACTGACGGCGCTGGCGGCGTTTATGCAAGCCATTCAACTTCATCAGGGTGCGCCAAACGACGGCATTGCCTACGAATTAACTGCGATTGCCGCCGTGGTCATCGGTGGTACAAGCTTGCAAGGCGGCATTGGTTCGATTGTCGGCTCGGTGGCGGGCGCTTGGATGCTCGGCATGATCGACAATATTCTCAACCTCAACAATGTTGAATCTGACGTGCAACTGCTCATTAAAGGCGGATTGATTGTGGCTGCGGTAGCCCTGCAACGCCTGCAACGTCGGGCTTAAAGCTCGAGTTGCTGAGAGTAGAGGAGATAAACAAATCAAAAACCCGAGCTACATATTCAAAAATTGAAGTTCTGTAGCGGCGCATGACTATGCGCCACGCTGGAACGCCCGAATATTGAAGGCAATTTTCCTGATTTATCAACCTCGAGCTTTTCAAATTTAAGGGGGGTGATGCACGGCAGCGAGGGCAAGAACAAGCGCGAAACGGACTGGAAACCACACGCGCTGATTCGCCTCCCTCGCCACCACAGACAAGCGTCCGCCGTCCGAAAGTAGGTTAGCACATCGCCATTTTCTCAAGGAGAGATTTATGAAACTTTTCAAACCCCTGTCGATTTTTGCCGCAGCCGCCACCCTTGGCTTGATTGCAGTACAACAACACTCGAGCGCCCAAACCAAGCAATACCTGATTGGTTTTTCGCAACTGGCATTCGATGATCCGTGGCGCGTGGCGTTCAACAACCAGATGAACAAAGCCGCAGGCAAGTATTCGGACTTTAAATTGGTCACGGTCAACGCGCAACGCGACAGTGCCAAGCAGGTTGCAGATGTCGAGAACTTGGTGCAACAAAAAATTGATCTCTTGATTATCTCACCAAACGAAGCCGCGCCCCTGACGACCATCGTCAAAAAAGTTTATGACTCTGGCATTCCAGTCATCGTCCTTGACCGCAACGTGCTCGGCGAGGCGTACACGATGTTTATCGGTGCGGACAACAAATTTATTGGCACAAAGGCTGGCGCTTACGTCGCCAAATGGTGCACCACCATGAAATACCGCCCTTGCAACGTGCTCGAGGTGACTGGTCTTTCGGGTTCGACCCCAGCCCAAGAGCGCGGCGCGGGCTTCCGTGAGGGTATCAAAAAGAACCGCAACGTCAAGATTCTCTCGAGTGTCACCAGCGAATGGCAGAAGGTCAAAGCCTTGCCCGCCGCCGCCGCCGCCTTCCAAGCCAAAACGAATTTCCATGTGGTTTACGCGCACAATGACGATTCCGCCGAGGGCGCTTACATTGCCGCACAAAATGCCAATTTGGATTTGAAGAAAATGTTGTTCTTGGGCATTGACGGTTTACCAGACAAGAACGGCGCAATCGTCAGCATTTTGCAGGGTCGTTTGGGCGCGACGTTTGTTTACCCGAACGGCGCCGCCGAAGCCATCGATTGGGCGCATAAAATCCTGACCAAAGGCGAGAAACCACCCAAGAAAATTACACTCGGCACGGACGAAATCACAACTGCCAATGCCAAAGCCGCCTGCGAAAAATACGACTGCGAAAAGTAAGTTTTAGCCATAAAAAACGCTCAAGGCACTAAACCCTCGAGCGTTTTTTATGACGTGAAATCTCGTACAGCATTAAACTTCCCGCCACCCCGAGATTAAGCGAATCACTCGAGCCAGACATCGGGATTCGTAAGAGCTGAGCGCATAAAAGTCTTTACTGATCGGTCAAACCATGCTTTTCCTCGCCCAAAAACAAGAACGTGGCTTTTGGATAATCAAACTCGTCAAAGTCTAGCGTTCCATCGGGGGAAGCACCTACCACCAGCACTTCTCGAGCTTTCACCCAAGCCTGAAAAGCCTGCAAACTCGAGCGTACAAAATCCTGCTTGAAAAACGCGCCCATTGTGGCTCGAATCGTTCCAGGCGCGTGAAGCTCGAGGATTTTGCCGAGCACAATAAAACCAGTTGCACCCAGCGCTTCCGAAGATCGAATCAGCGTTCCCAGATTTCCAGCCGAATTGATTTCCTCGAGCACCACCCAGCAACAATCGGTATTTGTCGAAATAGATTCGAGGTTTGTCCAACACTGCCGCACAATCGCGCCAATACCAGAAGCCTGTTCGGTGCTCGAGACGGCACGAAACTTTTCAGGTTTAACATTCAGGATTGGCACGCCCTGATTTTTGAGCTGCCGCACCAATTTGCGCGTCACGCTCGAGGTGCAAAGCTGATCGGAATAAACAACTGTTTCGATCTCGAAATTTTGATTCACGACCCGCACAAAATTACGCACGCCCTCGACGTAAAAAAGTTGTTGCCGATCACGAACGGGGCGTTGGGTTTGCAGGTCTTTGACCAATTTTAAAACGCTTTGCTCTCGGGTTTTCTCGAGCTTCAAAAGCTTATTGGACATGCTCCTTTGAGGTTTTTCCCTCGAGCTTTAAAATGATTTTCACGCGTTGCACGATACGGGGTTATTCTGAAAAACTCAAGTACGGTAAATGGCTTACTCGAGCTTTTAAAACTCAATCACTTTGAATGTATTGCGATTTTTCTCGAGCAGTTCAGCTTCGATCTCGAGCATCAGTTCTCGCGGTATTGTTTTTGAATTACCCAAAGGTGGCAATTTAAGTCGAAAAATACCAGTGGGCTTATGAGTCATTTTCATCCAATCGCCATCCTCAGCACGACCTATATCAAGTTGTATTTCCTCGAGTTTCAGCATTTTTTATCCGATCAAACGACGGCGTACCAAGGCGCTGATAAAATCCAAAACATTGACCATGACAATAACCACCAGCACACACACGCCCAACTGTTCGTATTTGCCACTGCGCATGGTTTCTTGAATCAAAAAGCCAATGCCGCCCGCGCCGACAAAACCTAAGATTGCGGACACGCGAAAGTTAATCTCGAAACGGTAGACGGTATACGACACCAGCAGAGGGAGTATTTGTGGCAGCACCGCCCAACGCACGACACTCGTTCCTGGAGCACCACTTGCCTCGAGCGCTTCGATAGGTCCTTTGTCGGCATTTTCGATGGCTTCGGAATACAATTTGCCCAAATCGGCGGAGGAATGAATTGCCATTGCCAGCACTCCCGCAAAAGGTCCTAAACCGACGGCGGAAACGAACACAAGCGCCAGAATTAAAGTGTCCACGCCGCGATTGATGTTAAAGCCAACTCGAGTCAGAACGTACAAAATGCGCCCGATCAAGCTTTTGAAAGTCAGGTTGCGAGCAGCCAACAGCGACAACGGCAGGGCAATTAATGCCGCCAGTGATGTGCCAACAAAAGCGGTGGCAACTGTGATGGTCGTGGCTTTCAGAACATCGCCAAGAATCCCTTGAAAATCTGGATTGATGGCGCGACCTACGATCAGCGACATAAACGGGAATTTCTCGAGCAAGACAGACAAATTAAACTCGACGGCGTGAAACCCAAAGCCGAGCAGGGCAATCAAACCAGCCAAAATCAGACCGCTTTGCAAGTCGCCAGCCTCGAGCGCTTCCTCTCCCCTCACCAGCAAGCCTGCACCGCCCAGCAGCGCTAAAATCGAGAACAGCAACCACGTGCCAAAACCGTAACGAATTTGATCTGGAAAGACACGGCGCACACCAGCGTCGCTCGAGTCGCGCCCCAAACCTGTTTCGGCAAGGTCACGTTCGATCACGTAACCTGCCGGTAATTCTTTGGCGCTGGCAATTTTGGTCCAAGGTTTGCTGTCACCGACCCGAGCCTGTTGTTCGCGCAGCAAATTGAATTTGCGTCGTGCGTCCAACCAATCGCTTTGAGCGCGGGAAAACTCGAGTTTGGTCGTGTCATTGGATACTGCCAGTCCTTGCTTGGCGTTCTCGAGTCTGGTTTCGGCGGTTTTAAGACTTTTTTGTGCGGTTGTCCAATCGCTCAAAATACGGGCGCGTTCTTCATTAACGCGCTCCAAGTCTTCGTTGAATTCTTGGGCGAGTCTCGAGTCGTTGGCGGGGTTGAACGAACTTGTGACTTTGTAATAACCGCGCAAGGCATTAAAGGTAGTTGGTGCGGAATTGCTGAACAAATACACGCCGAAAGCGACTGCCAAAATAGCGCCGACGCCCAGTGTGACCACGCGTTGCTGTCCTGCGGGGTACATCAGGGCGAGCAAACCGGCAATGGCAATCACAATCAGTGGCAGGGCAATCTCGAGTACGCCAGGCAAGCCCGAAATTTGAATCAGAAATTGTGATTGGGTCGTCCAAAACCACGCCATGCCTAAAGCAATCGCGCCGAGCAGCACGCCCAAGCCAGCCACGACTCGAGTGTTTAGTTTGACGCGCCAAATGACGAACAGTGCCAGTCCTGCCAGCACAGGCATGAGCCACAACCACGGCGCAACGCCTGACAAACCAAGTGGCGTGGGTGTAATGGTGTACCTCGAGAGTGTGCCGTAGACCGCCGAGAATGGTTGCAGCGCAAACGAGAGCAGCAATCCCGCCGCGCCCGCCACAATCAAACGCCGTGCCGACCCTCGAGCCAGCAGGGTGGCAAGGCTTAATAAAACGGCAATTGCCATGTAAGTCGTGGTCATAAATCCGCCACGCTTCCGGCGTAAACGCGTTCTTCCTCGAGATGCGTCAGTTGATCTGGTGTGCCGTCAAACACGAGTTGTCCTTTGTTAAATCCCAGAATGCGACCCGCGAAATCTTTGGCGAGGCGCAACTCATGAATGTTGACGATCACGGTCATGCCATCGTCGCAAAAGGATTTTAATAAACCCATAATCACTCCAGAGAGTTTGGGGTCAATACTGGCGGTGGGTTCGTCTGCCAGCATCAATTTGGGTTCTTGCACCAACGCCCTGGCAATAGCCACGCGTTGTTGCTGCCCGCCCGATAGGCTCGAGGCTTTGGTGTACATTTTTTCCTCGAGTCCGACGCGGGTTAAGGCTCGAATCGCTTTGGCTTTGTCGTCGCTGGTGTACAAACCAAACAAACCGCGCAGTCGGTCATGGTAGCCCAAACGTCCTGAAATCACGTTCTCGAAGGCAGACAACCGCGTGACCAGATTGAATTGTTGAAACACAAAACCAATCCGACGCCGCAATTTGCGCAATTCGCGCCCTTGGGCAAAAGCAATGTCCTCACCCTCGAGCAGAATCTGCCCAGTGCTTGGGTCGTTTAGACGGTTCAGGCAACGCATAAACGTACTTTTCCCAGCGCCACTTAAACCAATCACGGCAATAAATTCGCCGTCTTTGATGCTCAGACTGACATTGTCTAAGGCTTTTGTGCCGTCAGGAAAAACCTTGGAAAGATTTTTAACTTCGATCATGTGCCATCCTCGAGAAGCAAATTCATGCCCCTAAAAGAATCCGCGCGAGGTGTTGTCACCCCGCGCAAGACTCGAGCCGTGTTTATTTACGGTATTTGTTGGCTTCGCGCACGATATCGTAATCGCTGTCTTTGGCGACGGTCAGGGCGTTAATGCGGTACAAATCTTGCAGCATTTTCTTGGTGGCAGGGTTGCTCTTCATGCCGATCAACGCGCCAACGACTTTGACCACGGTGCTGCGGCAGGCGGTGTTAAACCCAGTCCGAACGGACACGGTATCGCCAGGAATTGGCTTGGAATACTTCAAAACACGAATCTTGGCTTGTTGTTCTTTATCGGCGATAAATTGCGTCCAAGAACCGCTCGTGCCTTTGGTGTTGTTGGCAAAGGTTGCGCCAACGTCAACACTGCCGTTCAAGACCGAAAGCACCACCGCGTCGTGACCACCGGCGAAAACTTCTTTGCCAAAGAATTTAT
The DNA here is from genome assembly GCA_043775825.1 of Deinococcales bacterium. Taxonomy (GTDB): domain Bacteria; phylum Deinococcota; class Deinococci; order Deinococcales; family JAAFIG01; genus JANXTZ01. The sequence continues at coordinate 20,589 of JAYVRX010000091.1, forward strand.
TCGGTTCAAAACCATTTAAAGCCAGCGTGGCTCGAGGGAACAAGTATCCAGCCGCCGAGTTGGGATCGACCCACGCCACGGTTGCGCCCTGCAAGTCGCCAAGGGTTTTGAATCTCGAGTCGGTACGGACAATAAACGCAGCCCAGTAAAACGGACCCGCTTCACGCACGCTTTTTAAAAGAACGTCGGCAATGCCGGCGGCTTTGGCGTCCACATAACCGCTCGGGTTTAACCAGGCAAAATCGAGTTGACCACTGCGGGTCGCTTCGATCAAACCACGATAATCCTGGGCGACGCTGGCACGAAATTCGACGCCACGGACTTTGCTTTCCAAATAATCTGTGATCGGTTTGGCGCTCGACAAAACTTTGGTCGCGTCTTGTGCGGGATTAAAACCCATCCGCACCAAACGGCACGATTCCGCGTTTTGTGCGATCACGCCAGCGGGTTGACTCGAGATGGCTGCGACGATTGCGGCGGTGATTGCCCCTGCGATTGCGAAAACTCTTTTTTTCATACACGCCCCCTAAAAATTCTCTCGAGCGGCAGTCTCGAGTTGTTTTGTCAGCTTAGTGTATTTCACTTGGGTTCAATTGTCAGCTTTTGATTGATTTATGCCCAATGCTTTCCCGTTTAGAAAATCGGTTTGGGAGATTCTTGTGGGTTTGCCACACAACAAGACCGCCCCAGTACACCATGATCTACAGTGATTTTCGTTTTGGTTGATAAACTTCGTTTATCAACCAAAACGCGAGCTATGCGAGGAGAAACGAACAGTGGTTGGAGTAGGAATTGGTCAAAAAACGTAGTTTTTTTATCAATGAATACGGAA
>JAYVRX010000092.1:0-21163 GCA_043775825.1 Deinococcales bacterium
AATGGCGGCGAATCGGCGTTGTTCGAGTTGTTGTTTGGTGAGTTTCGGAGGAATCCAGGGCATGACTTATATTAAGCTAAAATTGCAGGGGTCAGTAGAAACGGGTTTGAATCATTTTGCTTTGAAGGCAAAATTGCGTTTGAAGGCGGTTCAGGCTGCTTGGGACGAGTTAGATCGGTTTCGGGATGTTTACTCAGATTTGATTGTTAAGTCTGCGTAAGGTCAGTTGTAATTAATTAGTAGAACCAGCCTCCTCTTTAGACCATTTCCATGCATAACGAATAATTAGACAAAGAAGAACGACTTCTACAACAGCGCCAAACATCATGTGTATCCAAGCCACTCCTGCCAAATTGAACAACGTAAAAGGAATATAAACCGTAGCCACGATTATGTTTGTCCAGCGATTTACTTTAGCTCTCAGGACAACGGAGAGGAAAATCATTAGAGCTGGAATCGTCACCGAGGCGAGTCCTGCCAAAAGAGCTACTTGAGTAACTTTAAATACCCATAGCTTTCCTGCTAACATATCTTCTAGTGTACCTGGCATATATAAGTGGAAATAATCTACATAGATGTAGAGAAACATGAAACTCGTCCACAATGCTGCCAGTTTGATTCTTGTTTCCATATTAACCTCGTAAAGCGTGTTTGAATTGAGTAGGGGACGTGAAATTTAAAATACTTGCTTTGCTCGAGTTTGAACTTGAATTTCGTTATTGTCTCCAACCTCCTGACCGTGCGACTGGTTTCCATAAGTTTGAGGCTCGAGTGTCAAGAAGTTCTCGGTGAAAAGACAAGATTTTGACAAGATTGTTCGCCAAGATTTCTTGGATTTTTCTTGGATCAATCTTGGCAATTGCGCTTAAACTGAACACTGTGAACCAAAGCCCGCTTGTACTGATTGTTGAAGATGAACCAGACATTGCCGATTTGCTCGAGGCGTACTTGCGCCGCGAAGAATTTCGTACTGAACGAGCCAGTGACGGCTCGAGCGCCGTGGCATTGCATCGTGCCACCCGTCCTGACCTGGTGCTCTTGGACATCAATCTTCCCGAGTTTGATGGTTTTGAAGTGCTGCGAAAAATTCGGCAAACCGCTCAAACACCCGTGATTATGCTGACCGCGCTCAGTCAGGATTTGGACAAGCTGCTGGGGTTAAAACTGGGTGCGGACGATTACGTGGTCAAACCCTTCAGTCCGCTCGAGGTGGTGGCTCGAGTCAAAGCTGTGTTGCGACGCGTGGGTTTGCAAGCTGCCACTCAACCACTGCGTCTTGCCAAGCTCGAGCTTGACCCTGTTGCCGTTCGGGTACGCGTTGCAGGTGACCAACTCGATATCACCATGACCGAATACCGCATCTTAGAGCACTTCATGCGCCACCCAAACCGTGCGTTTACCCGCGCCGAATTGCTCGAAGTCGCGCTGCCAGATTCGGACGCGCTCGAACGGGTGATTGACACGCACCTTGGAAACCTGCGCAAAAAACTCGAGTTAGCTGGAATGCCCGACATCATTCAGACCGTGCGGGGCATGGGTTTTCGTTTATGTCAAGATTGAGAATCTGGTGGCACTCGATTGGTGGCGACCTTTACAAGACCATGCTTGGTTTGGTGTTGTTCACGGCGCTTTCGGTTTTTGTGGTGCTCGGTTACGCCTGGTCGGTTTACCTCGAGCGAGTTCATCATTACGCCAGCCAAATGCTGTCAACGCGTTTCCAGATTCCAATCGAGCAGGTTCAAAACGTGTTTTTACAGGCACAAACTCGAGCAGAAAATACGCTCGATTTCAATGAACTGAGTGACCTGCGAGGACTCTTTTTGTTTAGCCTGGCGCTTTTGACGCTGCTGCCAACCCTGCTGGCATGGTGGTCTGCCAGACGTTTCGCCCGTCCACTGACCCAACTTTCCCGCGCCGCGCACCGCCTGACCACAGGTGATCTTGCTGCGCGTGTCATTCTTGGTAAAAACTTCGAGCATCGAGAGGATGAAACGGCGTTACTGTTAAAAGATTTCAATTCGATGGCTGCATCTTTGGAGCGGCTCGAGGGTGAGCGACGTTACAGCGTTGCCGCGATAGCACATGAACTTCGCACTCCCGTCACGGTTTTGCGCGGACGGCTCGAGGGGGTGCGTGACGGGGTGCTTGCCGCCAATTCGCAAGAATTCGAGAAATTGATCGGACACGCAGACTTGCTGTCCAAACTGATCGAGGATTTACAATTGCTTTCCTTAGCCCAAGCCGGTGAGTTGCGGCTTGAGCGAGAAGATTTTGTCATGCAGGACTTTTTAAAACGCCTTTGTGCCGATTATTTGGTCAAAGCCGAACAGCAACAAATTACATTGCAGTTGCACCTGCCGCCCGAAGAGGCTCGAGTCAACGGCGATCAACAACGTTTGTACCAAGTTTTTGCTAACTTACTGAATAACGCATTACGACACACGCCAGCAAACGGCAGCATCAAAATTCAACTGTCGGTTCAAACTAAAACGTTGACGCTCGAGGTTCAAGATTCGGGTGCAGGGTTTACGCCAGAAGCCTTGAACCACGCCTTTGAACGTTTTTACCGCAGTCCAGACCGAGGACGACAATGTGGTGGCAGTGGCTTGGGGCTTGCCATCTCGAGGTCACTGGTTGAAGCACACGGTGGCAGGATTGAACTGGTCAAAACCCAATTGGGAGCGTGTGTGCGGGTAACATTAACGCTATTCCCAAAGAACTGAGTTTTGGAGATAGCCCTAAAAGTATGTTGACCCAAACAAGTGGGGAGTAATTTGGGTTTACGATGACACAAAACACTCCCCAACCCAGCACACGCATTCCCTGCCCTCACTTCTTGACCATAAAACGCACCTGTCGGGCATGGTCGCTTCTTGACCATAAAACGCACCTTCTTGCTCATACGACAGCACCTAACGGGCTATTCGCGCTGTCGGGCATGGTCGCTGCCAAGAACTCACCACCAGCGAAAGCAGTGGGAGTTACTACCGCAAAAACCGTCACCTTAACGGTATGAGAATCGTTCGTGTCCAACGATACCGTTGCAGTCAATGCCATCCTGCTTTCCCCAGCGTTTTCCCAGCAGGGGTTCACCGTCACAAGTGGTATTTAGGAGTCATGCAAGCACTTTTTACTGTTCTGAGCGTCCATCAAGTCAATCAATCATGTCAAAACGAAATCGCTCAAGTGCTCGGTTATCCAATCACCCCAGACACTCGAGATGACTGGCAGGACACTTAGGTCGGGTGGGAGGGTCAACACACTTTTAGCCCTTTCTCTAAGACTTGAATCGGGAGCATGGATAAATTCTTAGTTGTATGATGTTTTTTCACAAACAATTTCAGGGTATTCTCGAACATCACACAAAATCTACACAAGCCTGATTAAGACCCTTAAAGTTTGGCTTTAGAATGTCCAAGCAGGCGACAAAGATTACCACCCAGAATCAAGGCTGTATCCTGCTGATTGAGTCCGAGCAATTGAATCTTTTGTAACTCGAGCACCGGATGTAACCACGGACCGTCCGAACCAAAGATCAATTTGCCAGCGCCGGCACGTTTGACGGCTTGCACCAAATAGTCAAAACGTTTTACGCCAGACGTGTCAGCATAAACATTTGGGTGTCTGGAGATGTGGTCTATCACTTGAAGGTGCACCCGCCAGTCATCGGCAAAACTCCCCAGGTGCGGAATGATAAAATTGACCTCTGGGAACTGGGTCGCAATCAATTCAATTAAATGCGGTTGACCTACCACATCATACAGAACAGGAATTCCCAAGGCTCGAGCCGCCTGACAGATTTCGCGGCTGGCGGGCGCGTCGTAACGGTGAACCTTCAACCCGCGAAAACCGTCTCGTTTCACGGCGTTGGTGACCATCTCGAGGATGCGACCCGCATCGCGTCTGGCATGAACGCAGGCAAAACCAATCCAACGGTTTGGTTGTTTGGCAATAATCTTTGCCACCTGTGCATTGACCTCGGAATAATCGCTGCCGCCCACGCCCAACAGCACGGTTTTATCAATCCCAGCGACACGGGCGCGGCGCAGATATGCCGAGAGAGGTGCTGCCGTCGTCCACGGATGGGTCAGACGATCTGCCTGGCCTGCATGACAGTGACCGTCAATGATCATGATCTGAGCCTTTCAAGAGTTGAGCTGCTGGAGGTGAAGTGTTTGGAATTCCTTTCGGCGAGTTCGCAATAAAAATACAGACAGGTTTCGATGGCACGAAAAAAAGTTGGCAGGTGAAAGCGTTCGTTGATGCCGTGCATACCATCATCAGGCAAGGCAAAACCCATCAGTACCGTCTCGAGCCTCAAATGGTTTTTAAAGAGGTTGACCACAGGAATCGAACCGCCTGAATAGAGTAAAGTTGGACGCACTCCAAAACCGCACTCGAGGGCGATGCTGGCTGCTCGAACCGCTGGATTCTGCGGATTGATTCGCACAGGATGGGTCATTGCCGAAGGTTCTAAACTGACTTTCACGGTTGATGGTTTCAAGTTCAACAGATGACTTTTTAGCAAGCTGTACACATGCTGCGGGTCTTGGTCGGAGACCAAACGCAGGTTGAGTTTGGCGCTGGCACGGGCAGGAACAATAGATTTGTGACCGTGACCGCTGTATCCCGCGCTGATGCCCGTGATGCTGAGTGCTGGTCGCTGCGTTGTGCGCTCATAGGCAGAGTATCCTGACTCGCCCCAGCCGTATTTCACACCAGCATTTCCTAAAATTTCGTCATCAATCGGGGCATTTTCTCGAGTTTGCCGCCGTTTTCTGCCTGAAACCTGACGAACAGTCTCGTACAGTTTAGGAATGGCAATGCGTCCTCTGGCATCGTGTAAGCTTGCCAGCAGCTCAGACAAGACCTGGGCTGGGTTGTGAACCGCACCGCCAAATGCGCCCGCGTGTAAATCGCGGACTGGACCGCAAACCTCGAGTTGCACACTAAAACTGCCGCGCAAACCGGTGATGATTGTCGGACGCTGTTGACCAAGCATTCTCGTGTCAGATATCACCGCCGCATCGGCTTTTAGGCAAGCAATGTTGCGTTCTAGAAAGCCGCTCAGATTTGGACTGCCAATCTCTTCCTCACCGTCAAGCAAAACAAGCACGTTGATCGGCAAGCGCCCCGCACTTTTTAAGAGTGACTCGAGCGCCGCCAGATGAGCCATTAACGGACTTTTATCGTCCGAAGTTCCACGCCCGTAAAGGTACTGACCACGCACAGTCGGCTCAAATGGAGGTGTTGACCAAGCACTTTTTTGTGCTGGTACAACATCATAATGCCCATAAATCAAGAGCCTTGATAGACCAGGAGCGCCATGCCATTGTGCACTGACTATCGGGTGGCGCTTGGTTGGAATGAGTTGTGCCCGCTCGAGTCCGATGCGCTTTAAATACTTGACCAGCCATACCGCGCAGGCTTTAACGTCATTTGCATGATGTGGTTGAGCACTGACCGAAGGATGACGAACAAAAGTCTTCAAGTCAGCCAGAAACTGAGTCCTGTTGGCTCGAGCGTAAATGAGGGCTGGCATTAAAGGACTCATGGTTTACGGCTTTCAAGCCATCTGGCTTCCAGGAATACATGGATCAAGCTGTAAGCGCACTTCGACCCGTCGATTCAAGGCGCGACCATCGGCAGTGACGTTGGAGCGAATGGGGCGGGTTGGTCCTGCCGTGGAAATGGAAAAGTTAACATCGCGCCTCGAAGCCGCAACAATCCGTGTGGCTGCCTTGCGAAGCTGTGAAATCAACTCGAGCGCCACCGATTCTGCCCTTCGCAATCCCAGTGAGCCGTAACGGGCGGGATCACCAACTTCATCTTCATGTTCTTCAAGCTCAACAAACACGCACTGCGTGGCGTTCATTCTGGGCATCAAGGTGATAATTGCAACTGCCAGACGGCGAATCTCCTCGCGGTGATTTCCCCGCAAGCGATGAGCACCAAACAAAAATCGCGTCAAAAGCGTCGTGCCTGTTTGAGGTGAACGCGGATCGAAGGATTCCCACTCAAATTCACGGCTGGCAGTTTGCCCATAACGAACGAAGATTCGCAAAGAACCTGTTGTGACGCCGGACACTTCAGATTCAAATTCTGATTCTTGATAAAGCATCATCGTGCTCCTTCCAAGAGTTAAAATTGTATGTCTCGAGTTTCAACGCCCAAATTGAAAACCATAGCAACCCGCAGTTGACAGCGGAAATCACAAAAAACTTGAATCCAACAATGTCAGGCTCGAGCGTCACCAAGCGCTTGCTCGGGTCATGAGGGCTGCATTTTCATGGGCGTCAAAGCCGTGAATTTGCGTATTCATGTTTTTGCTCAAGAACCAAAGACAAGATTTTCAAAAACCTCAATCCAAAAATCAAACAGTTTGATCCCGTCGGTAGTCCAAGCCTGCTGGCTCGAGTTGCCGACGGTCAAACAATCTTCAAGGCACGTTACAAAGTTCTGCCCAGTCAACCGATCTAAATTCTTGGTGCAAAACTCAAGAATGACAATACATAAACACCCAACAAGTTTCAAAGACTCAAATAACGGTCTACAATACGACGAGAACACGGTTTACCACTCCATCTCGAGTTCGGATTCGCGTTCGCCACGACGGGCGGTGGGGTTACGCCCTGTGGCGCGGTTGGGTGCTGGATTTACGCCAACTGGGGTACGAACATCCCAAGGCAGCACGCGAGAGTTGGTGTTTCTTTCCGCCATGCCCATCGCCTGGGCGCTGGTCAACCATTCCTCTGCATACTCGGCAATCTCGAGCAACAATGCCTCGAATTGAGCGCGTTGACTTTGCAACAAATGTGGTTGCGCCAACCAGCGCACCACTTCGCGTCCTGCCACCGCCATGCGTTGACGCGGTGAAGTCACCAGGCGTTCGCCAAAGTATCGTACCAGCACCTCTTCGATCACGTCCCAGGCGTTGTCTGCGCCAAATTGACGTTTGACATCGTCGGAATCCAAAATTTTGAAGGCTTCCTCGAGAAGCTGCATCACCTCGACCCGCATGACGTTGAGGTTGCCAAAGGAGGTGAATTTGAGGTTGTTACGCAAGTCCAACCCTGCCCGTCTGACAATTGCAATGCTGCCAAAGCTGGGGTCGAAGGCACGTTCGCGGATCACATCCGAAATGCGTTTGTCGCGCCAAAACAACGTGACCTGATTGACAAAATGCGTGAACTGATGGTGAAAATCGGTGTTTGGTCTCGAGCCTCTGGGCATCGTGGCATTGCCGTAACCCAACACCCGTCTGTAGGCAGTCTGACGGTCATTTAGGGTGTATCGCAGCACCTCACGGCGGTCAAATTGGTACAGCGCAAACGCGCCTGGTCCTCCAGAGAGGCGAATTGTACCGCCCTTAAAGAGTTCTTGAAGCTTTTGCACCACCCTAAAGACACCAATTCTTTCGTGCTGATAAATGTAATACAAATCGCCCACCGCCACAATACGTTCACCCGTAACGGTTTCGTCGTAAGGTTCGACCCCTTGCGGGATGCGGGTCTTGCCAAAGTCGTCGGTGGCTTCAGCACCAATACCAGCCAATTGCGACAAGCCCTTGTCGGGCGGTGCTGGTCTGGCAAGGTCATCCTTGACGACACCAGCAAACAGGTCATCCACTTGCTTGACCACCATGTCTGCCAGTTGCGGATTGGCAATCAACTCGGATGCCAGACGGTTGGTCAGCGTTTCCCGCAACGCCCCAACTCGGTCAATCAGGCTTTGATATTCTCGTTCAGTTGCCATAACTCGCCTCTTTCATTCACGACGGTGGTTTCCTTTCAGCCGACTGGATGCCCTTACGTGGTGGACTTTCGCGTCCGATTTTTGGTCTGAACTCGAGCGGTAGATGCTGACCCGCCAGGATCAAAGTTTTCGCTCCAATCATCGGTTTCACCGTCTTGTTTTCGCACGTACTCCAAAATGATACCAATGATCTGCTGATCGCCAGTGTTTTGCGGTTTTAAATCGCTGGATTTAAAGCTCGCCTTGACCTTTTCATCCTCGACTTCGGCGAATTCATCATCGCTCACCACTTTAAAGTCGTTTTTTTCAGTTTTAATCTCGAGATTAACGAAATTTGGCGTTCCCAGATATGTGCCAGTAATCTCGAGACTGAGGTCACCGTCATTTTGTAGGAAAAGCTTTATCGCCTCGTGTAAATCCTCCCCTAGTGACGACTTCACACTGTCTATTTGTGGGGCTGGGGTGTCTGGTTTTTCACCCCTATCGGCTGGCTCGAGCACCTCAAAAGCATTTTCTTTACGGCTGATGTTGCCATCCGAATTGCGAACCACTGCCGTCCACAGACCAACATGTTCTTTCGTGAATTCAAACTTGGCGTTCAATTCGGCTTGACTGACGCGAATCAAGGTATTTTCCAGTGGAAAGAGTTGTTCCTGATCGTGTCCAGATCGGTTCAACCAGAATTTAGCATCTTCATCAAAACCCGCACCGCGCAGTGCCAACGTCTGTTTGATGGTTTCAGCATCGGCGGTGACATTTTCTGGATCAATCAAGACTATTTTTGGATCATCGGTGCGGCGCAATTGACGCACCAATGCCAGGGAATTTTTGACTCCCAAATGGACTTCACGCAAGGCAAATTGCACGCGTTTGGTATGGAAACCCGCCGTTGGATTGTCGGCTTGAGCACTGGCGATATCGGCACCGCGTCCAACCAGGTACTCGAGTTTCTCGAGTGTTGGCTTGAAGGCTTCTACGCCGTCCTTACCACCTTCACGAATCAGGCGTGGACCTTCCTCAAGGGCGAAACGTTCGACCCAACCCAAGAGTTCAGCCACCGTCAGTCGGGTTTTGTCGTCCAGTTTTAAGGTAATCGTTTGGCGTTCGGCAGAACCAACATAGACCGAATCCATCGAAAAGTACGATTCTTGTACCGATTCGGCAAGTACCGCCAAGGAGCGCGAAATCAAAACAAGTTGTGTCCCCAGGAAGACATCATCGCCCACACGGTCAAAGAAGTGTTTGAGTGTATTCCAGCTTCGGTGCAACGATATGGTGTGATCTACCAGAATCAAATAATTGGTCAGGTTTTGCTCTTCGTCTATCGTGTTGACTTGCTTGCGGGCAAAGCCAAAGCGTTCGCGCATCGTTCCCAGCAAACCGCCAACCGATTCGGGATTGCCCCCCAAACCCAGTCCAATCAGCGCATCGAAATAGGTTTGGACTCGGTCCAATCGTGGTCCACCGACCTGCCCCAGTTCTGCCACCAGTTCGATCCAGTGGTTGCGGATGATTGCCCGTATCGAATCGCCATCCTCGACATCGGCAGCCGCCTGCAAAGGATAAAGTCCCTCGAGCAAGGGTAAGCTTTGATCGAGCGCCGAACGTGCCCTCGAATAAATGCTCGCCTGCGCTCCGGTCACCGCGCCAATGTCGGCTTGAACACTGAAACTGCGCGGTGTCCAGGCAAATTCGGTATGCCCTTCAATGTCACGCAACGAAAAAGCCTGGTTGAGCGCGGCGGTAAACCCCTTTGGGTCTTCTGGTTTGGGGCGCCAAGCCAGAATTTCGCGCAGTGCACCCTCAACCGTTTGACCGATGCTCGAGCTGGGACCACTGGGTAAAAGCCGATTCGAGCGCCCGACCTCAAGAACTTGCGCCGGAAAGGCTTGATTGTCATTTATATCTGGCATGAATGCTACCTCCTTACGAAGCCGAGCGCTCTGGGTTGGAAAGCGAACGCGAGCTTTCGTTGATACGAGCGACCTGCACTGGTAGGGCGCTGGTTGCAATCCGTTCGACCACTTCGCGCCAGCATCCCAAAAAACCCTCCTCGAGTACCCGAAGTTGTTCACCACACGAGAACAGTCCTTCAAAGACGCTGCCAGACCAGGCTTGCCACTCCGGACCACGTTCCCGACCAAACTGCTCGAGGGCTTTGAAATGCTCAAAACTGTACAACCTACCCCTGAAGCCATCGGTCATGCGTTGGACGAACCCCAAAGCTTTCACCAATGCCAAACCCGTCTGGTACACATCTGGTCGCAAAACTTGAACGAAATGTTGACCAAAACCAAGCATTTGATCTGCCTCCTCGAGCCAACCCAGCACTTCATCCAGGGCATCGGTCATCAATTCCACCAAAACACTTTCCTCGGTCAAAGGTCCATCTTCGCTGATGGTGGTCTGCAACTCGAGAAGACGTTCTCTTAAAGTGTGAAGCGCAGTTCTGGTGTTGTGATATTCAAGCTCGAGCGCCATGTCTGGCTCCTTGACGGGTGAGAGGTTTGGGGTTGAAAGCAAGCTGCCAGTGTTAGCGCCTCGAGAGTTCTTGGTAAAAGTTTTTGGTGATGATGCCAGGTCGCGCCAAGCCCCGATCAAGCGCCACACGGCTCGCACCAATCAGAAAACGTTCTGGCACAATCCCAGGGTCTGTTCCTGCCGCCAAGCGACTGGCAGCCTCTTGGATCATCTGTTGTTCTTTGGGTGCAAACTCGACCACCTGAGACAAAGCCCGCCCGCCAAGGCTTGGATACGGGGTAAAACAGACCGCATTGACCACCATCGCAATCACTTCAGGGAAATTCTCGAGCAACGGTTCTGGCAAGTTACCAGTGCGCGGATTGGGGTAAATCTGATGCCAGCTTCGGCGGTAGGCTTCAGCCTCGTCAGGAAAACCCATGCGCCGCAGCAATTCGATGCTGATAAAAGCCCGCAGGTAAGGCGTCGGATGTGGTCCTCGCGGCATATAACCAAACACGGTTTTTGGTCCGCGCCCGATCACGTCCATCAATGAGGCAACCACCGCAGGTCCGCCCAGCAACAAACCGATCAGATCGGCAAAAATCTCGCGATTCCAACGCACCCAGGTACTGGTCACAAAACTCGAGCAGCCAGCACTTAAGAGCCGCTTGGCAATCATGCGCGGCACGCTCTGTGCCAGCCCAAGGTCATTGTGCAAATTGTGACCAACCTCGTGTAATACCGCCCCAAGCGTCCAAGGGTTGACCATTCGGTGATAAGGCAACTGGATCAGAGCAAATGGGTTAAGTTGCTGCCCCAAACGCCGCAAGGGAATGCCGCGCCTGAACGTGGCTGGCGAAAAACCAGTCCGCATGTAGGTAAATGGTGGGGGTGTGGGGACGCTTCTGGCAACGCCCAAACCCAGATAAGCGTGTTGATAGCAGTCAAGGGCGATGCGATCTGTGGACAGCAGCCACGAGCCAAACCGTGACTGGCGTTGTCCAAACAACTCAAAGTAAAAATCCCAAATGCGCTCGAGCGACTGCACGCGACCATGAGCCAATTCTTTGTGCCGCATCAGACGTTGCAGACGAGCTGGACTGGGTTCGAGTGCTGCCTGTTGCGCCTCGCTCGAGACGATACGGGTCAGACTGAGCATATCGCCGCGCAAACCCTCAATCAAGGTATTGACCGCTTGAATGTGTGATTCGGTTGGGGCTTCGGGCGTCTTGCCAAATTCATGGCGATGAAACGGTCTCAAGGCTGCGGCGTGACGGGTCACGTTGATCGCCTGAGCACGCAACCAGGGTTGCAAAACGCTGGCTTTCGTTGAGCCTTCGATGGTCCGAGTGACCCCAACACTTGGTGCTTGTTGGAGGCTTGGCTGGATAATTGAAGTCTCTTGCATCACGGCATTCACGCCTTTCGGAATTGACAGGCTAGGTTTTAAAACTCGAACATTCGTTGTGGGTTGTTGGCTTGCATGGCGCGGTGATACTGACGGTCAAGCGCCCTCGAGCGCATCAGCGAATTGCTGCACGTGGCTGGCTGACCGAGCACTTGGGCGGTTTGACGAGCCATCGTCCGTACCGCAGATTGCGGCGTGACGGGGCTTCCACTGGCAACCTGACGCGCCACCGTCGCGGCAGTACGACGCATGATTGTAGGTAGGGTACGCACCAAGCCACGGGTTTGCGGATTGCGGCGCAAAACCTGCGCCACACCAGATAAGCCACTGACCAATCCAGGGGCTGCATTAAAAATTGGAGCTGCGGCTCGAGGTACAAGCCGCACCGCCAGAGGGATCAACGCCCCGATAAAGGCTTCGGCTTCGGCTTCGCTGCGTGCGGTTGTGGCGGCATGTCCAAGATGTTCCATCAGGGCATCTGGGTAGATTCGGCGAATCGGGTTGACCTCAAATTCGGATTCGTATTCTTGTTGTGGCAAGACCCGCGTTCCAATCTGGTCACCCGCCCAACCGCCCAAGCGTCTACCCGCCCAACCACCGAGGCGCTGTCCACCCCAACGTCCGAGCGCCTGCCCAATTGGAATGCCTTCAGGACCGACCAAGCCACCGACTGCACCGCCCAACCTCGAGCCAAGTGCCCCACCGCCGGAACGTCCCGCTGCACCACCCAAGGCTTGACCGCCGCGTTGCAAACCCCAACGGGCGGCACGCAAAGCCACGGCGCGTTGCGGCGAACCAGGTTGAGTTGTCCAATCCCAGGCGCGACCCGCCAGGTTTCGCAAGCCACCCAAGAACTCCTCGCCCTCAAATTCATTTTCAAACTCGCTCTCGAGTTCGTTCTCAAACTCAGCCTCGAGTTCATTCTCGAATTCCAATTCAGCCTCGAGTTCGGCTTCGTACTCTGCGGCACGCATGGTCATGGGTTAGCCTCATTTCAATCGCGGTTCTGAGCCGTTTGCTTGATAATTTCAGCCCTAAGCTGGACGACGACGCGGACGGGCAACACGGGCAGGTCGAGTCCCAGTCGCAGTTCGGGCTGTGCTGCGGGCAACCGCACGGCTGGTACGGACGTTGCGGGCTATCGCGGCTGTGCAAGTGCGTGGACTGCCCAATACACGGCGCGTTTGTTGCGCCATGACCCTCGCTGCCGCACCTCGAGTGACTGGACGACCCGTGGCGGCACGACGAGCCAGGACGGTGGCAGCACGACGCACAATGGTCGGCACGGCTCGCACGGCGGGTCTGGTGATGCCCCGACGACGCAAAATACGGGTCAGGATTGCCACGCCACGCGTGATGTGAGGCAGAATTTGACGCAATGCTCGCCTGTCTGCCCTCGAGAGTGTATAGGCGGTTGCAGCACCAATCATGGCTTCGGCTTCGGCTTCACTTTGTGCTCTGGAAGCAACCGCAGCCATGTATTCTGCCAAAGCCTCTTGTGCACCGACTGGTGCGGACTCCATTTCGAGTTCGCCCTCGCCCTCGAATTCGCCTTCAAATTCGCCCTCAAGCTCATATTCGCTCTCACTGAGCGCACGCGAGGCGAGGTTACCTGCCAAACCGCCGAGCTGCATGCCAACTGGACCACCCAGCGCCGTACCAACCGCCCGTCCAACCAACGGCGCAGCCACCCGAGCAACATTGCGCAGTACCGGTGCGGCTCGGCGCACAAAGCGTCCTACGCCTCGGGCAATGCGTCTAAAGAATTCTTCGCCCTCGGACTCGCCTTCAAATTCGCCCTCAAACTCACCCTCGAGTTCTTCCTCAAATTCGCCCTGACCGCCGAGTAAACCACCAGCAATCCGTCCAATTGTGCCAAGGAATTCTTCACCCTCGAATTCTTCCTCAAATTCGCCCTCAAACTCGCCCTCAAATTCGCCCTCGAGTTCCATTTCACTTTCGAGACTGGACATCATGTTGCTGACTCCTTTCACGAGAATAGTGCTTTGAAATTGAACGAAAATAACGTGTTACACAACGGTACGAATATCGTCGGCACAACAATGCCCAATATCCGCATCCGTGCAACGCCAAAAGTGAAGCGACAAACCTGACCCTGGTAAGACACCTCCGAAGATCAGAGTGCATCAAACCTGCCAAGATCACAAGTCGCTTCAATCAATGAAACACGCCCTGTTGAAACCCAAAACGGCGAGCTGAAACGGGTGTCATTTAATCGAGTGACAAACCTTAGGTACACCGCCAGTATCACTTTTTGATGTTCCACACGATGCAATACCATAATGAAGTAACAGAATCAAAATTGGTGCTAGAGTATAGCCCAATCCTGCACCTGGGAGTTTGTCTCAAACCAACCTCTAACCTAAAGTTTTCAATTGTCCGTGCAATTTTTTTCCTGCGAAATTTGTGTATGTGGCGCTGTTCTGAGCTTCAAAATCGTATTTGTCAAAGTCTATATTGCTTGATTCAAATCGGAATCAAGCGACAAAAAAACCAACCCCAAGGAGCCAGTTACATGATTCCCCCTCCAGAATTGGCGGTTTCGTTGACAGCATCGCCAGACCAGCCTGTCTTCGATGCGTTGATGCAGCAACTTTTCGAGCACCTGAAAAACAATCAAGTCGCGCCTGTCTATCAGTCGCGTCTTTTCAATCACGCGAATCAAACGCTTCAAGAACGCGTTGAATCTATACAGCACGCTAACGAATCAAGAGAAGAAATTATCGCCGAATTCGATCTGGGCACATCCCACTACGCCTTGATTCGCACCCAACTTGTGCCAGAGCGACATTCAACCCTCAGCCCTCGCGAACACGAAATCACCAGATTAGTGGCTTGCGGGCTGCCAAACAAGGTCATTGGAGACATGCTCGAGATCAGTCCGTGGACTGTTGCGACGTACCTGCGTCGGATTTTCATTAAACTCGGTGTCAGTTCCAGAGCCGCAATGGTGGCGCGAGCCATTGGAGAAAAACATCTTTAGCACGGGTTGGTATAAAATCAGGTCAAAACCGAATTGATATGTATAAGATTTTGTGGACGACCAGAACAGCCTCACAATAGAGGTAACAATGGAAAGACACAAACCCTACACCGCCGAATACAAACTCGCAGCCATTCTTGATCCTTAAAGCAGCACCTGACGGGCTTAGGTCGCTCAAACTCGCCCAAACCGAAGGCATTGGCAAAACCGCCACCAACCTTGGCATCAACGCCAACATGCTCGGTTGTTGGAGACGCGAGCATGAACAAGATATCGCCCAGGCGAGACCCGTCTTCACTGGTCGGGGAAATCCAGCCCTCAACGAGCACGAGAAAGAGAGTTAACAACCCCGACGAGAACTCGACATTGCTCATCAGGAGCGAGACATCCTAAACAAAGCGCTAGCCTTCTTGACCATAAAATGCACCTTCTTGATTCCAAGATGCACCTGTCTTGCCCTTAAAGCAGCACCCGACGGGCTTGGGCGCTAACGGGCGGAATCGCTCACGGGCATGGTCGCTTTTTCGCCAAAGAGACTCGCTAAAATTCAACTTCATCCAAGAGCAGCGCACCGAATTCGATCTGGAAATCATGTGCTGGACGCTCGAGGTGAGCAAAAGCAGATTTTACGCGTGGCAAAAAAGGCTTGAATCCAAACGCTCCAAAGCAAGGAAAATCTTGAGCTTTAAAATCAAAACCATTTTTGAGAACAGCCGTAGAACCTATAGCATTGCCCGTATTCATGCGTGCCTGTCAGAAGAAACGAATCATGCTCTCGTCCTCAAGTGGCTGGGATCATGCGTGAACTTGGACTCGAGGGAAAACGCAAAGGCATCATCAGGAAGAAAACTACGAACTCCAACCACGCGCTCGAGATCGCCCAGAAAAAGCTCGAGCGTCAATTCAAAACTGAGAAACCCAATCAGAAATGGGTGGCTGATTTGACGTACATTCCGACCCTCGAGGGTTGGTTGTTCCTGCGCGAGCCGCCCGTCAGGTGCTGTTTTGCGAACAAGAAGGCGGTGGTGGACTTGTTCTCGAGAAAGATTGTGGGTTGGTCAATGAGCGAGTCGCTCGAGACTAAAGTTATACTGAACGCACTTGAGATGGCTCGAAGTTCGAGAAACCCAGCAATTGAGTTGCTACATCACAGTGATCGTGGGGTGCAGTATTCGGCTGGGGTTCATCGTTTGGTACTCGAGAAATTCGGTGCGATCTCGAGCAGAAAAGGAAACTGCTGGGATAGCGACCATGCCCGTGAGCGATTCCGCCCGTTAGCGCCCAAGCCCGTCGGGTGCTGCTTTAAGGGCAAGACAGGTGCATCTTGGAATCAAGAAGGTGCGTTTTATGGTCAAGACAATACCGTGGCTGAAAGCTTATTTGGAACTTTGAAATGCGAATTGGATTTGGATAAACCGATTGGATCAGTGGCTGAAACTCGAGGAATGGTGTTTGAATGGATTGAAGTTTGGTACAACCGCGAACGTCGGCATTCGAGTCTTGGTTTCTTGTCACCAGTGGTGTTCGAGGAGCGGCATCAAACTCTGTTCTCAGTGTCCACAAAATCTTGACTCGGGGTTCTAAAGTTTGTAAACTTTGATTGTCTTTTATTCTTGACGCGAACATTGAAAATCTTTTGGACAAACCTTCTATGCAAGGAAGTCGTTTTGGTTTCGGCGCTCAGTGCCTTAACCAAAGGTGGTACGTTAACCACCAAATTTATTTTGCAATCCGAGGGTGACCTCGTGAAACTGCAAGCCATTGAAGCCCTCGCTTCAACTGCGTCTGCTTTATTGGGTGGCGTTGCGGCAGACATTTTGCCCAGACGTCTTTTAATGCCGTTCACCAACGGTTTTTTGTTTGTCATCGCCATTGCCTTGGCATTTAGCGGCGACCCTATTGGATTCTATGCTGCCTACTCCTTGGGATCACCTCTTGGTGTACTCCCTCTGAGCGCCTGGTTCAAAGAAACCAAGGGCGAAGATCGCTGGCCCACTCGGCTCAAAGACGGTCTCGAGAATGGAGTTGCGATTGCCACCCCGTTTATTGCCTACGCCCTGTACCAAGTGTACGGGCGGATGGTCATACTGATTGACGCACTGAGCTTCTTGCTGATCGCAATTGCCAGTGCAGCCGTACCGCAAGCTCCACGAGAAACCCCGCGCCAACTCAACCTCATGGGTGCGTGGCAACAAATGGTCTCGGATCGGCGCATTGTTGCCCTGTGGGTTATCTTGAATCTGTTGTTCGCGTTTTCCGACGTGATCACAGCCTTCAATTATAAGCAAGCTGGATTCTTTGCCTCTTATTTATCGCTCGAGACCCTCGGGCGGATTATCGCTTTGCTCACCTTAATCTCGAGAACCGGTGAAGGCTCTCGAAGCATTTTATTCCAACAGAGCTTGCAAAACGCTGTTCTGGTGGCGATTCTTTTGCCGGTGAGTTGTTTTGGAATTCCAACGCAAGTCAAAGCCATCCATGCTTTGATGCTCGGAATTTCTTCGGCGACAGCCTGGTTCGGTTTATACGAACTGCTGTTGGGTGACGCGCCAACCGAAGTGGCTGGCACGTGCAATGCTTTAAACCGAGTTGGGTTTAACGTACTTTCGTTAATGGTCAAAGCACCATTGACGCTAGTCCCTGTCGCCTTGGCAGGAATTTATTTCCGTGATATCGCAAACGTTGTTTCGGTATCTGCGGTTATAACGTTAGTCGCTTTGGCGATTTACGTTTCAACCCGTCCAAAAGAATAAACGCTCGAGTTTAGACAGGGTAGGAATAAGCTTTTAGCTTATTCCTGCTTTTTTTGATTTGATTTTGAGAATAGTCTGGTCAAACTTTGGGCGTCTCAACTCGAGTATGCCATCCATGAACTGCCTAACGGGATACTTTTCGAGCATGAATTTGCAACTTGTGACGAATGTAATCGACTTCTTGAATCGCTCGAGAACTTCAAAACACACGCAAAGATTCTTGGTCAGAAAGAACAATACTCGAGCCTGACCACCGAGTGCGAATTGCACTTCAGAAGTTACCGTGATTATCTTCTGCACGGCTGGACTGAAAGTTCATACGAACAATATTTTGAAACGCACTTATGACGCTCGAGCACTAACCCTTAATTGAATCCCGCCAAACGACATTCCCGTCGCGCCGTAATACACCTGAAATGGTTTAAACCCTGGCTCGATGGCAAGATCAAAACGCCGCAAAATCCGCAACGATTACTTTGGAATTTACTGCGGCTTTAGCGTTTTTGACATCAAACGCACAGAAAAATATGAATTGTTTGACCTCTAAGGAAGATCGAAACCAGTGTTATCCGAGAATATGGCAAAGTGTGCCCTTGCGCGTGATGCGCTCGCCAGTGAAAGACCACCGCTTACCGTCACAACACGGTTTCCGACTGCCACATGATCTAACGAAGCCGCCACAGTATTCTCAACCACGCGTAAGGCTGTACCACCTTCGGGCACAGTCGCCCGATTGTTGCGAATTTCGACCTCTGCTAGACCGTAAACGCCGCGCTGATCGGAAGTCTGCCCAAGGAAAAAAACGGGTGATCTTGATGTTGCCGTGATTTGGTTATTGGCAATGATCACCTTCGCAGAATCACGTGCCGCGTAGTTATTGATGACCGGATCGTTATTGTACGCCCTTGATGCTGGATCGGCTGTGAGCGTGTTCCAGCCGCTTTCGACCCCAAAGTAAGCCTTTGAACACGGACCTAGAAAAATATTATTAGTGTAACTGTTGCCTACAGAATGCGTTCCAGTGTACGCAAAGAAGGTCGGACCGCTGAGGCTTTCTACGGTCACCGAATTGCCATCAAAACTGTTGTTCTGCGATTCAACATAAGCTTGTAAAAGACCTTCGCCAGCCGCTCGAGCGCTGCGGATGTCATTCTTTTCGATTCGGTTACTCGAGAACCCATACGCAAGGTGTACCGAAGAAGAAACAGCATCGCGCAAAGTGTTTTGCGTAACCAAGTTGCCCACCGCACGGTTTTGCATCGAGATGTTACGCATGTTCATTTCTAAGGTGTTGCGAACAATGGTTGTGTTTGAAGCGGCACTGATTGAAACGCCGTAATAGCCACCAATCACATGGTTGTTCTCGATCAGGTTATCGGTGGTCGTCGCCGCAAGTTTAGGCGGTTCAAAGGTTTGCTTCCAGTGATCAATCACGCTGCTGACCCCAGCAACCAAGGAAATGTTGGCATCAACTCCAATCCCATCCCAGTCGGGGCTGTACCCACCAAAACCACTGATAAGATTCCCACGAATCACATTCCCTCTGACGGCATCGGCGGCATCCTCTGCAAAGGCTCTCAAAAGAATGCCTTGTCCTTTGAGGTTGTTCAAGATTTTGTTGTCAACAATATCGACGTTGCTCACATTTTGCCCGTAAATCGCAAGAGCGGGCACGTTGTTGGCATCAATGGTCAGATTTTGAATGAGCAGGCGACCAGGACGGTCAGACGTGAATTCCTTCATTGGCATGAGCAAGCCAACCTGATCTTTACCAGTGTTGAGTTTTATGATTCCACCTGTCCCAACCACCGCTTGTACGCCACGTTTAATTCTGATCCAATCGCTCACAATAAAAGTACCTGCCGGAATGGTCAACGTAGCGTTTTTAAGGTTGGCTTCTTGTGCCGCTGCATTCAGAGCGGCAGTGTCATCGGTGATTCCATCACCTTTCGCCCCGAAATCGTAGGGCGAAATTCCAAGCTTTAGCTTGATGGGTAGCGCCGTGTTGCAAGCGGTCAGTGCCAGCATAAGTGCAATACCAAGGCTCGAGTAAATGCCGAGCTTTGGTGCTTTAAAACCCCACTTGTTTTTGGATACAGCGTTTGTGTCCATAACGATCTCCAAAAGTCTTAGCCAGGACGTGCCGAGGTTGATGGACATCAAAATCATTAAAACATAGATTCATCGGGATCACCTTAACGATTGCCAAATTTTATAAGGTCAGAAACCTTGCCGTGCTCATCCTAATGTACTCACGTTAGACAACCCTAAGTAACAAATCATCTGAGTGGGGTTGTAAAAGACAAGCGCGAAGCATGTCTCAAACTTTGCAAAGGTTATGGTCATCTCAACTTGTTTGTGGTTAGCACTCACAAGGTTTTGGTGCATGTTAAAACATTGATCCAAAACGTGTTCACCAAGTTTTAGCTCGAGCGATTGACTGAACTTTCTCGAGAATTAATTGATATTGACTTGAGAAAGTTTTACGCTCGAGCACTAACCCTTAACTGAATTCCACCGAATGGCATTCCCGTCACACCGTAATAAACCTGAAATGGTTTAAACCCTGGCTCGAGTTCCAGATCAAAACGTTTTAAAATCTGCGCGATCATGGCTTTCATTTCGACAACTGCAAAGTTAATGCCAATACAAACCCTGGGTCCACCACCAAAACCCACCAAAGCAAATTGATGTTTTTTGTCTTCTTCTCTAGGCGGCGCAAAACGGTCTGGGTCAAAACTGGTGGGGTTCTGCCAAATGTGCGGCAGTTGGTGGCTGGCGGCAATCGAGTAAATCAGTCTTGTGCCTGCGGGAATGTGAAAGCCATTGAATTCAAAATCTTGTACCGTACCGCGTGGTGCATTTGCTACGGGTGGGTACAGGCGTTCGGCTTCGGACAGTGCGTAACCCAAGACTTTCAATTGCTTGACTCCCTCGAGATGTGGGGCTTTGTCACCCAGCACCGTCTCGAGTTCGGTACGGATTCTGGCGGTGTACTCGGGGTTTTGCGCCAGCAGGCACAACAACCAAGCGCTTAAACTGGTGCTGGTTTCATGACCTGCGACCAGCAAAATGTTGGTGTGCCCCAGTAGTTGCTCATCAGACAGCGCATTTCCCGCGCCATCTCGAGCGCGAACCAACATGCCCAGCACGTCATCGGTTGGATGGTTGCGGCGTTGTTCGATTTGCTCGAGCAGCATTTTTGAAAGCGTTTCTTTGGTGCTCATGGCGGTTTGGAAGGCTTGCTCTTGGGTGACATCTTCGCCGTTGCCCATCAGTAAAACCGTGAACAAGCGCCTGAACTCGTCTATTTCGGTTTGGTCAGAGAAGCCCACCAGTGCCTCGGCTGCCACGTCAAAGGTGATCTTGCGGGCTTCTTCGTAGACATTGACCGTGCCCATTTCAAGCCAACTCGAGACGTAACGATCAATCACGCGGTTCATGATCGGTAAGTACCTGTCCATGTAATCCTGGGTAAAGGCAGGGTTCATCATTTTGCGTTGTGCATCATGTGGTGCGCCGTCCATGTTGAGCAGACCCTTGCCCATGATTTCGCCCATGATCGGCGTCCAACCCAGGTCGTGCGAGAACGCCGCCCGATTCTCGAGCAGCACGAAACGGTTGGCTTCGGGTCCAACCAAATAGACAAGCTCGAGTCCGTCGAGCTTACGGGCGAAAATTGGTCCGTGCTCTGCATAGCACTCTGCCAAGAACTGTCCGACTCGGGTCGCGTAATCTTCTGGAAAGGCGGGACGCGGCAAATCCGCAATGGTTTTCATT
>JAYVRX010000093.1:0-21123 GCA_043775825.1 Deinococcales bacterium
AAAACTGAACTCTGCACTCGAGTATTACGATCAGGCTTTTCGGGATGTTTTGAAACTCGAGAATTTGATTGCTAAAAATAAAATTAATTGGTTCAAGTCAGCATATTCGTCAAAAAAGATTATAACTAGGACACAAGTTCAGGTAAAATATACGAAAGGATTCGCCATCACCAGTGCTCAAATTAATTCCATTTTTGCCCGTGTTAGAAATGATGGAGAGGCTAAAGTTATTGATTTTCAAAATCAATTGACTGCTCTTAATTGCCCATCAAAATAGCCTAGAATAAATTGATTCCCGCTCGTGTCCCCCTCGAGCGGGTTTCTCTTTCTGGAGGTCACAAATGCCCATCATTCCCGATCCGTTTACCCATCCCGAAATCTGGGAGAAGCTTGTTCTCATCGCGCCTGGTGTCGCTGGTAACGGGCGTTTGATTATTCCTGGCGTTATGAATATCGATGTCAAGGGCGGCATTCGTGAATCCCGTCAGGATGCCCCTGGCGAGAATGGTTCTCGAGCCAAGTATTTGGGTTGGCGCGATGCTGAGATCACCATTAATGTGACCGTGCATAGCAAACTCGAGTTTGATGCGTTGCAAACGGTTCTCTCGAGTTTGATTACGCCTCGTGGTCGTCGTGATCGCCCGAAGGTGTGTGATGCTGCGCATCCGCAACTTGCCTTGTTTGGGGTGCGTTCGATTTACGTGACGGACTTCACGGCGCGGGATTTTCAACCACTCGAGGGTTTTGGTTTGTCCATTTCTGCCAGGGAGTTTGTTGAGGAAGCGTTTAAGGTTACGAAGGTCGTGACGAACGGCAAAGATGCAGGTAAGGGTGGTGCTAAAGGTGCTAAAGGTACTAAGGATTCAAAGACTGGTGGTATCGCCCAGATCACAAAGCCCGCTCCTGGCAACAATCCGAATAAACCCAAGAAACCTGCCGCCCCTGCTGGACCTGCGGCGAATGCCAAAGCCGATCCAAGTAAGTTTGCCAAGGGGATTGCAACGGGGAGTGCGGCAGCCAAAGCTTTGCTCGGAAAGTAAAACTTTTGTTTGCATCCTGTGAAAACTGCTAAAATCTTCTTGTCGCCGCTCTCTTCTCGAGGGCGGTTTTTTATTGTCTCCGTAGGGGCGCTGCTTGCGACCATGCCCGATAGGTGCGTTTTATGGTTAAGAAGCTGTGCCCTCTCGAGGCGGAAAGGGGTTTTATGAGTCCGAGTTTGTGGAAGTCTAAGACGTTTTGGACTGGTGTTGCTGCCATTGTGGGTAGTATCGGTGCTTGGGTGACGGGTGAAATTGGTGTTACGACTGCATTGCCTACTATTGTCACGGCGTTCATCGGTATTTTCTTGCGTGATGCCATCGCCAATGGTGAGCGATGACCCAAGCCCGCGCCGCGTTCGATCAGGCGGTGACGCTCGAGGGTGCGCCTGAATGGATTCCGTTAAATCCGTTTGGGACGTTCACAGGTGATACGCCTGAAGGTCCGCAGAAGTTCGTGTTTGATGACTCGAGCCTTGCGGCTGTCCAGGCGGCGCTTGCGGTTCGTGGTAATCCGTGGGTGCTCGACTGGCATCACAACACGTTAAAAGTCGAGGCTGGTATTGCGGATGATGCGCCTGCGGCTGGTTTTATCACGGCGCTCGAGGTTCGGAACGGGTTCGTGTACGGGCGTATGGACTGGAATCCAGAAGGTCGGCAGAGCGTTGCCTCGAAGGAGTATAACTTCGTTTCTCCAGTGCTTAATTTTGATGAATCCACTGGTCTTGTTTTGTCGTATCACAGCTTCGCTTTGACCAATCGCCCTGGCACTTGGTCTCAGCGTCGTATTGGTCTCGAGGCTTCAAATCTCGAGAATCCGAACACTCGCACTCTCACGGCAGCGTTGGAAAGGGGTCGTATGGATTGGTTATTGGTGTTGTTGGGTTTGTCGGCAAATGCTTCTGAGGCAGACGCTCGGGTTGCACTCGAGTCTCGTTTGTCGCTGGCGCGTTTTGGTGGTTTCGTTCAGGAAACCTTGGGTTTGGAGGTCGCCAGTCTCGAGAGTACGGAATCTCGAGCGCGGGTGATTGCCCTGGCGGCTTCTGAGGGCAGCGCGGCTCAGGTTGCCAGTTTGCAGGCTTCGCTCGAGTCCGAACGGGCTTCTCGAGGCTCTGAACGTCAAACGGGGATGGTGCAGGCGGCGCTCCAGGATGGGCGGATTTTCGAGGGGCAAAAATCGTTTTGGTTGGTGCAGGCGGCGCGTGATGAAAACGCGGCACGTGTGGCACTCGAGGGATTGCCGAAGCTCGTGCCGCAAAGCATTCCGAACGCGGCGAAGCTCGAGGGTCGGGTTTCGCTCGAGTCTACTCAGAAGCAAATGAATGCGCTTTTGGGTGTTAGCGACGAGTTATTCATGAAGGCAGGTGCGTAATGGCAAATTTGGTAGCAGTTCGTGATACACCACGTCGTGAGGATGAACTCGTCGTAATTCCGGCGAAGGCTGGGGTTAAAGTTTGGACCGGTTCGCTGGTGGTTGTGGATGCAGGCTATATCGCGCCTGGTCGTCAAGCCGCGAATCTTTACGCGGTGGGTCGTGCCGAAAGCACGGTAGACAACCTGCTCGGTGTGAACGGTGCGGTGTCTGTGACAGTGCGGCGTGGCATCTTCAAATGGGATAACGATGCTACCGATGCCGTCACTCAGGCTCAGGTCGGTCAGGATTGCTTTGTTTCTGACGATCAGACCGTTAAAAAAACGGGTGGCGCTGGTTTCTCGAGGGCAGGCAAGATTTTGAACGTTGAAAGTGATGGCGTTTGGGTCGAAACCCTCGGGTATCAAAGCGCGTCCTGATCGTTTGTAGGGGCGCAGCAAGCAGCGCTCTTGGCTTAAATTTCGCACGTCATAAGGAGGCAAGTTCATGGTTTTAAATGGTGAGGTTATCGGCGCACTGCAACGGTCTTTTCATGCCCTCGGGTTTGAAGGAATGCAGACCGCTAAACCGCAATGGCAGCAATTGGCGATGGAAGTCCCTTCTAGCACAGCATCAAATGATTACGGTTGGTTGCAGGATATTCCTGGTATGCGTGAGTGGATTGGCGAACGCGAAATCAAGAACTTGTCGGCGAGCACGTACAACATCAAGAACAAGGATTTCGAGAGCACCGTCAGTGTCAAGCGCTCCGATCTCGAGGATGACAACGGTGGCATTTACGCACCAATGTTTAAAATGCTGGGTTACAACGTCATGATGCACCCTGATCGTCTGGTGTTTAATCTTTTGCTCAGTGGGTTCACCGAAAAGTGTTACGACGGTAAGTCTTTTTTCAATGTAACCCACAAGATTGGCAAAGTTAACGTTTCCAACACGGATACGGGCAAACTCACCAAAACCCGTTTTGAAAATGCTTTGGCAGCAATGCAAAGTATTACCAATGCGGCTGGCGAACCTCTGGCGTTGTTCATGGGTGAAGGTGACAACACACCGATTCTGCTGGTTGGTCCAACCAACCGTGTGAATGCCGATTCTATTGTGAATGTGGCTCGTCTGACGGGCGGTGCAGACAACCCAAACTTTAAGCGTGCTCGAGTGGTGGTTAGCCCGTACCTGATCGGTATTTATGCCGATATGTGGATGTTGCTCGACACCTCAATGCCTGTTCGTCCGTTCATTTTGCAACGTCGTAAAGCACCGAATTTTGTTCGTATGGATCAATCCACCGATGATGGTGTGTTCATGCGGAACGAATTTATTTACGGTTACGATGATCGCAAAAACGTGGGCTTTGGTTTCTGGCAACTCGCTTTCGGTTCTGACGGCTCAGTCGCGTAAATCCCATCCTTAAAGTCCTCCCCTATTTCATAGGGGAGGTGGCTCGAGGTACGAGAGACGGAGGGGTCGTCACAACACGTATTCTCGTTTTAGACCCGATCTCGAGAGAGTTGGGTTTTTTCTTTTCAGAAAGTCAGGTGCGATGTGTACGCAACAATCCAAGATGTCCTCAACCGTCTACCCCTCGAGACGCTTCTGTACGCCACCGATGACGAGCGTGAGGGTGTGGTCACAGATTCGGTGGAATCTCGAGTGACTGCCACGTTGCTCGAGGCGAGTTCTGAAGCAGATTCGTATTTGGCACAGCGTTACATCACGCCTGTTTTGAGTGTGCCTGAAGTGTTAAAGACTAAGGTGTTGGATGTGGTCGTGTACCGTTTGTTGTTGCGTCGCGGTATCCGTCCTGGCAGTGCCGATGAATCGCTCGAGACTCAGGGTAAGGCGGCTCTGGCATGGTTTAGGGATGTGGCGACGGGTAAGGCGAGCATTCCCGCATCTGGTCTGAGCACGGGCGAGGTTGGCTCGAGCGGTGCTGGTAAGGCGCACATCACCGCACCTGAGCGTATTTTCTCTCGAGATACTTTGAAAGATTTTTGATATGCCTGTAAAGATCGTGGGTGATTTGAAGGGTTTGCATAAGAAGCTAAATCAACTCAAAAACCCTGCGCTCGAGCGCGTTGGTAAAAAAGTTGGTGAGGCTCTTGTCTCGAGTACCATCAGGCGTTTTGGTGAACAACGAGCGCCCGATGGTACGCCCTGGCAACGTCATGCAGCCGCAACGGTTGCGCCCAGCAAAAAGGATTACCGCAAGTCGGGCGCACTCCGAAAAGGTGTTCGTGAACGGATGGAAAAGCGTTTGATCTTGATTGATTCGGCTCGTCTCAGAAACAGTATTTCGTTCAAAGCTGTGGGGACTAAAGTGCATGTTGGTACAAACGTTAAATACGCTCGCCATCATCAAAAAGGCAGTGAAGCAGGGACAAAATTCAACATTCCCGCCCATCCATTTCTTGGTGTCTCGAGCGACGATAAAAAAGAAGTTCGTCGTTTGGTTTTGAAAGCTGTTCAGGAAGGTGATTTATGATTAAGCTCGCTTTCGATCACCTCGAACGTGGACTACTCGAAACCGATTGGCAATCTCGTGAAATCGTTCGTGTCCAACGCGAAGGCAAAGAACTGCCTCGAGCGCCCGTCGCGTATTTAATCCCCCTCGAGAGTCCTGGAATCCTCGAGCGTAATCCCGCCAAAATCCGTCAAGCCGAGGGCAGCATTGTCCAACAGCTTTGGGTTGGTTCGCACGGTGTTCGCCTGACCATGCAGCACACCACCCCGCACACCCTCGAGCAACGTGTTAACGACCTACTCGGGTGGCTGTTCGATCATCCTCTTACTATCCCTGGTTTGAACGGTGGTCAGCGCGTTTTTGAGCCTCGAGTCAGCATCGGTTACTTCGATGATACTGGTCAGTACGTCGGTGAATCTGGCATCATCCTCGAGTTTAACGCCATTTTGCTTGTCTCCCGCGCTCGTCCCACCGTCACCAAAACCCACGAACTCACCGAGTTTGAAATTGTTTCTACACTCTAAAAGTCCTCCCCTGCGAAGTAGGGGAGGTGGCTCGAGGAACGAGAGACGGAGGGGTCGCCCGTGCAGCAAGTCATCGTTTAGCAGCCTCAAAACCTGCTAAAATCAGGTCATTCACACCTCTCTCTCGAGGTGTGTTTTTTATTGTCACAGAGTCACAAAAGGAGGTTTAGGAATGGCAGATGATAAAACGCCAATTGAGGAATTGGCAGGAATCGCAAAGCTCGAGTCTTGGGTTTTGCCTGGGGTCGTGCGTCGTGCAGGTTGGGCGCAAGGGCAGCTTGTCACGCAGTCAGAGTTTGATGCGGCGGTGAATTCGTTCTTGACGGGTGGTACGGCTGGTGAAGCCCCGCCAAAACCCGATAAGGAAGCGGCTCGAGCAGCAAAATTGGCGGCTGATAAAGCTGCGGCTGATGCTGCGGCAAAAGCTGGGGGGAATAAATAATGTCACGTCTTCCAGGTCAGTATGACACCACCCTCGACGGTCAGCTTGGTGTGGTCGCACCCAGTGGCGATGGCGTTCGCGTTATCGTGGGTTGCTCGAGTCTTGGCACGCAGGACACGCCGCTTGGCTTGTCCGATCCTGGACAGGTCGCTGGTGGTTTGGGCGTTGGTCCGCTCGCTCGAGCGACCGCCGATCAACTGTCTCAGGGTGGCGGGGTCGTTTGGGCGGTTCGTTGTGATGGCGACGTGGCGGGTGTCATCATCGCCGAGGTTGGCAATCCTGTTACGGTTTTAACCGTGACTGGTGCGCCTCTCGATGCGTTCGATCTGGTCATCGCGATCACCAAAACGGGCGCTCCGACTGGTGTGGCACAGTTCACGTACAGCTTGGATGGTGGCGATACCCTCAGCCCTCCAATCTCGAGCGCTGCAACTTATGTCATCCCAAACAGTGGTCTAACCATTAACTTCTCTGGCGCGTTGTACACGCTAAACGAGACGTTCAAGTTTAAAACCACCGCCCCCAAAGGCAGTGTCGCCAGCGTCCAACGCGCCATTCGTGCCGCCATGAACACCAGCGCGTTGCTTTTCGAGTACGTCCAGGTCGCACAACCCACCGACAGCGCCATGTGGGCAGCTTTGGCAGCTTTGCGGGTCGAAGCCGCGAACGCTCGCAGGTACATTGATTTCCTCTGCGAGACGATTGCGCCAGGTGCTGACCCTGACGCTTGGGTCACAACGTTGCTTGCCGATAAAGCGAGTTTCTCAGGTGTTGGTGTACACATCGTTGCCCTGAATGGCGAGGTCGTGGATACCCTCACAGGTCGGCTCGAGGTTCAAAGTGCTGCCAGTCGAGTTGGTGCAAGAATTTCAGGCAATAAAGTGCATATCAGCCCTGGCTGGGGCGCTCTGGGCGCTCTTCAAGGCTTTCAAGTGGCTGCACCGTTCACCCTCAAGCCGCAATCGGTTGGAGCGCCAATCAAAGTCTCGAGCTTCAACAATGCCCATGCTCTCGCGCTGCAAGACGCGGGTTTCATCACGGGTTACACCCAAGTCGGAGCGCCTGGATATTGGTTATCACGCCCGAACAGCGCGGCGTTGCCCACCAGCGATTTTAAGTTCCTCATGCGTTCGCGCATCATGAACAAAGCCCGTCACCTGGTGCATCTCAGTTCATTCCCATTCGTACAGCAAGACCTTGACCCTACCGACCTTGTGGCAAGTTTTTCCGCTCGAGCCAACGCTGCAACTGCTCAACTTAAGAGCATGATTCGCGCTGGTGAACTCGTCAAAGCTCGTGTCACGCTCGTACCTGGTCAAGACTTGCTCGCCAACAGCGTCATTCGTTACAAAATTCGCCTTGTCCCAAAGGGTTACGCAATGGAAATCGAAGACGAATTCGCCTTCGAGAACCCAAATCTCGCTTAAACCCGTACTCGAGAAACACTTTTTAGGAGGTTCGCATGTACGTTGATGGCAAGTATTTCGACTGGGGCGATGGCACTGTCAAACTCAGTGGTCGTACCCTGATTCGATTCGAGGAATTGACTGGCTGGGGCGATGGTGTCGAACGCAAACTCGTCTACGGCAAAGGTCGTAAACCCCTCGGTCACACCACAGGAAACTACAAAGCGGAGAACATCACGATCAAATTCTCTGCCGAAGAGTACAACGAAATTCTCAACGATCCCGAAGTCAAGAAAAACGGGATTCTCAACACCAGATTCGTCATTGGCTTGGTGCTCGACAAAGGCAATAACGAAGTCTACGAAGGCTCAGTAGACGGTTGCATGATCGTGAAACGCAGCCTCGACAACTTCAAACAGGGCGGCGATAGCATCATGCGTACCCTCGAGTTCTTCAGTGACGGCGAGCTTACCGAGAATGGCGCTTCACCCTTCGGCGATGCCTAAGCTCGAGTCGTAATTTTTACCTTATATATACAGTCTCAGTTTCTCTCGAGGTGTCCCAATGAATGAACCCGCAACCTCTTCTGTCGCCGCCGCGTTCTACACGTACTCTGACGATGAAGACACCAAGAAAAGTTTTCGTTTTCGTCGTCCCACCACCAGCGAACTCGATAAGATGAGTTCTAACGCTAAAAAAATTCCACTCACCAGCGCCATTGAACTGACAAAGGTCTTGTGTGCCGAACCCGATAAGTCAGCCTGGTCTGCCTTTGTCGAGGAGTTCCCTGGTGCTGCCTCAACTGTTATGACTGAGGTGATGGCAAAGCTCAAATTTCGTTCCCAACAGTAACGATCTCTCCAATTTTCAGAAGTCCAGCGCTTTAATTCAGTTTTATTTGCACGCGTTGCCTTCCGACGATCCCGAAGTTTTCGATTTGCAGGTTTCCCAATGCCTTTGGTTGGAAGATCGCCTGAATCCTAAAAAGAAAAAATAAAGACTTGCCTCAGTCCCCCTTGAGCGAGTCTTTATTTTTCTCATGTTGTTCCCAAAAGTTCCAAATACCGTGACGTAAAATTTCACATACCGCGAACGACTTTTGCCAAATCTTGCAAATACCGTGACGCAAACCGTTTCGCTCAAATCTGGTATGCTTCCGCTCATTGTGCGTGTGTATCACAGTTGTTTTCGGAAAAATTCGCTTGATTTCGGGCAATTCCATATCTTCCACTTACCTTGAAGCATCACATGCTTTACTAGACTACTGTTTTGTGCCTGACTCGAGATTATTGCTCGAGTCGGGTTTTTATTTGGATTTATTTCGGTTCAATTGTGGTTGCAAAGTGGGGCTGAGGTTTGAAGCTTTGGACATTTTGGGGGAGAAAGTGGGGATGAGTGGTAAAAAGTGGGGATACCGTGCTAAAGTGATTGCTATCAAAAACGCCCTTGGTGTGGGCTTGAAACCCAAATTGGTGAATGAAAACACCATGAGTCGGGTGGGAGCGAGTGGGAAATGCCGTTCGGAGAGTACCCTTACACAATCGATGACAAAGGACGGGTGGTGATTCCGCCAGCCTTTCGTGACTTTCTCGATGACGGCATGGTTTTAACGCGCGGTATGGAAGGTTGCTTGTACGTTTTCCCCAGCGCCGAATGGAAACGCATCGAAGAGGCATTGATCGATTTGCCACTGAATGACAATTCTGGTCGGGCTTGGGTGCGCTTTTTCTATTCGGGCGCAAGTAAAGTGCGCCTGGATAATCAAGGTCGCGCCAGCGTGCCAAACACCTTGCGCACCTTCGCCAACCTCGAGTCTGAAGTCATGATTGCGGGCGCTCCGAAACGCCTGGAAGTTTGGAATACTGACCGTTGGACTGCCAGCATCGCCGAAATTCAAGCCATGCCGCCCGCGCAGGACACCCTGCCAGAACCCTTGCGGAGGCTGGTCGGATGAGCAGCATTATCAACACTGAACTTTCACACGCGCCAGTCTTGCCGCTCGAGGTGTTGGAGGGTTTACAACCCGCCCCTGGAAAAACCATTTTGGATGCCACGCTCGGCGGCGCAGGTCATACGCGCTTGCTGCTCGAGCGCGGCGCGAGAGTGATTGGACTAGATCAAGACCCGTTTGCACTCGAGCGAGCCAGAAGCGCAAATTTAGCGAATCTAGAGGTGATTGAAGGTAATTTTCGTGACCTCGAGGTTTTGCTTGACGGGCGCAAGGTGGACGGTGTTTTAATGGATTTGGGCGTCTCGAGTTTTCAACTCGACGACCAAGACCGAGGTTTTTCGTTTCATACCGATGCGGCGCTCGACATGCGCATGTCGCAAGCTGGCGAAAGTGCTTATGACGTGGTGAACGACATGATCTTTGAAGATTTAGCCAGAATCATTTACGAGTTCGGTGAAGAACGCCACTCGAGACGCATCGCCCGAGGAATTTCTGAGGCGCGTGACAAAGCCCCAATCGAGAGTACCAAACAACTGGCTGAGATTATCAAACGGGCTTATCCGGGCGGTCACGCTCGGGGAATTCATCCGGCACGGCGAACTTTTCAAGCCTTAAGAATTTACGTCAACGATGAACTCGGGGCGCTCGAGGCTGGTTTGAAGGCGGCAGCCAACGTCTTAAATCCCGAGGGTCATTTGGCAGTGATTAGTTTTCACTCGCTCGAAGACCGAATTGTGAAGCATTTCTTGCGTGACAGTGGCGATTTTGAGGCTTTGACCAAACGCCCCGTCGAAGCCAGTGAAGTTGAGACCGCCAGCAACCCTCGAGCCAGAAGCGCCAAGCTTCGCGTTGGAAAAAAATTAAGTGTGCCCAAGAATCTCGAGGTGATCGTATGAGTTTAATCGCCGAAACCAGCCGACCCGAAGTCCAAACCGTACCTCGAGCACCAAAAAGTAAATCTCAAAAACTGGTTCAAGCGCCGCAAACGCGCTTGATGAAAGAACGCGTTATTCGCTACTCGTTTTATTACGTGGCATTGCTGATTGCCCTGACTGGTGTGCGATTTGTTACTGCCAATCATGCGCGACAACTCAATGACCTTCAAGATCAAGCCAGTCAACTGAAACGTCAAAGTGCGCAACTTCACCGTGATATTTCCAGTCTCGAGTCACCAGCGCGGGTTCGGGCTTGGGCGGTGGGGAACGACATGGTTCCGTACAGCAGTGGCAGTTTTGTATTTAAACAACTCGAGCCATTGCCTGCTGTTCAAGATTTGCCCAAACCCGTGCAAAAGGTCAAGGTGGAAACATTGTGGCGTTAAACGATTATCAAACATCATCGCAAGTTTCAAAACGGGTGATTGTGGTCGGTATGGTGCTTGTGCCGATGCTGGCAATTTGGTCAGTGTTTTTTGCCCAGCGTTCCGCAGGCATTCCATTTGTGCCAGAAGACACGCCACTTATCATGCGTGGTAAAATTTTAGGCTCGAGCAGCCTGGGCTTTGAGAAAACTGTACTTGCCGAAAGTTATGTGGTGACCTTTGAGCGGGAACTGACCAACGACAAAGGGCAGGTAATGTTGGACAGAAACGGCAAAGCCAAAACCGAAACCGTTTTTCAGACCAAACGTTCCTACCCGCAAAATCAGTTAGGCTCGAGGTTAATTGGTTTTACGGGCGACCAAGAGCAAGGCTTGTACGGTATTGAACTGTTCGCCCACGATCAATTGCTGGCGGGTAAAGATGTGGTTTTGACCATTGACCCTGTGATTCAAGCGATGGCAGAAGCCGCGCTCGAGAAAGCCATTCGTACCGAACAGGGCGACACGGGTACGGCAGTGATTTTGGAGGCAAAAACCAACCGCATTTTGGCGATGGCAAATTACCCCAATTTTGACCCGAACAACTGGCGCAGTGTTAAAAACAAAAGCAACTGGAGCAACCGCGCCCTTCGTGATTACATGGATCCGGGTTCGACCATGAAAGGCTTGGTTGCCGCCGCCCTGATTGACTCGGGTTGTGCCACGCCAGAAACCGCCGTTTACGCTCCAATGCGCCGCAGTATTTCGGGTATTTCAATTGGTGATGCCATCGAGCACAAACCAGACCTGAACTTAAAAAGCGTGCTGCGTTACTCGAGCAACGTTGGCATCAGTAAACTGAGTGAATGCCTCTCGAGCGAAAAGTTTTACGGTTATTTGCGCAAGTATGGTTTTGGGCAGGAAGTCTGGTCAACTACCAATTGGGGAACGCCAGGCGTGCTGCACGATTGGAAAGACTGGCGACCCATTGACCGCGCCAATTACAGTTTCGGGCAGGGTATCAGCAGCACGGCGCTTCAATTGGCAACGGCGTACAGCGTTTTGGTCAATGACGGAATATTGATAACACCCAGGCTGATGGTTGGGCAACAAGTGCAACCACCGTACCGTGTCATCTCGAGCAGCGCCGCCCGTCAAACTCGAGAAATGCTGCAAGCCAGCGTCGAAGATGGTCTGAAGTTTGGCATCGTCCCAGGATTTCCGCTCGGTGGGAAAACCGGAACGGCGCAGACTTGGACTAAAAATGGTCGAATCTCGAGCGACGTTTACGGGGCGTTGTTCGCAGGGTTTTTTCCAGTCGAGAAACCCAAAGTCACCATGTTGATTGAAGTGTTTCATCCACGAAAACAAAAGCATGGTTCGCAAGTCAGTTTGCCCGCCTTTACCGATATCACCCGCGAGCTAACCAGTTATTGGCAAATGACCCCCACCGAAGCCAGTTTGAAGGCATCAATCTACAAAAAGACACATCGCACCCGATAAACCTTAGGGCTTAGGAATGCCTAAGCCCTACACATCACCGATTTTTGATTGTTTGCGTCATGGCTCTAATCTGGTACATTGATCTGATGCGTTCTTTACTCACCTCACTCAACTTACTCATATCATCTGGAATTTGTTTCACACTCGAGGTCTGGCATGATTGAATCAAACCTCAACCCATTAGAGCCTCGAGACTGGATTTCAGCGCTCGAGGCTTTTGGCGTGATTGTGAAAGCGGACGCTCGAGCGGCAACGGCAATCACTTGGGATTCGCGGCAAGTCAACGAATTCACGGCGTTTGCGGCGTTGGCTGGCGATGCTGAGCACGGCAATAATTACGTTCAAGTTGCACTCGAGGCGGGTGCGCCGTTTGTGCTGACTGACCTTGATGTCGTGCGTGCGGTGCGGGTGACTGATGCCACCGCCGCGCTGCGCTCCTGGGCAAAAGCTTGGCGGCTCGAGTGTGGCGCAACGATCATAGGCGTGACCGGTTCGGCTGGTAAAACCACGGCGCGTTCATATATCGCGGCGGCGCTGAACTGTCCGAGCAATTATTACAACACCTTAAACGCAATTGCCTGTTATTTGCTCTCGAGCGTCAACCGAGATTCCAAGCACGTGCTCGAACTTGGCATTGACCGAATCGGTGAAATGGATGAACTGGTCAATTTGACTGTGCCTGATTTGGGTGTCATCACCAGTGTCGGCGCGGCGCACCTCGAGTTTTTTGGTAGCTTGGAACAAATCGCCTTTGAAAAAGGCAGGATTCTGGTGGGGCGAAACGGTTTGGTGGCGGCATCCTGCGCCCAGTTGTACCCAGGTGTTCCGAGCTACGGTTTTACGGACGGTGTGACATATCTGGGTACAGATTTAAAACTTGAGGAATCCAGCGTCAGTTTTTCTTTTCAAGGCTCACGCGTAACCATTCCCAATCCGTCTGAAAAAGTTGCCGAAGCCGCACTGGGCGCTCTTGCCATCGCTGGGGATTTTAAACTCGAGCTTGGTGATGCGGTTGCTCGAGTTCAAACCGTGGAAGTCCCAGGCGCGAGAATGCGCATTGAGCAAGGACTGCAATTTAGACTGATTGATGATTCGTACAACGCCAACCCCTTAAGCGTTAACGCCAGCCTCGACACGCTGAAACGTCAAACAGGACGCAAGATTGCTATCTTAGGCGATATGCGCGAACTGGGTGAAACCTCCCCAGAACTACACGCGCAAATTGGTGCTCGAGCGGGGAAAATTGCCAAACTGGTGATCGGCATTGGCGTGTACGCCGATGATATTGCCGATGCGGCTCGAGGTTCGGGCGCGATTTCGACCACCTACCCAAATTCTGGGGTTGCAGCCCTCGAGATTGAAAGCCACCTGAAACCGGGCGACACCGTTTTGGTCAAAGGCTCGCTTTCAGTCAACATGAAATTGATTGTTGATGCGATTCGGACTTTAAATGGCGAAGTCCGTCTCAATATTGCGGAGCGCGAATGAGCGTCGTGATTGCTACCATACTCAGTTGGTTTGCCGTCGGCAGTTTTGTCGGCATTGCCAAAAGCCGTGGTTGGGGACAAACTGTGCGCCGTGAAGGTCCCGCCACGCATCTTGTCAAAGACGGCACGCCAACAATGGGCGGCGTACCGTTTTCAATTGTCATTTTTCTGGTCTGGCTTGTCATGATTGGCTTGGCGGGATACACAGACCGTAAAGGCTGGGCAGCCTACCTGATGAGCCTCGGCATGGGCTTGATCGGTTTTGCCGACGACTTTTTAATCGTTCGCTCGAGGTTGCGGGGCGCACCGCGCGGCGGTCTGAAAGCCAGGGAGAAACTGCCGCTGCAAATCTTGGTGGCGGGAATTTTCGGTTTCGTGGTCGCCCAAGATGTTGCGTTATTCGGCGTTTTCTGGCTCGATGCGATTGCCTACATGCTGATCTGTATTGCCACCGTCAATGCCGTAAATTTTACCGACGGCATAGACGGACAATGCGCCGGTGTGGTCGCCATCATTTTAGTACCTTTAATCGCTTCGAGTCCGCTGGCTGGCATTACCGTCGGCGCACTTGGTGGATACCTCTGGTTTAACGCCAAACCTGCACAAATATTTATGGGCGATGCTGGCTCTCACGCTTTGGGCGGCATTGTCGCAGGTGTTTTCATCACCCAAGGTTGGACTTGGATGCTGCCGCTCGCCGCGATCATTCCGATGCTCGAGGTTTTAAGCGTCTTTATTCAAGTCAGTTATTTTCAGTACACCAAACGCACCACCGGCGAGGGCAAACGCGTGTTCTTGATGACGCCAATTCACCATCATTTTGAAAAACTGGGTTGGGCAGAAACCAGGGTGGCGGCACGTTTTTGGATGGTCACAATGATTGGTACGGCGCTGGCTTGGGCGATTAAAACGGGGACACGATGAATATTCTCGAGCCGCAAAAAGTCTTGGTTTACGGTCTTGGTCGCTCTGGCATGGGTGTGATTCGGCATTTGAAAAAACTGGGCTGGACTGGCGCGTGGTTTGATGCCAAACCAAATCCTGATGGTGAACTTGAGGCTGTCAATCACGGCTTCCCAAGAGTCACGATCCTCGAGCCTAAAAACTTTGATCTGGTCGTTGCCGCACCTGGCGTGATGGTGCAAAATCCTGACCTCGAGATGCTGCGAAGTGCAGGTTTACCCGTGATTGGCGAGGTCGAACTGGCGTACCTCACGACCTCAACCCCAACCATCGGCGTGACTGGCACGGCTGGCAAAGGCTCGACC
Organism: Deinococcales bacterium; assembly: GCA_043775825.1. Classification (GTDB taxonomy): domain Bacteria; phylum Deinococcota; class Deinococci; order Deinococcales; family JAAFIG01; genus JANXTZ01. The sequence goes on from JAYVRX010000093.1 coordinate 14,751, forward strand.
ACGGCGTTAATCGCACACTTGTTGCGTTCTCAAAATATCAACGCGCTCGAGGGTGGAAATTTTGACCCTCCCTTGCTCGAGATAGTTGACGCTTGCGAGGTCGCCGTCACTGAACTCAGCAGTTTTCAACTTGAACGCATTGACACGTACCGCTCGAGCGTCGCCGTCATCACCAATCTTGGCGTGGATCACATCACCGATCATGGTTCGCTCGAGCGTTATCATGCCGCAAAATGGCGGATTGCGCAGAATCTTGAGCCTCAAGACAGTTTGGTGTTTCCTGCCAGCGTTCAACTTGGTCGAGAAACCCGAGGTCGTGTCGTTCGCGTACTCGAGGCTGGCGATATTCTGGATATGTCTGGCAAAATCCTGCTCGAGATTTCTAAACTGCCCGTCAATATTCACCCAATGAATGCACGTTTGGCTGTCATTGCCACGTTGTTGTACCTCGAGCAACTGCAAAAACCCGTCAATCTCGAGAAATTCAAAACCGCGCTGCTCGAGTTTAAAGGCGTCAGTGGTCGCTTTGAAACCATTTCTGTGATCGATGGCACGCGTTTTATTGAAGATTCGATTGCCACCCGAACCCTCGCCGTTCAAGCCGCGCTCGAGAATGCCCCCGCGCCGATTGCTTGGATTTTGGGTGGACGTGACAAACTTGGTTTAAGCGAAAAACAATCCGAATTTCCCAAGATGCTCGAGTTGGTCAAACAAAAAGTTGCGGTCATTCTGGCGTTTGGCGAGTCGGGCATGATTTACGCCGAATATTTCAAAAATACAGGGGTCAAAATCGTCGATCTCAGCCTCGAGAAAGACGGCGAAAAAGCCCTCGAGAAAGCCGTCAATATTGGCTCTGACCTGGCACATGGCGGTTCGGTGTTACTCGCGCCACTGGGTACAAGTTTTGATTTGTTCCCAAATTACAAAGCCAGGGGCGCTGCGTTTAAAGCCGCCGTTTTAAGACTCGAGTTAAGAACCCCGCAACCCAACAGAGGAGAGCCATGAAATTTAAACCCCTCAATCCCGTGCTGCTCCTGACCCAACTGACTTTGCTGGCGCTTGGCTGGCTTGGCGTCGCCACCGCCTCACCCTCAGAACTCACGCGGCACGTCATCCTGGGCGTGGTTTCGCTCGGCATCACTTGGGTTGTGACCCAGTTTCACTCGAGAATCTCCGTGCGTTTTGGTTGGGGTTTTTGGTTGTTGACGATTCTTGGTCTGGCTGGCACGTTTTTCTTTGGTGAGCGTATCTCTGGGGTCAAACGTTGGATCGATCTTGGATTCTTCCAACTACAAGCCTCAGAATTTGCCAAACTCGCCCTGATCGCATATCTCGCCTCGTTTTTTATACGTCGTGGAACAGGTTATAAATTGGCGGGACCTGTTGCGGTCATCGGTATTACCGCTTTGCTGGTCTTGATCGCGCCGAGCACTTCCGCCGCCGCCTTCATTTTCTTGCTGGCATTAAGTGTGATGTTCACGGCTGGCGTTGGTGGCTTTCGGATTGCCAGCATCGTGATTCTTGCCGCCGCCATTACCGTCCCTGCGGGTTCGTTGTATTTGGCAAAAAACCCGTATGTCGCAGAGCGAATTCAGGGTTTTCAAAACACTGTCAACGGTACGCAAGACAACACTGGTATGAACTTTCAAAACCGTCAAGCCACCAGGGTTCTCTCCAAAGCCGGATTCTGGGGGCATGGACCCGATAAACCAATCCCACACCGCGTTCCCGCCAACACCACCGACTTTATTATTGTCCCCGTCGCCTGGGCTTCAGGTTTACTGGGTGTCAGCGTCGTGATTGCCGCGTTCGGCGCGATTCTGGTGCTCGGTCTGCGCGGTGCAAGCCTTGTCTCGAGCGGTTACTGGGGTCAAGCCTACATTCCCTCCGAGCGTCACGGCAGCGCGATTCTTGCCTCTGGCGCGACCATCATGCTGGTCGGGCAAGCCATCGTCAACCTCGGTGTCGTGCTCGATAAACTGCCCAACACTGGTATGGCACTGCCCATGATGAGCATTGGCGGCTCGAGTTTAATTGCCTGCGCCATCGCTTTCGGCTGGATTCACAATGCCTACAACGAAGCCAAAATTCCAGTTCCCAAAAATGTTGCCGCTCGAGAGGGAGCTTTGATTCTGGCGGAAGAGGAGAAGCAGTTAGCAGTTAGCAGTTAGTAGGGGTGAACCTTCTTGACCATAAAACGCACCTACGGGCATGGTCGCTTGTGTTCACCCTTTCGCACGAAATCCAAAGCTCGAACTATACCCCAAGGAGCCATCAATTTAATGCTCAATCCCCCTCAAATTCTTCTCGCCAGCGGCGGCACGGCAGGGCATATTTTCCCCGCCGTGGCACTTGCCAGGGCGCTCGAGCCTCATGGTTTCCAGAGCGCAATCATTGGCGGTTTGGGCGGCATGGAGGAGGGCATCGCAACTCGAGAGGGTCTGGGTTTTTATGGTGTCAGAACGGGCAAAATTGACCGTTCTCGCCCTGATCCTCGAGCCTTATTTCGGGCGGTGGCAGGTTTCTGGGATGCGGCGGCAATTGTTGGCAAATTGCGCCCAAAAGCCGTGGTGGGTTTTGGTGGTTTTGCCTCGTTTCCTGGTGTGGCTGGCGCGTGGTTGCGCGGCGTGCCGATTGTTTTACATGAGGGTAATGCGCGTCCTGGTTTGGTCACTAAAGTTTTTGCCAAACGCGCCAAAATGATTGGGTTGGTTGACGAAGCCGCAAAACTCGAGCTTCTGGGTGCAAAAACGCGATTGGTTGGAATGCCCGTCCGTGAACAGCGCATGACCCGACCCGAGGCGCTCGAGAAACTGGGTTTAGAACCGAACAAACAAACGATTTTTATTATGGGTGGTTCGCAAGGTTCGGTTAAACTGAACAAGCTGTTGCCACCAATTCTCGAGCGGGTGCTGGCAGGTAAAAACGTGCAAGTGCTGCATCAAACTGGGCGAGGTCGGCTCGAGGAGGTCAGAACCTCCTCTTGGTATCACACCATCGAATTTGTGGATGCGATAGCGGCGTTTGGCGCTGCCGATTTTGCGATCACGCGGGCGGGGTTCAGCACCATCGCCGATGCCGCGTTTCACGGCGTGCCGTTGCTGCTCGTACCACTTCCGAGCGCCAGTGAGGATCATCAAACCAAGAATGCCCAGGGCGTCGAATCTCGAGGGGCAGGGTTTTTAATTCCCGAATCGGAACTCGAACTTGAATCATTAAGCCCAAATGATTCACCTGGCTTGCTCGAAAAGGGTATTCTGGCGTGTTTGGAAGCAAGCACGCTCGAGGGATTGCGCCGAAATGCGTTTGCAGCCTCGAGTGCGGGCGCGGCGGAACGACTGGCGGCGCTGGTGTTGGAAGTGTTACGGGAGAGATCATGAAAAAGCATTATCACCTGATGGGCATTGGTGGGATTGGCGTCAGTGGTTTGGCGCATATTCTGCTCGAGGACGGTCAGGTTGTTTCGGGTTGCGATCATAAAAAAAATGCCTTAAGTGCAAAACTCGAGGCGCGGGGCGTGAATATCTTTGAGGGTCACAGTGCAGATCACATCACGCACGAAGTCAATGTTCTTGTCACCAGTACCGCAGTGGACGCCAGCGAACCCGAGGTGATTGCCGCCAGGGGCAAGGGTTTGCGGGTATTGCGCCGCATTGAATTGCTGGGCGAATTGATGGCAGCCAAAGACAGCATCGGCGTGGTTGGCACGCATGGCAAGACCAGCACCTCGAGCATGATCGCATCCGTGTTTGAACAGTGTGGACTTGACCCAACTTGCGTGGTGGGCGGCGAGGTTGCCGCAATTGGTGGCAATGCCAAGTACGGCAAGGGCAAACATTTTATTGCCGAAATTGACGAATCAGACACTTACTTTCAGCATGTCAAACCTCGCACGGCGGTCATCACCAACGTCGAAGATGACCATGTGGGCATTGAGGGCGATGTTCGCAACAATTACCATGTCAACCTCGAGGCGTTGCACCGCGCGTTTAGGCAGTTTGCTCAAAATGCCGATGTGGTGGTTTATTGCCGCGACTGGGATGGCTTGGAAAAGATGCTCGAGGAACTGCCACTCGTTTCTTACGGCACGCAGGCAGGTTGCGATTACCGTGCTTTAGACATTAAACTCGAGCACGGCGGCGCGGTCTATACGCTTGAGATTCGTGGAACAACGATTGGGCAAATTACACTAAAAGTTCCGGGGCAACACAATGTGCTCAATTCCTTGGCAGCCGTGGCAGTCGCGGACCGTGCGGGAATCGAATTTGAAAAGTACGCGGCGGCACTCGAGAATTTCAAGAACGCCCGTCGTCGTTGGGATGTTCTGGGTGAATACCACGGCGCGTTGGTGGTTGATGATTACGCGCACAACCCGACCAAAGTCGAGAACGCTATTTTGGGTGCAAAAACCACGGGACGCAAAGTCCGTGTGGTGTTTCAGCCGCACCGTTATTTGCGGGTCGCCAGGGAATGGCAGCGTTTTGCCCAAGCCTTAATGTACGCCGATGAGGTCATGCTGCTCGACATTTACGGCGCTGGCGAAAAACCGATTGAGGGCATTCATTCGGGTTTGATTGAACAAAAAATGATTGCTGACGGTCACGTTGCCGTCAAGTATTTTTCGCGCCGTGAAGATGTGCTCGAGCTTTTACTCATCAATGCCAGCGACAATGATGTGATCGTGACGATGGGTGCGGGCGATATTACCAATTTCGGGCGAGAGTTACTGAATCGTGGCAAACTCGAGGTTGTGAGGTGATAAAGGCTGTGGTGAAGGAGACTTGCGCTGTGATGACCAAACTCGGTTCTGCCAGAGCACCACGTTTGGTGCGCCTCTCGAGTTTCACCACGCTCGGCGTCGGTGGGATCGCCGAATTGTGGGTCGTCCATGACATCGAGCAACTAAAAGAAGCAACTTCTGCGCCGTACCGAATTCTGGGTGGCGGTTCAAACTTAATTGTCTCCGATGCTGGCGTTTTAGAGCGCGTGATCCGTTTGGGTGGCGAGTATTCCAAATGCGACCTCGAGCCTGACCCAAAACTCTCGAACGACACGCATGTTGTGACGGGTTGGGTCGGTGCGGCAAAACCGATTCCAGGTTTGGTGCGCCAACTTCAGCAACGCGGTTTGTCGGGCATTGAAGGCTTGTGGGGCGTGCCAGCCCAAGTCGGTGGCGCGGTGCGCATGAACGCCGGAACGCGCTACGGCGAAATGGCGGACGCAATCTATCAGCTCGAGGTTTTTGTGAATGGCGAAACAAAAATGTTCACACCAGACCAACTCGGTTTTCAGTACCGCAACTCGAGCATTCCACACGGCAAGAACGGCGCAGGAATCGTGACCAAAGTTCGCCTCAAACTCGAGGTGAGTACACCAGAAATTGTCCAAGAACGCATGAACCTGGCAGACTTAGCCCGCAAAGGTCAACCGCATCAACGAACCTTCGGTTGCGCTTGGAAAAACCCAATAGGCTTCTCGGCTGGTAAACTGGTCGATCAGGCGGGTTTGAAGGGCGCAAAGGTGGGCGGCGCAATGATTTCGCTCGAACATGGTAATTTTGTGGTGAACCAAGGAAATGCCAGCGCCAAAGATGTGCTCGAGTTGCTCTCGAACATTGAAGCTCAATTGGGAATCGACCTAGAGCGCGAAGTCGAAATATGGGGAAGCATATGACCAGTCCAATCAAACCGACCAAAGAAAACTTGACTTGGGGCATATCGCTGCTGATTATTGTATTCGCGCTGCTCGCCGCCTCGAGATTCGTGCTGCCCGTCTGGGGCGTGCTGGTGTCGGGATCGAAGCATTTTAGTCCCAAAGAGGTCGCGCATATGAGCGGCATCTCGCGCGGCAACCCGTGGTTGTGGGCTTCCAACGCCAGCGCCAAAGAACTCGAGGACAGCCCTTGGATTGCCGAGGCAAGAATCCTCAAGCGCTTCCCAGGGCAGGTTGAAGTCAAACTGATCGAACGCGAACCCGTCGGCACGTTATTAAAACAAGATGGCTCGAGAATCACTATTGCGCTGGACGGCACCCAATTGCCAGACGGCGTTAACCCAAGTCCGACCTTAACGGGTTGGGATAGCTCCAGACTGCCCGAAGCGCTTAAGATAGCCTTATTGATGAAACCGTTTAAACCACTCGAGATACGATTTACCCCTCAAGGTTACCGTATTCAATTTAAAGACCTGCGAATCTGGACGGATTCTTATGCTTCCTTGCTCAAATGGGGCGGAAGTGTCAAGATACTCCAAGCCGATAAGAAAACGGCACAAATCAACATCTATCCGTGGGGGGTGAGTGTCCAACAATGACCGACAATCGTTACAACTCGAGAATCGTGGTCGGATTGGACATTGGCACGACCAAAATCACA
>JAYVRX010000094.1:0-21094 GCA_043775825.1 Deinococcales bacterium
CAATGGCGGCGAATCGGCGTTGTTCGAGTTGTTGTTTGGTGAGTTTCGGAGGAATCCAGGGCATGACTTATATTAAGCTAAAATTGCAGGGGTCAGTAACAGTTTGCTCGTATGGTGCGGTTAAATCTTCACCAATTTTAGTCGAACTGTCATAAAATTCGACTTTAGTAACACCTTTCTCATCTGTTGCTGTTGCCGCAAGTGTAATTGCACCCGCAGTCGTGACATTGGTTGAACTGCTCGAGAGGCTGACAGTTGGCGGTGTGAAGTCTGGATTGTCTGCGTAATACCATTGCACGTCGCTTGGCAGAGAGCCATTTGTGGCAATAGAGGTGTTCGTTCCTGTGTAAGCTTGGACAATATAGTTCCAACCAGGATTCATTGTGATGTCATATGTTTGCGTTCCTATACTATTAATACAAGTCCCAGAAATTTTGACTGACACCGTTGTGTAATATAGATTACCAATTTTAGTTCCAGTCAATTGCGGATTTGAAAATGCAGTCAGTGCTGAAAGTGAGTTGGTCAATGCAATTCTCCCAACATTTTGGTTTGTGCTATCTAAAACCTTAATATCTAACACTGGCGATCCAGTGAATGTATTGCTAAATGCTGCGGTAGAACCAGCATTACAATTTGGGATTGAACCTGCGGGTAACGTTTGTAAACCACTGAGTGGTGGATCGGCAAGGGTCAAACTAAAATTCCCACTTGAGTCAATGTTAGATGTTCCAAGAAGCGCATTTAAGTTATATGGAGTACCATCAGCACCCAAGAACTTAACCGTTCCGGTATTGTAAGGGGCTGTTGACCAATTGACTATTTTCCCAGAGATCGTTGGCGAATTGCCCAATCCTGGAATGTTTACCGTCACTACAACTGGAGTGCTCGAGGTTGTGTTTCCTGCTGCGTCAAAAGCTTTTGCAGTATACGTTTTAGAGCCATTGTTAACCAATGCAAGATTGGCGGTTTGCTCGTATGGGGCGGTTGAATCTTCACCTATTTTGGTTGCGCCATCATAAAATTCGACTTTGGTCACACCAACATTATCAGTAGGCGTAGCAGTAAGGGTAATTGCACTGATGGTTGTAACGTTTGTTGAACTGCTCGAGAGACTGATGGTTGGACCTGTAGTGTCAGGAATGTTCACCAACACATCAACTGCATTGCTCGAGGTTGAATTGCCTGCGGCATCAAATACTTTTGCGGTATATGACTTTGAACCATTGTTAGCAATTGTGAAATTGACGGTTTGTTCGTAAGGTGCGGTTAAATCTTCACCAAGTTTTGTCGCGCCATCAAAAAATTCTACTTTACCAACGCCCACATTATCAGCAGGGTTTGCCGTCAGTGTCACAGCCCCTACGGCGGTGACATTGGTCGAGCTACTCGAGAGGCTGACAGTAGGCGGGGTAACATCTGCGATTGTTACGTTAACAGTAACGGGACTACTCGAGGTTGAGTTTCCTGCGGCATCAAAAGCTTTGGCAGTGTAGATTTTTGCGCCACTGTTTTCTGATGCAAGATTTATGATTTGCTCGAATGGCACGGTTGTATCTTCGCCAAGCTTGGTTACGCCATCAAAAAATTCAACTTTTGTGACACCCACGTTGTCGGTGGCTGCCGCAGTTAAGGTAATCGGACTTGCCGTTGTGACCTTGCTTGCAGAACTTGAGAGGTTCACAGTTGGTGCATTGGTATCTGGAATTTTGACGAGAACTGCAACTGGTTTGCTGGTCGTTGCATTTCCCGCGGCATCAGAGGCTTTAGCAGTGTAGGATTTCGTGCCATTGTTTTCAAAGACCAAAGGAATAGGTTGTTCAAATGGGGCAGTTGTGTCTTCTCCGAGTTTGGTTTCACCATCAAAAAACTCTACCTTCGTAACGCCTAAATCATCGGTGGCTGCCGCAGTCAATGTGATTGAACTTGGGGAAATAACATTGGTTGAGCTACTCGAGAGACTGATTATTGGTGGAGTGATATCTCCAGGACATGCCACCAAACCAATTGCTAAGATGGCAATGCCTAGAATCTGCGATAGTGCTTTCATAAGTCTCCTCGAGTTTTGCTGGTATTCGTAAACGTGTTGTGTTGAACAAGCGAATCTAAACCTTTGGTGAAAATTTTCATTCTTTTCTTAAATCACTGGGAGTCTGACAAAAAAGCCTCCAGTTGTCAAATTAAACTCATGTCATTAGAAGCTGAATTTTAGCTTGACCAATGACATGGGTTTAAGGCTAGTATTTAGAATTCTTTTATATGCTTGGACTGGCGTAGTCCATTGCGTCGTTCACAACTTCAACTTTACTTCGAGCAAAGACCATCGTCTCGAGCAACCTCTGGCGTAATTCATCCATGCCTTCACGCTGCGCGGCGCTGATTGCCACGGCATTCCAACGCTCGAGAGCGGTGTCCAGGTCAAACGGATCGGCGCTGTCGGCTTTGTTTAGTGTTAAAACCCTGGGCAGCCCTGCAAGCTCGAGTTCTTCCAGAATTTCTTCGACAGCATTGTAACGGTCTTCTGCGCCGTCGTTGGCAATGTCGAGCACATGCAGCAAGACATCAACGTCTCGCAGTTCCTCGAGGGTACTGCGGAACGCCCGCATCAGGTCTTTGGGCAGATCACGAATGAAACCTACCGTGTCAGTAAAAACCACTTCGCCAAATCCTGGCAAGAAACCGCGTCTCGAGGTCGGGGAGAGCGTGGCGAAGAGTTTGTTTTCTGCCAGCACGCTCGAGTGGGTTAAAACGTTTAAGAGCGTGCTTTTGCCAGCGTTGGTGTACCCGACAATGCCAATCACTGGCACGTTGTTACGTCCCCGCGATTTACGGCGTTCGGTTTGGCGTTTGCCAATTTCTTTCAGTCCCCGCTCGAGAAACGCGATGCGGTCATTGATGCGCCGTCGGTCAAGCTCGAGTTTGGTTTCACCAGGACCACGCGTGCCGATTGCACCGCCCGAACCTGCCGCGCCACCACCGATTTTTGAGAGTTTTGTGCCTTGCCCAATCAACCTTGGCAGCATGTACCGCAGTTGCGCCAGTTCGACTTGGAGTTTGGATTCTGGACCGCTGGCATGCTGGGCAAAAATATCCAGAATCAATTGCGTGCGGTCAATGATTTTTAAACCCGTGATCTCTTCGATTTCCCTAGCTTGGGCGGGATTTAATTCTTGATCGAACATCAGTACATCGGCATCCAGATGGTACGCCTTGCTGGTGAGTTCCTCGAGCTTGCCGTGTCCAATGACTGTGCCTGGCTTCAAATAACGGCGGTATTGTAACTCGCGGTGAACCACTTCCGCCCCAGCCGTTCTCGCAAGTTCCGCCAACTCAATCAAGCTTTCTTCGGCACTGACGCCGCGCCCATGATCCACCCCAACCAGAATTGCCCGTTCCGCCCCCGAACGCTTCACCGTGCGGGTTTTGGCAAATCGCGCAAATTCTTCCTCGAGCGCCATCGTGTTCGCCGCCAAATCCCAATCCTCGAGTTGCTGCACACTTTGCGGCACAAACACGCGCCAGTCCTCTTCCTCGAGCGCCGCGTTTGGCGGTGTCAGGTGCGCCAAGTGGCACATGCCAGGCAAGCCGTCCGAGCGCACATCCACAGCGGCAATTGCATCGAGACGATTCAAAAATAAGGTTGACAATGCCGATCTCGAGAGTGGTCCTGGTTTTGGGTGTGCGTACAACAAACTCAAACCTTTAAGACGTGATTCGGCTTCACGACCTCGGGCTAAATTTGGAAATTCGGTTTTGCTGGCATCGCCCACCGACACCGTGACCACGCGCCCACGACGATCAAGCACCAGTACGATCTCGCGGTTGGTCTCGAGGCAGAGTTCAGATATGGTTCGGGCGACCTCGTTGGTGATAATTGCATTTGGTGGCAATTTACGGCGGTACAAATGCGAGAGACGCTTGATGATGCTGGGTCGAAGACCGTGGGTATTGCCATGAACTTTTTCCGTAATGACCTCCTTCTTGCTCACAAGACAGCAGCTTGTAGGCGTTCGCGCTAATAGTCAAAAACCAGCAACGGCTGTCTGCCGTGCTGGGAGAGAAGCGGGGACTCGAGTTTCTATAAACTGATTTTAGCATTGATACTTAAAAACTTTGTAAGCCGATTAACTTAGACGTTTCGCCAGCGCCAACTCGAGTCCAGCATCGTCGGATAAACCCAAAGGAAGATAACCCACGTGTTTGGCGGCATCATCGCCGTACAGCGCGGCGAGTTGCGTGGGTTTGTCAGTGTTCGCTAAAAATGGCTCAAGCACCGCTTGGGTGTATGCCAAGTCTTCTCGAGGCATCCCAACTTCTTCGCCAGCGAAAGCTTGGGCATATCCTTCTTGTGCCATCATTTCGTGCAAGGTACTGGCTGTGTCATGTTGTGCTTGCCAGACAAAACGTCCAATCGCCATTTTTGCATTTTTGCGCAAAATCCCGAGCGTCTGAGGATATTTTGTCCACAACGGCACGCAAATCCAATTCGGGTTTATTTTTTCTGGAAATCGCAGCCCCCAATCGGTCAGAATCGAATCCGTCCAACCGCCTTTTAAATCGTCCACCAGCGTCAAACCAACATGAACAGGCGTTTCAAACTGAACATTCGAGAACGTCTGATTTGCCTCCTCGAGAATCCTGATTAATTCTTCTTCCGCACCAAGTTCTAACCACACCTCGAGTTGCCGATTGGCATGATCTTTCGCCATTGGATTGGCAAGCACAAGCGGCGGACAAGCCACATCCTGCGCTCGAGTTACGCCCGCAATGGTGGCTTTGATGTACGCATCAAAACGATCTTTGCCAGGAGGCACACGGTAAACTTCGAGCAAAATCTTCAGCATCGGTTCGGCAACAAACTTCATGGCTTTATTCTGCAACTTGTGACGCTCGAGTTGCAGCGCGAAATGGCTTACGGGGGTTTATTGCAGCTTGATCGAATAACCTGTTACACTCGCCAAATGGTAACTTTACAAACTTTTACCGCCACCGACGTTGACGCCTTCAAAGCTGTGGCTCGAACTTGGGCAGCCACCGTAACGGTCTGCGTGGCAAAACGCAAACCCGAATTTATTTCACCCGAAGCCCCAGAATTTGATGGGTTTACCGCCACCAGTTTTCAAACTGTTTCGATCAACCCACCAATTATCCTGGTGTCCGTCACCAACGCCTCGAGCGCCAGCGCCATGTTGCGTGAATGCTCGAGTTTCACCATGAACCTGCTAAACACCGAACACGCCGAACTTGCGGGAATGTTCGCCCGACCACTTGCGGAACGCCAAGCCGCCTGGCAGAAAATTGGTTTCTCGAGCGACGCGGCGGGAGTGCCGTTGTTTGACGGCATTGCGGGGGCGTTTAGTGCCACCCCTCGAGCTTTTGTGGAGGCTGGCGATCACACGCTGGTGCTGGGTGATGTAACCGAGATTCATAAGGGCGAGGGCAATGAAACGCTGGTTTATCATGATCGAGCTTATGGGAAAGTTCACAAGAATTCTTAGAAAATACGGGTTAAACGGCACTGACTGACTTGTGAATGAACACTTGAGATTCGTATTTGAAATAATTGTAAGATTACGTGATTATTCACGATTTTTTAAACTCAAAAATTGTTATTTTAAGAAGTTCCTATGTTAAAAAACTTGATTTGAAAGCAAAAACTTTAATACTCATGGCAATTTATATCGCTATTATAATCATGATTACCATTAAACATGGTAAGTTTCCACTTAAAACACCAAGCGTAATGATGCCTTTTATTCTCTTTGGTTTAAATTCTGTGATTTCAAAGAAATATAATTTTATAATTGTCGTAATGGGATTGTTAATTATTGACGGTATCATTCTAATAGCCTATCTATTTTCCTGAGGTAGATTTTCGGATTTCGCACCAGTTCACTAACTCGAGCGACCTAACGCCCCCTCGAGCCATTTTTTCGCCTTCCCATAAAACCCACCCTCGAGGTCGTGCATCGCCACCAGCGCCGCACTGCGTCCACTCGCGGCAAACACCCCGCCGCCAGGATGGGTGCTCGCGCCGCACAGGTACAAGCCTGGAATGGGCGTGCGATACCCCGAAAGTTCGGGCAGTGGGCGCAACATGAACATCTGATCGAAACTCATCTCGAGGTGCATGACGTTGCCTTTGCGCAAACCAATGCGTTGCTCAATATCGAGCGGGCTTTGGGTAAAGCGTTGCTCGATTTTGCCGCGCATGTTTGGGGCGTATTTGAACATGACTTCCTCGAGTTTCGCGCCTTCCTCGAGTTCCGCGTCTTTGTCCCAAATTCTGCCGTCACTGCGCTCGTAAGGGTAATACTGCCCCCACAAGTACACCAAGTGCTTGCCGGCTGGCGCAAGGCTGGGGTCTAGCCCAGAGAACGTCATGCCCAGAGCGCAGGGGTTACGGCTCGGAATGCCGTTGTCGTAATCGCGGAAGGCTTGCTCGAGGTAATCAAAACTCGGGCATAAGAGCTGCATTCCGTTGGTGGCGTGCGGGTCAGCGCCAGGGTATTCGGGCAGTGCGCTGGTGGCAAGACGGTGAATAAGCCCAAAACCGTTACCAACCCGCAAATGCTGGACTTTCCACTCGAGTTTGCTGGGTAAATAATCTTTACCGACCAGATCGAGCAGTGTGGTTTGCACGTGCGCCCCAGAGATCACCACGCGTCCTTTAAAAACCCGTCCATCCTCAAGAATTACTTTTCTAGCCGCGCCATTCTCGAGTCCGATTCTGGCAACTGGAGCGTTTAGGAACACATCGCCGCCGTTGGCTTCGATTGATTTCTGCATGGCAACCGTCAATGCGCCCGAACCTCCGACGGCTCGTTTTGCGCCGTACTTGTGCAATACGGCATGCCACATTAAAAATCCGCCAGAGCCAATCTCGGCTGGGGCTGGACCCGATTGCGCCGCCAACCATGCCAGCGCACTGCGCACGGCTGGGTGCTCGAAATTGGCTTTGATGTAATGCCCGTAAGATTGAATCACGCCGCGCAGCATGTCAATGTCGGGTTTGACGCTCGAGACAAAACTTTTCGCAAGATTGGCGGGGTTAGGTGGCAGTTGGAAGGCTTTAAATAGTTTGTCCGCGAACCCATCCCAGCTTTTGACAAACGCACGGTAGGCAATCGCGTCTTTCGGGCTGACTGCGGCGATGCTCTCGCAGGTCCTATCAAGGTCGCGGTACAGTCCAAAACCCCCACCACCCTCGAGCGGCTGATACGCAATCGGGTCCATGTCCACGTATTGCAAACCGTGTTTCTCGAGTTCTAAATCTTTGACCACTGGCGTCAGGTGAATCATAATGTGAACGCCACTGCCGACATCCACTTTGTAACCAGGGAAAATATCATCTTGGGTGCAAACCGCACCGCCGATCACGTCACGGCGCTCGAAAACTGCGACTTTAAAACCCGCTTTGGCAAGATAACCCGCGCTCGTCAGCGCGTTGTGCCCACCACCAACAATTAAGGCGTCATATTCCACGGCTAGCAGCATACCCGAGAGAACGCGTGAAGTTTGAATCTCGAGCCATTATGCTATGCGTATGTTTGAAACTCGAGCGGCGCAAATGGCGGATTTGGTGAATGGTGACGAGGTTGTGCGACTCGCGCAGGCTTTGGTCAGAATTGATTCCGTTGCTGCTCCAGGGCGACCTTACGAAGAGAAAGTAGTTCAATTTTTGGTGCAGTATCTCGAGCAATCTGGCTTTCAAACCAAGGTTGTGGAGGTCGCGCCAAAACGCCAGAATCTAATGGTCGAATGGGACTCAGGTCGTCCTGGCAAACTCTTGCTACTCGAGGGTCATACCGATGTCGTGTTTGAAGGTGATCGGGCGGCTTGGACGCGTGACCCGTTCTCTGGTGATCTGGCGGATGGCTGCCTGTGGGGACGTGGTTCGGCAGACATGAAAGGTGGTTTGGCGGCGGCAATCGTGGCACTCACAACTGTAAAGAACCATGCTCGTACCCTCGCGGGCAAAAATCATGCTCGAGACTTGACTGGTTCGGTTCGATTATTGATTCCTTGCGACGAAGAAGGCATGATGACTGGCATCAAACGCATGGTCGCAGACGGTTGGGCGTTTAAATCCGACGGCACACCAGCCGATGGCGCGATCATCTGCGAACCCGAAGAGAACGAACTTTGTCTTTGGCAACGCGGCGGCATTCGCATGGCTATTCGCTTTCACGGCAAGCAAGCCCACGGCGCAATGCCTTACGCGGGCATCAACCCGATTCCGTGGCTCGCCCGCACCGTGCTCGAACTGCGCGAACTCGAGAAAACCCTAAAACTCGAGACTGGATTTCATGAGCCTCTGGGCTTTCCGAGCATTACGCCAACGGTGCTCGAGGCGGGCAGTTTGGGGCAACTGAACATCATGCCAGGAGAGGCACTGCTGGCGCTCGATATTCGTACCGTGCCTGGTGTGGATCACCAGCAATTGCACACCAGAATCAAGGGCATCCTTCAGAAACTCGAGACTGAAGAAACAGATTTTAAAGCCAGTCTCGAGATCATTGATGACCGCCCCTGGACTGCCACCGACCCAAACTCAAGCATCGTCAAAGCGCTCGAAGCCGCGCACCCGTTCAGCCTGGCTCGAGCGCCGAAATATGGTGGCGTGCCTGGAACGACTGACGGCACGTTTTTGCATAAAGCCGGTGTGCCAATCGTGACCGTTGGACCTGGAGACCGAGAAATACCGCATCAGGTCAACGAATTTGTTCGGCTCGAGGAACTGGTGCAAAGTGCGCGGTTGTACGCGGCAACAATTGCGATTTTTCTCTCGAGTTAAAGGATGTGCTTTCAGATGACCTTATTTGAACAATTGGTGCTTGCGGCTGCAAGGCGTGAAAGTCTAATGCTCCGAGAATTGACGCTCGAGTTTCTAGCGCAAAACTCAACGCTCAAAGACATCCCACAACCAAATTTCTCTGACCCGTTACAGCTTGCCATCGCCGCAGGTTTGCTCGAGTTATTTGCCACCCGTCGGGGTCAAACAGCGCCAAGTTGGGTCAAGATTTTCTCGAGTCCGACACCGTTTTTTTTGGTTGAGGCTGCACTGCGAATGCCGCGCCTTCGGGAACTCTGCGAAACCCAAGCGCCACCTGAGTTGCTTAAACGTGGTTTGTTCGCGCCGCCAAATTTTCTCGAGTTCGCTTAAAAAGCGAACTCAAAATCTGAAGTCGTGTGTTTTTTGTACAACAAAACCCATGTGCTTTAAAGAACACAACGCCAGATTTTAGACACGTATTCTCGGCTCATGATTCATCCCGAAACCCGCATTGGTCATGTTCACCTCAAAGTCGCCGATCTCGAGCGGGCGCTCGGTTTTTACCGCGACATTCTTGGTTTTGAAGTCACCCAACGTTACGGCTCGCAGGCGGTGTTCGTCTCGGCGGGTGGTTACCATCACCACATTGGGTTGAACACTTGGGAATCCCTGGGCGGAACGCCGCCACCATCTGGGCATACGGGTTTGTATCACACGGCAATTTTGTTGCCAAATCGGCTCGAGTTGGCACGGGTTTTGGCGCGGTTGGTAAAAGCCAATTACCCACTTTCTGGCGCGAGCGATCACGGGGTCTCGGAGGCAATTTACCTTGATGATCCTGACGGTAACGGTGTGGAATTGTACCGTGACCGTCTAAAGGAAGAATGGTCGTTTGACCAAGCTGGCAATTTGCAAATGACCACTGGAGCACTTGACCTATCCGCGTTGCTGCGCGAACTCGAGCGGGAGGTTGTATGAGCATCACTGGTTTGCATCACATCACAATCGTTACTGCCGACGCCAAACGAAACCTCGAGTTTTACACGGGTGTTCTGGGCTTAAAGCTGGTCAAAAAAACCGTGAATTTTGATGATCCTGGCAGTTACCACTTGTATTACGGCGACGAAACGGGTCGTCCTGGAACGCTGATAACCTTTTTCGAGTGGAAACACGCGCCGCAAGGTCGGCGCGGGATTGGCGGGACACACCATTACGCTTTGGCTGTGGCTGATTACGCTGGTTTGCTGAAATGGAAACGCCGTTTGATCGACCTCGGTGTGCGGGTCAATGGTCCTTTAAACCGCTTGTACTTTCAAAGCATTTACTTTACCGACCCTGACGGCACAATTATTGAAATCGCCACAAAAGGACCTGGCTGGACGGTGGATGAAGCCCTAGACGAACTCGGACAGATTGAACGCATTCCGCCCGAGACGATGGAAATTGCCAACCGTGACCGTGCCACGATTGACGCCACAACCCACACTGAACCCGTGCCAGAGATCACACCAGACATGAAACTCGAGTTTGGTTTGCATCACATCAGCGCCGTCAGCAGCGACATTGTGCGCACCGACGAATTGTTGCAGGGTGTACTCGGGTTGCGCTTGGTGAAACGCACCGCCAATTTCGATGACCCGACCAGCAAACACTGGTATTGGGGCGTTGGTGACGGCGCTCCAGGCACGGTCATCACGTACTTCGAGAATGACCCGCGCAAAGTGCCGCGCTCGAGCATGGGAACGGGTCTGACGCACCATTACGCCTTTGCCACCGAGAACCAAAGCACCCAACTCGAGTTGCGCGAAAAATTGTTGATGGCGGGTTTGAACGTGTCGCCCGTGATGGATAGGATTTACTTTAAGAGCATTTACTTTTCCGACCCTGACGGGCATATTCTCGAGATTGCCACCAACGACCCAGGTTTTTTGATTGATGAACCCTTCGATACCCTCGGCTCGAGTTTGAAACTTCCCATTTGGCTCGAGGTTAAACGTGCAGACATTGAACGTGGTTTGGTCGCGCTATGACCCAAATTCACGAGAATCAAACTTTGTTGCAATCAGGAACGCCGCTCGAGGCTGCCAAAGCCGTCATGATTTTGATTCATGGTCGTGGTGATAGTCGCCAGGGAATCATGGGCTTAAGTCAAGAATTCGAGACTCAAGATATAGCGTTTCTAGCGCCGCAAGCCGCCAACAACACTTGGTATCCGTTTCGTTTTATTGAACCGACCAGCCGCAACGAACCGTACCTCTCGAGCGCGATTCAGACCATCAATAACATTCTTGAGATGACCCAAAAACACCTACCGCTTCATCGCACGTTCTTGCTAGGATTCTCGCAAGGCGCGTGTTTGGCGCTCGAGGTTGCCGCCCGTCACGGCGCGAAATTTGGCGGCGTGATCGCGTTTTCTGGTGGTTTGATCGGTGATACGCTCGAGCCTGAACGGTATCAAAATCTCGAGCAAACCCCCGTTTTCCTGGGTTGCTCGGATGTGGATGCTCACATTCCAAAAACCCGAGTTGAAGAAAGTGCGGCAGTGCTCGAGCGGTTAAACGCGAATGTGACTATGCGCCTTTATCCTAATTTTGGTCATGCCATCAATGCAGATGAACTCGAGCAAGCTCGAGCCATCATTAAGACGAGTTTGCCGTAATTAAAATGTTGCAGCGGGTTGTGGCAGCAATGCCCGAACGTTATCGAGCAATTCTGGTTTGGTGATTGGTTTAAGCAAGTGCGCCTGCACGGTTTCGGTTTCAAAACGCGAACCGGACAAAATAATTACAGGAATTTCTGGATTCGAGTACTTGGCACGAATCGCACGCACCACGTCAAAACCGCTTCCACCAGCCACGTTGATGTCCAAAAGTGCCAAATCAGGGCGTACCGTCTCGAGCAGTGCAATGGCTTCGGGTACGGTGCTGGCTTCGATCACATTGTATCCAGCCCGCTCGAGCACCATACGTTCAATGTTTCGCATGGCGGCAGTGTCTTCAACAACAAGAATGGTTTTTGAATCGTTCATATCTTGAAGTATCGTACTACAATTTGACTGAGTTCATGGTCAAAATATCCCCCTGAAAGAGATGAAATCTGGTAATGTCACGAATTCGAGCGAAACAGGGTTTATGCGTCACTTGGCGCGGGTTGCCAATTTGAAAACGCTGCCCAATCGTTTGCACCCGACATGATGACATCAAACACGGGGTCTTTGATGTCGTAATAGGCTTCAACATCTTCTGGAAAATAGCGTGCCAGTTGACGTTTGATCTGGGCATAAGCATTGGCTGCCATTGGGTGCGAACGCAAATAATCGCGGCATAAAAGTGCGTAACGCTGGTTAAAGCGTCCCTCGAGCCGAATATGCACATTGGCGCGTCTTATGCCAGCCGCTTCCCAGGCAACAAAATGTTTCTCGAGTTCAATTTCTGGCATACTCATGCCAGGCGGACAATGGTCGTGAATAACACCTTCACGCCAGACAAAACCAGCATTCTCGAGTTTGGGTTTTAGCATGTCTTTCTCGAGGTTTGAAACCGTGACCTGAATATCAATCACGTCTTTGGCTGCCAGGTTTGGCACGCTGGTTGACCCAATATGATGAATTCCCAAGGCTCGAGTGCCCAGTGCGTTTCTGATGTTACCGCCAATCTCGAGGAATTCTGCTACCCAGGTTTGTTTGTAATCTACAATCTCAATCATGTCTCTCCTCCAAGGTGCTCTGGTAAAACTGGTTGAATTCAACTAGAATCAACCAGATTAATCGAGGTGCATGTGACCATCAGTCTAAACGAAGCCAAAACCCATCTTTCGGCATTGATCGAACGGGTTAATGCTGGTGAAGAAATCACCATTACCAAACATGGCAAACCGGTTGCTAAACTGAGTCCTGCCACCAATGTAAAGCGGCGAAAAATTGGACTTCATGAACGCGAACACAGTGCAAGAGAAATATATGAAGCGACACGCCCACTGACTGACGAGGAATTGGAAGATTGGCAATGAGTCAATTTTTGCTTGATACACACGTGTTGCATTGGTTTGATTCCAATTCAAAGCAAATCCCTGCCAAAATTAGAACACAACTGACCCAACCAAACTCCCAAATTTACGCCTCGAGCATCAACGCCTGGGAAATGCAGATCAAACACCAACTTGGCAACTGGGTTGAAGTGACCGACTTTCTGAACGAATACCATGAACGCATTCTCGAGTATCAAATGCGAGATTTAGCGTTCAGCAGCGCCCATGCCCTCGAGTTGGAATCTGTGCCATTGATTGAACGCGCAGACCGTCCAGGGCAGATACACCGTGACCCATTTGACCGCGCTTTGATTGCTCAGGCATTGCATGAACATCTTATCCTGGTCAGTTCAGATGTTAATATTCAAGCCTATATGGCACACTTGCCAAAACTCCAAATTGTTTGGGACTAAACTCGAGCCTCAAACCGTCATTTCTTGATCGGCATACTGCAACCTGTAAAGCGTGTTGTAATACCCGCCCTTCTCGAGCAACTCGTCGTGGCTGCCCTCCTCGACAATTTTGCCTTTGCGCATCACAATAATGCGGTTGCAGTTTTTGATGGTGCTAAGGCGGTGCGCAATGATGATGCTGGTACGTCCGTGCATGACTTTTGCCAGCGCATCCTGAATTTGTAACTCGGATTCGGTGTCCACGTTGGCGGTGGCTTCGTCGAGCACCAAGAGAATATCTGGGTTTTGAATCAAAGCCCTGGCGAATGCCAAAAGCTGTTTTTGCCCCGTCGAAAGCGTCGCGCCGCGCTCGCGGACTTCGGTTTGATAACCGTGTGGCAAACTGGTAATAAACTCGTGGACGCCAACGTACTTGCAGGCTTGGACGATGCGCTCAATCGGGATTTCTGGGTCGTTCATGCGCAAATTTGATTCGATAGTGCCTGCGAACAAGAATACGTCTTGCAAGACCACGCCAACGTGCTTGCGCAGATTGCGTTGTGCCAGATCACGGACATCTTCGCCGTCCACCAAAACCTGACCTTTTTGCACGTCGTAAAACCTCGAGATCAAACTGATGACACTGGTTTTGCCCGCGCCCGTCGCGCCGACAAACGCGACACTTTCACCTGGTTTGACCCTGAAGTTGATGCCGCGCAAAACCCAATCGGTGGGCAAAACTTCCTCGCCCACGGGTTTGTAACTGAACCAAACATCTTTGAATTCGACATCGCCTTTAAAGCCAGTCTCAAAAATTTTGGCATCTGGTTTATCCGCCACCGATTCTGGTTCATCGAGAATGCCAAAAATGCGCTCAGAGGATGCCATTGCGGCTTGCAGGTTGTTGATCACATCGCTTAAATCTTGCAGTGGTTGCCAGAAATTACCGACGTAACGCGTGAATGCCACCAACGTACCAATGGTGATGACGTTTTGAATGACTTGACCGCCGCCGTACCAGATCACCAACGCCAGCGCCATGCTCGAGATTAAACCGACCACCGGAAAGTAAAAACTAAACCAGTGAACGGTGGTCAGGTTGGCACGCAGAAAACTCGAGTTGAGGTTGTTGAAATCGCGGCGGTTGCGGGCTTCGCGGTTAAAGAGTTGAACTGTGCCCATGCCGGTAATGTTTTCGTTTAAACTGGTGTTGACAATGGCTTGTTTAATCCGCAAATCACGGTACGAATCGCGGAATTTGGTTTGAAAAAATCTTGCCGAAAAAAACAGGACTGGCACGGTGGCGGTGGC
This sequence comes from Deinococcales bacterium, assembly GCA_043775825.1. Taxonomy (GTDB): domain Bacteria; phylum Deinococcota; class Deinococci; order Deinococcales; family JAAFIG01; genus JANXTZ01. The sequence continues at coordinate 14,506 of JAYVRX010000094.1, forward strand.
AATCAACCCCAACTGCCAATTGAGGCTAAACATATTGAACAACACGGCGGTCACGACAAAAATCGAGGTGATTAAGGTCAGCAAACCGTTGGTGATAAATTGATTGATTGCGTCCACGTCGCTGGTGACCCTGGTAATCAAACGTCCAACGGGATTCTTGTCGAAGTACGCCAACGGCAGGCGTTGCAATTTGCTAAACAAATCGGCACGAACGTCAAACAGCACGTTCTGCCCAAGCCAAGAGAGCGTGAATTGAAAGGCGTAACGCGTGACAAACTCGACAAACGCCACACCCAAAATAAACAGCGCAATCGTGAACACGCCCTGCAAGCGTGCATCAACCGAAAGTGTGCTAAAGCTCGAGCCTGCGGCTGGCGCAAGGTACTGGTCAATCGCGGTTTTTAAAAGTCTCGGGAAAGTCTGGCTGGCAACGGCGATCAAGAATGACAAGACCACACCGCCAACCGCCACCCAGAAATACGGTTTTAAGTAAACCAGAATTCGTTTGGTCAGTTCCCAATCGAATTGTTTTTTAAAAGCATCCTCTTCGCGCATCAGTTCACCTCGAGTTTCAAAACAGTGTTGCTGGGTTCTTCGTCAACCTCGAGCACACTCTCCAAACCTTGCTTGCGTTCCATCTCGGCGTAAACGCCCCCCAGCGCAAGCAGTTCGTCGTGCGTGCCTTGCTCGAAAATTCTGCCGTTCTCGAGCACGATGATGTGATCCGCGTAACGAAGCGTGCTGACGCGGTGTCCAATCAATAACACGGTTCGATCCTCGAGCACGGTTCTCAGTTCATTCAAAATTCTCGATTCGGTCTCGGTGTCTACCGCACTCATGCTGTCGTCCAGAATCAGAATCTCTGGTTTGCGTGCCACCGCTCGAGCCAGCGCCGTGCGTTGCCGTTGCCCACCCGAGAGCGTCACGCCGCGCTCGCCGAGCATAGTATCGTACTGGGCTGGAAAATCTTCGACATCTTTTGCCAGTCCCGCCACGTTCGCCGCCCAAGTGATCGTTGAAAAATCGGGTTTGTTGGCGTGTTCGACTTGGGTGCTTTCAAGCAAGCCAAAGGCAATGTTTTCCGCGATGGTGTCGCTGAACAAAAACGGTTCTTGAGGCACGTAACCAATATTGCTGCGCAGCACCGAAACTGGAATGTCGCGCACGTCATGACCGTCCACCAGTACCCGTCCAGAGCTGGGGTCTTGCATCCGCCCGACCAACGACGCCAGCAAGGTTTTACCCGCCCCTGTACGCCCCGTGATGCCCAGAGTCTGCCCTTTGGGAATGCTGAGGTTGATGTTGTTCAATAAGGTGCGCTCGTCGGCGATCAAACTCAGGTTCTCGAATCGAATGTTACCCGCCACCGTTTTAATGCTGCTGTCGGTGCGTTCAGAATCACGAATGGCTGGTTGAACCTCGAGAATCTGCTGTAAACGCTGCCAACTTGAGGCTCCGCGCTGAATCAAACTTGCCATCACGCCAACCGCCAGCATGGGCCACTGCAAGTTAAACAAGTACGTCGTGAATTGTACAAACTGACCAATGCTCAAACCCGCAAAACGCGCATTCGGGTCAGAGGTAATCAGTTGCCTTGCGCCGATCAACAGCACCGCAATAAAAACAAAATTCATCAACAAACCCACAAAAGCCCAGAGCGGACCTTCGATCATCGCCAGTCGAATCACCCGACGGCGATACTCGAGGTTCATGGTTTTGTAATCAAAAATTTCACGGTCTTCGATGGCGTAGCCTTTGACCACCCGAATGCCCGAAAAATTCTCTTGGGCTTTAGCCGAAATGGTCGAGGCTTGCTCTTGCACCGCAACGTGACGCTTGCCGATGGTTTTGATCACAAAAAACAGAATCGTGGCAATGATCGGAAACACGCACAGCGTCACCAAACCCAAAGTCGGCGAGAGTGCAAACATCAAACCCAAACTGATAATCATGGTTAAAAAAGTGCTCGAGCCTTGAGAAATTCCAAAGCCGAGCATTTCTTGCACCGTGTTTAAATCACCCGTCAAACGGTTCATCAGGTCGCCCGTGCGGTTGTTGTGAAAATAACCTTGGTCTTGTTTGGTCAGGTTCGCAAAAATATCGCGCCGTACTTCATAAGAGATTTGACGACTGGCAACCACCAAAAAACGTCGCATCATAAACGTTGCCGCGTTCGAGATCAGCGCGGTCAGTAAAATTAAAAGCGCATATTGCACGATCAAACCCGTGGTCGCCGTGCCAGCCCGCAAAGCATCGACAGCCCGACCAACAATTAACGGTGGACCCGCCAAGCTTGCCCCAACCGAAATCAGTACAAAAAAAATGCCCCAAAACCATTGACGACGATGATTAAAAAGGTACTTTCCGATTCCAAAAAATTCATTCTGCACCTAAACCTCCGCAATCCCCAGCCAGTAAGATTCAAACATAAAAGCATGACAAAAACGAGACTTCATCGAGTCTCGAGGAGCGTACCACCAAGTTTAGTAAAGAACATGCGCCAATGCACGTATTGGCTTTTGACTTCAAAAAGCGTAAAATGTAAGCACCCCAAAAGCCCGAGCCTTTAAGTAAAAAAATAGCGTTTTTTGGCTTTGACTTTTGGTTTTTCATCCCCAGCCTCGAGTTTGAGTTTCTCGAGCGCGTCGGCAAAAACTGAGGTTTCAGGATCGTTTTCGGGTTCTTTGGCGGGAATGGTCATCTCGACCCGTTCGATGTGGCGGTTGCCCATGCCGAACATGCCGTTAAAACCCGTCATCGCCTTGCCAATGGCTTGAACAATTTTATCGTCGCGCAGATCGCTCATGGTTTAAAGCCTAGACCGAACGGCAATGCTCGAGTGTGATGGTGGTTACGGCTGATATCACCAAATAAAAGCTCGAGTTTTTAAGGCTCGAGCTTCAATCTTTTTGACTCACTCTTTAATCGTGAATGTCGCCGCACTCGAGCGTCCGCGAATGCTCGGGTCGTACATCAGTTCGGCGGTGGTTGGCAGCGCGGTAAACGTGCCTGGGGTTTGGGCGCGTAAGATCACGTTAAATTCTTGTTCGCCGCCGAAGGTGTCGGCATACAATTCCACTCGGTCTTGGTAGAGTTCGCGTCCCGAGTACCAGTACCACCAACGCCAGTATGGGCGCATTTCAACGGCACGACCTGGCACAATGTCCCAACCGTTTTCCTTAACGGCACTAAAACCGGCTGGCACGGGTTGAATCACTTGCAGGTGGCGCATACTGCCCGATTCGGGTTTGACGTGAATGTTAACCGCGATCATGTCACCAACTTTTACCGCTTGCGCCACGCCGTCTTTAATCAGGGGTTGCGGAATAAAATCCCAGTTTTTGGCATCTTCATTCCAGCGTTTCTCGAGTTTGTAATAGGTTGGCACAACGGCTATGCCCGTGTTTTCGGCGGTCAGGCGTTCGGGTTCGCGCACGTACTCGAGGCTGGCGGCATAATTCAAATCTCCTTTAACCTCGAGCCTGTTTTCGCCCTTATTCAGCTTCGGGTCAAGCTCGAGCGTCGCGCCTTTTTCGTCAATGGTTTTCTGGGCAATCTCTTGTCCGTTCAAAATGATTCGCACAGTTTGACTCGAGGTTTTTGGCTTGGGTAATGCCAGTGCGGCGATCACGGTGGCGGCGGTGTCTTGGGTGGACACCCACCAATAACCGCGACGGTTTTGCAACAAATAATTGATGGTTTTGGGAATCAATTTGCTGTTTGGTTCGATCTTCGCCAGCGCCTCGAGCGCCACGGCGGTCACCAGCACTGGGTTGTCCTCCCAGTAATAATACCAACGGTATTCACGGTTTGGACGTTCCCAACGCACGTTGCTGTCGGTTTCAATCCGTGATGCCTTAAGGCGAATCATCATCTTGCGGGCATTCTCGAGTTGCCCGAGTTTGTTGTATGCCAGTGCCAGTTGCGCGTAATGGTAAGGCTCGAGGTCGCGCAGTGCCGCGAAGGCGTCCATTAGTTCAACCATTGGTTTCCCAGCCTCAGCTAGCGCTCGGAAGCCCACGGCTCGAGCGCCACGTTGACCGTCAGAGTCGTTCAAGCGTTGCCGCAACCAGTTCACCGCGCCGTCCAGCAAATAAGCGTCAAATTTGACGCCTGCGGTTTTGGCTCGAGCCAGCGCCAGCACGACTTGGCTGGTCATCTCGAGGGTGCTCTGGTCTTCAGTCCAGAAGCCCCAACCGCCGTCCTGGTGGCGCAAAGTCTCGAGTCTGGCGATACCGGCGTCCAGAATTTCGGGCAGGTCGTCGCGCGGGAAGGCTTGTTGCGCCAACAATGTCGGCACAAACCTCGAGAGGGTTTGTTCGGTGCAGCCGTAAGGATAACCAATCAATTGCTCGAGCGCGGGTCGGACGGCACTCAGTAGGCTTGGGGTCAGGGCAATTTTTAAGCTTGCGCTCTCGAGGTTGGTGTCATTTGCGATATTGAATTTCTTCGCGCCGCGCTTTGCGTCCGCCGCCCAGCCAAGCCCGTCTTTAAAGCCTCGAGGTTTGATTTCGAGCGGCAACTCGAGCGCGTCGCCGCCGTCTTTTCCGACAAAACTGGCGATGATTTTTGCCGTGCCGAAATTGCTGGCGGTCACGGTGGTGTCAAAAAATCCGCGCTGCCCTGGTTGAACGGTCAGGCTGGTCTCGAGCGGCGCGAGGGCGTTTAAACCGTTCAATCCAAACGTGAACGCACCCGTGGTGGCGGTGCTGCGGTTGTTGTTGACGATGCCGCGCATCTGGAAGCTATCACCGCGCACCAAAAAGGCGGGTTGCGAAAGGCGGGTAATAATGTCTTGCGTGACCATCACCTTGGCTCGAGCCTCACCCGCTTTGGCTTCAAAGGTTTGCCCCCGTGCCGTAATGCGCCAAGTCGTTAAATTTTCTGGGAATGGCACGGTGATGCTAGCCATGCCGTTTTCGTCGGTGACCAGGCTGGCACGCCAGTCGGCGGTGTCACGGAAATCTTTGCGCACTTTAACGGCTGGTGTGCTCGAGTCTGTCGCTTTGGCTTCTCGAGCCATTGATGCGGTGGGTGTGGTGGCTACAGGACTTGCCAGATTTCCTGCAACATTTTGGGGTGCATCGGTGTACAGCGGTTCGTCCTCGCTCGAGACTGTGCCGACCAGGTTTTGTCGGTAGCCGTGAAGAACTTCAAACGGGTTTGGCGTGCTGTCTTCTTTGAGTAAATACACGCCCTGATCGACCACGCTGACACCCAATTCGGTTTGCACGGGTTTACCGTTTGCGTCACGCACTTTAAAGCCAACCTGCCCTTGTTCTCCCGCCGCGTATTTTTCTTTGGCGGGCAGAATTTCGATGCTTAAACGATCTTCAACTTTGGGCACGCTCACTGTCGCTTCAGCCTCGCTTCTCGAGCCATTTTGTAAGAACACGGCTTTCAATTCGGTGTTGGGCTGCATGTCTTTGGTGATCTTGAATGTCCATTGCGCGTTGCCACCCGCCGCACGGGATAGACGCTGCGCTTGAATCTCCTTGCCCTCGAGCGTCAACCAGACATCCGCACCGTTTTTGATGCCCGAGACGAACGCCACGGCGCTATCACCCACGGCGTACTCGCGTTTGTCGAGTTTAATTTGCATTCCGCCGTTGTCGTACCACCAGTACCAACTTGGGTTGTCTTCTGTTACCCACACAAAAGCCTCGCCCAATGAGACACGGTTTTGTGGGTCTTTGGCTTTAGCCATAACACTGTACCCGCCGCCCTGTTTGGTCTTAAATTTCACGGTTGCGTTGCCGTTTTTGGTGGTCACGGTTTGCGTCTCGAGCTTTTCCTCGCGTGGTGTCCAGCGTTCGCTGGAATACCAGTAATCGCGGCGCACTAAGGTCAACTCAACTGGGGCGTTGACTTCTTTACCGTCCAAATCCCTTGTCCGAACATCCACCTCGAGATTCTCGCCCGCTTTCACGACATAACGGTTAGACCTGACCGCCACACGCACCGTGCTTGGGTAGGCGATCAAACTCGAGGTTTGGCTTTGAGGGCGGCGATTTTCGTCCTCTATCGTGGTCGTGATTTCGTAACGTACTGCGGCGTTGTCAGGGTCACGTTCGAGCGGCACACTGACCTCGAGTTTGCCGTTGGCGTCAAGGGTTGTGGTTTTCTCTAGAACGATAGCTTGGCGCGGCGTCCAGTAACTCCACTCGCCCCAGTAATAACCAAAGTCATCAAAGCGCGGGTCGTCACGGCGATAGCGCTCTGCCCTGGACACCGTGACCGTCACCTTACCGCCCGACAAGCCACCTCCGAACAAATACTCGGCGCTCGAGGTAACTTTGATGCTGTTGCCTTGAAGCGCGACCTCTGGATTCTCGAGGCTGACGGTGAAATCGGGTTTGGTGTACTCTTCGACTTTGAATGCCGCCACCGTTAAATCTTGATCGCAGCGGGCTTCTCCGCTTGGGTTGACCAGAATGCGGTACTGATCGTACTCGCTGGTCTTGGCGCGTTTGGAAAGCGTGAATGTGCCAGAAAACGTGCCGAATTTGTTGACGCTCGGTTTGCCGCGCCACAACTCGGTGCTGTCATAACACGCCACCGCGCTGATGTTCTCGAGCTTGACTGGTTT
>JAYVRX010000095.1:0-20641 GCA_043775825.1 Deinococcales bacterium
GCAGAACGCGCCACTCTACCCGTTCACGCCTATAGATGCACCAGTCAAGCTCGATCAAAATGAAAGCCCGTTCGATGTGCCGATCATCTTAAAACGCGAGATTTTTGCGCGACTTGAGCAAATTTCTTGGAATCGTTACCCCGAAATGCACAGTGATGGCTTGAAGCAAAAAATTGCCGCGCTCGAGGATTGGGACGCGGCTGGAGTGGTGCTTGCACCTGGTTCAAACGTGCTGATTTATGCTTTGGCTCAGATTGCAGGCATCGGGCAGCGTATATTGACCGTATCGCCTGGTTTTGCCCTTTATGCGCTGTCCGGCAAGCTTCTGGGCGCGGATTTGACCGAGTTGCCCCTCGAGCCTGATTTTTCCTTGCCTGTTGATGATTTGTGCATTGAATTGCGAAATGGTGGTCCTGGGGTCTTGTTTTTAGCAGAACCCCACGCGCCGACTGGGGCATTGCATCCAATTTCAGACATCATGCGAATTCTCGAGGCGGCGAGGGGCGAATGGTTGGTGGTGCTTGATGAGGCTTACGTTCAGTACACCAATACAACCCTTAAACACCTGGCGCTCGAGCATGACAACGTCGTGATCTTACGGACGTTTTCCAAAGCCTGGGGTCTGGCTGGCGTGCGTTTGGGCTACCTGCTCGCCAACGCCAATCTGGCGGCAAACGTTCAAAAAATGTTGTTGCCGTTTAATATTTCGGTTTTGCACCAGATTACCGCCGAGGTGATTCTCGAGCATCCCGAAATCACAAAAATGCTGGTCGAGCACACGGTACTCGAGCGTGAACGAATCTTTAAGGCTTTGCTCGAGCATCCAAATTGGATTGCTTACCAGTCAAACGCGAATTACATTCTGGTTCGCACCACAGACGCCAAATGGGTTCATGCCCAATTGCTCGAGCGTGGTATTTTGGTGCGTCGCCAAGATTCGTATTTAAACCTCGAGGGCTGCATTCGGGTCAGTATTGGCACAACCGCTGAAAACGACGCTTTCATTGCCGCCATAAAGGACATTTCATGACTCGAGCCGCCACCGTAGAGCGCAACACTTTAGAAACCCAAATCAAAATCAGCCTCGACCTGGATCAAAACTTAACGGGAAAACTCGAGACCGGTCATGCGTTTTTGGATCACATGCTCGACCAGATTCGTCGTCATGGACGGCTCGGTTTGGTCGTCGAGGGCAGGGGAGACTTGGCGGTGGACGCGCATCATCTTGCCGAGGATACCGGCATTACGCTTGGAATGGCAGTGCTTCAAGCGTTGGCTGACAAACGAGGCATTGAACGTTACAGTAACGCGTTCGTGCCGATGGATGAAACCTTGGCTCACGTGGTGCTCGACTTTTCTGGACGCGCCCACCTCGAGTTTAAACCCGAAGATTTGGGTGTTTACGGCGACGCGGGCGGTTTTACGATCTATCATTTGCGCGAATTCTTACGCGGATTTTGCAACCATGCAGGCGCGACCATACATGTTCGTTTGTTAAACGGCAAAGAAGTCCATCATGTGGTCGAAGCGATTTTTAAGGCTTTTGCCAGAGCATTGTTCGCCGCCACCCGAGTCACCAGCCAAGATTTACCCAGCACCAAAGGCATGTTGTAATCCTGGGAGACTCGAGACATGGAATCAATGTTATTCGCGGGTGCTGCATTGTTGTTGGTTATCGCACTTTTTGGCGCATGGCACGGCGTTCAAGCCTTGCGTCTCGCCGTAAAATTGCAAGCCGAGTCTAAACGGATTCTGCAACTGGCAGGCTGGAATTTGCTCGAGCCACTCGTTAGTACCCTGATTGCCGTACCGTTTGCGATGTGGGGACTCGCCTGGACTTTTAACTGCGGTATGAACGGTACTCGAGGCTGTAACAAAATTCTAACGGGCTTAATCTGGTTCGTGCCGTTCATTATGCCAGTTGTTTTGTTGCTGCTGCCCGTGTTTTTGCAGGGTTCAATGATGCTCGAGCCTTGGCAATCGCGCAAATCTCGAATCGTTCGGTTTGGTCTGATTCGGTTTGTTTTGATCTTGCTGAGTTGTAGCGGATTTTTTTTTAGTTACATCAATTACGTCATTCTCAGCGCAGGATTTACGTTTTTGATTTATAGCCTGCTCGAGATCACCAAAATCGTTCAATCGCAAAAAACTCAAGTCTTGACCTAAAAAACCTCGAGCCTCCAAATTTCTGAAAGCTCGAGGTTCAATTTTAACCCTCCAGCGCGGCGTCAAGTTCCATTGGCACGCTAGCGAGCGCCTTTGAAACGATACAACCCGTTTTGGTTGCCTCTGCAAGTTCCATAAATTTTTCGCTCGAGATGCCTGGCACTACGGCACGGGTCACGAGTTTGAGTTTGGTGATGCTCATGCCGTCGCCAACTTTTTCGACGGTACAATTGCCTTCGGTGGCAACCTTAATGGGTACAAAACCGTTGCGCTCGAGGGCGGCATTGAGCGCCATCGAGTAACAACCGGCGTGGGCGGCTGCCAGCAATTCCTCTGGGTTGCTGCCAGGACCGTCTTCAAAGCGGCTCGAGAAGGCGTATTGAATGTCTAGCCCCGATTGTCCGGTGATGTGCCCCTTGCCCTCTTTAAGCGTTCCAGTCCAGGTGGCTGCGGCTTTGCGTGTTGGCATGTTGAATCTCCTTTGCTCGAGCGTTAAAACTCGAGGAATGTATTGTAAACCTGCATGGTTGGGGCATTTGTTATGTACGTTGCTCAAATGCTGCTGGGACTGCTTGCGACGCCCAGTGCACGACGCAAAAATGAAACGGTCTCAGAAATGTAGCGTTCAGGCACAATGTCTGATTGCCCAAAAATGATGGCACGACTGAGCGGCATCATCACGCCACTGACCAGTTCGGCGGTAATTTGCAGGTCAAGACTCGAGTCGATTTCTTGGCGCTCCTTGGCACGCTCGAGCATCAACACCATCTGACCAACCTGCTGATCTTGTTCCAAATGTAAGCGCTTACTGCCGCCCAACAGTACGTCCATTTCGATCACGTGCATCAGATCGCGGTGTCGCTGCGAAACCTGATAAACCGCCCAGATGATGGCTTGGATCATCTCGAGAATCGGCTGTTTGTCATCCATCACCGAAAAGATGGCGTGTCGAATCTCGAGTTGTAACCCTTCGGCGACGGCGGCGATCAAATCGGCTTTGGATGGAAAATAGAGGTAAAACGTGCCCTTGGCGATGCCCGCCAATTCGACAATTTCGGAGACTGGCACGTCGTCGTATCGTTTTGCCGACAGAATCGAACGCGCCGCCTCGAGGATTCGCATTCTTTTATCGGACTCTTTGAGCTTGGGTGTATCTGGGTGTTTTCTCGAGTGTAAATTGGTCATTGGATTCAATCTGCCGCCTGCGGCGCAAGGGTTGCGTCTGGGGTCAGGCTGCCCTCGCGGCTGGTTCTTGGTTGAATGTGCTTGCGTTCAAAGCGGTAAAACGCCGATGGCACGACAAACAAAGTCAGAATCGTGCTGGTTAAGACACCGCCCAGAATCACTACCCCCAGACCTTTGCGAAATTCTGAACCCTCACCCTCGCCCAGAATTAGAGGAATGCTGATGACCAATACGGTCAGTGTGGTCATGATGATTGGACGAAGGCGCAATCCCGCCGCCTCGACCAGGGCGTCTGCCAGCGGCATGGCTCGGGCGCGTTCGACCACAAAATCGAGTAACAGAATCGCGTTTTTGGTGACCAAACCAACCAGAACCACCATACCGAGCACCGTAATGATGTCGAGCGCCACGCCCAGAATCGCCAGCGCCCAGATCGCGCCGACCACGGCAAGCGGCACGGGCAGCAGCAAATAAATCGGGTATCTGAAACTATTGAACTGGCTGCCAAGCACAATGTAATTTAAAAGGAGCGCCACAACAATCGCAATCGGACCGTACAGGAACAAATTGCCTAACAGTGCCGCGCTGCCCGTCGAACTGCCCGAACCGATGCGAACTTGGTCGTCAACCAATCCCTGGTCTTTGAGCGATTTTTCAATGGGCGCTCGGGCGGCAAATCCGTTGACGCCTTTTTTTAAGGTCAAATTGAGGGTCGCATTATAGGTTTTGGACAATCGGCTGATGGTGCTGGGGGCTTGACGCAACTCAAAATGCCCGAGTTCTGAAACGGGCAGCACCGAACCCAGCGTTGGCGCGTAGACGGGCAAATCGAGTAATGATTGCTGTCCACTGATTAAGACGGGGTTCAGTTTGACATTTACGTTATAAGACTCGTCACCGTCACGGAATGTGCCCGCTTTCGTGCCTTGGTTGGCGGTGCGAATCGACTGTGCCAAATCATCGGGCGTCAAACCCGTTCCCTCGAGTTTGCTTTGCTCGGGTACAAAAGACTGCTCGAGCGAGGTTTGGTTGATCGAGGCGCTGACGGCGGTGACGTTCGGGTTTTTACGAATCGCGGCGATTACGGCGGGCGCTCGAGCCTCGAGGGCATTTTGGGTTGAGGCACTGAGACTTAAACTGAGGTCGGCGCTGTCGCCAGGTCCACCTTGAGCGCCCTGCACCTGAAAGTTTATTTCTGGGCGGTCTGCAAAGATTTTTTTCAGCTCATCGGTGTACTCGGGTAAAAGCTCAAAGCTCGAGGGACGTTGACCCTTTGGCGCGAGGTCAAGGGCAATCGTGGCATTGCGGGCTTCGACCCCGCTCGAGTTAAAGCTGCTGGTCGTGCCGACGGTGGTGGCAACTTTTCGGACTTCGGGGCGGGCGAAAAAATACTTTTCGGCGCGTCTCGCCATGCGGTCTGTTTCCACCAATGCTGTGCCTGGTGGCAGCGACAAGCGCACGGTGGCTTGAGAGCTGTCTTGCTTGGGCGAAAAGACAAAACTGACTTTAGAGAAGGCTGGTACGATGCTCAGGAAAAACAAGCCTGCGGCGACCAGCACCCAACCGTTAAATCGTAAAGATCGGCGTAACGCCCGAGAATAGCTGCGCCTAAGGGCGTTTAAGCCCGCATCGGTGACTTGATACATGGCATTGCCCAGCGCATTCAGCAAGCCTAGGATCACGACGACCAGGTGATAAAGCACTGTCAAAATAATTGGATAGAGCACGATGCTGGCAACAATCACTGCAATTCCCAAAATCATATTTGACGCAGGATTGGTGGCTGTCACAGGGGCGCGGAGTTTCATGACAAACGGTACAATCTGCCCAATCGCCAAGATGACCAGACCCACGATACCCAGTGGCGTGCGCCACGCCCTCCAAGCCCATTTGAAGCTACGCGGCACAGAGATCACTGCGCGTCCAAAGTCTGACCAAGTCATGGTTTTGGGGTCGGGCGTGTAAGCCATGCGAACCGTCAGGAAAAACAGCGCCTCGAGCCAACTGAACAAAATCGCGCCAGCCAGTCCCAGAGCAAATTCTTTAAAGAACTGTCCCAAAATTCCTGGAATCAATGCCAATGGAATCAAAACCGCCAGCAACGAGAACGTGGCGGCTGCGACGGCGCTAAAAACCTCGCTCGCGCCTTTGAGCACACTCTCGAGCAAACCGTAACCCATGTGGCGGTATCGTTCGATGTTCTCGGCGACGACAATGCTGTCGTCAACCACAATCCCCATTGCCACGATCATGGCGAGCAGGGTAATGATATTGAAGGTAAATCCAAAAAGACCGAAGACCAATGGCGCTGCCGAAAGCGAAATCGGAATCGCCAAGACCACCGCAAACGCCGTGTTCAGTTTTCCCAAGGCAAGCAAACAAACGATTGCCACGATGCCCGCCACCAACAAACCCTCTTTTAAAGTATCGTTGACGCTGGCAGAAATACTGGTGGACGTGTCATTCGAGATTTGTGCCGTGTAACCTTCTGGTAACTCGAGTTTTGAAAGGGCATCGCGCACACCACCCGCTACCGCCACGGTGTTCGATCCCGAGATTTTACGAATGGACAGCAGCACCACGGGTTGTCCGTTAAACCTGGCATAACTGTTGGTGTTGGCGGCACTGTCGCGCACCACGCCCAGATCGCCAATTTGAGTGCCGTTGGCGGGGTCAACCAAAAACTGCTCAATCTGCCCCAGGCTGGTTGGCACATTGCGCGTCGCAAACGAAACGTTTGAACCATTTGCCGTAATATCACCGGCTGGCAGATCAACTGCCGAAGAACGCAGCGCGTTGCTGACCCTCGAGAAACTGAGGTTATAAGACGCGAGCTTGGCAGGGTCGAGCAGCACTTGAATCTCTCGAGCCGGAGCGCCTGAGATTCCAATGTCTGCCACGCCACCCACGCGCTCGAGTGCGTTGCGCAAGTCCTTGTCGGCGTAATCGAACACTTCGCGCAGGCTCGCGCCGCCGCCGCCCACCGCCACGGTAATGATTGGCAAATCGTTGGGATTGAAACGTTGGACGTTTGGGGCGTTGGCATCGCTGGGCAGTGCACTTCTGATCGCTGAGACTTTTTGACTGACATCGTTGGCTGCGACAGCAGTGTTGACACCACCGCCAAAACTGATAGTGACCTGCGATATTCCGTTGCTGCTCGAGGATGAGATGTCCGAGACGCCAGTCAGGGTCGAAACGGCGTCTTCGATTTTGCGTGAAACTTGCTTGTCAACATCTTCTGGGGTTGCCCCAGGATAGGTGGTCGTGACCGCGACAATCGGAATGTCAAATTTGGGCAGCAAATCAACGCCCAAACCAATCGCGGCGACCAGCCCAAAAATAAAAATGGCGACAAAAATACCCAAAGAAAGCACGTATCTCGAGACGCTGAATTTGATCGCCTGATTCTCGCGGATTTCGGCTTGTGGCGCTTGGGTGACTGCCAGTTCGAGATCAGTTTTTTGGCGTTCGAGTTCGCTCATTTCTTTCCCCCTGGGTTGCTCAAAACCTTGATGAGTTCATTGTTTTGTAGGCTTCCTGGCACTGGGTAAACCACTTGCGTTCCAGCTTCAACGCCCGTGATTGCCACCTGTCCACCCGATTCGCCGAGCACGTTGACTTTACGCTGTAAAGCAGTGCCGTCTTTCACCAGGTAAACATAAGTTTGACCGCTGGTCGTTTGCAATGCCCCAGTCGGCACAAGCACGCCTTGGGCAAGCTTTAGGGTGTACTGAACTTGAATCGTACTGCCCGCGCTAAAACCGCTGGTGTTTTGATTGCCGACCAGCCGCGCAAAAGTTTCAACCAATCGGCTCGAGCCTGCAATTTGCGAACTGCGAGTGACTTTCGCCTCGAGCGTGCGCCCCAAAGCTTTGATGCGCAGCTTGCTGCCCGTTTGAAGGCTGTTGGCGTCTTGGGTCGGGACTTTGAACCGTGCCCTCAAGCTCGAGGTGTCCACCAAACGCAAGACCTTTGCGCCCGTGTTGACGAATTCACCGACTTCGGTGAAGATTTCGGCAATTTCACCGCTAAACGCGGCTTTGACCACCGTTTGACCCAAGTTGCGGGCGGTCTGGGCAATTTTATTTTGGGCTTGCGCCACCTGAATCTCGAGCAGCGCCAAGTTCTCGCTTTTTGCGCGTTCGGCTTGCGCCAGGCTGGCTTGTGCCTGCTGATAACTCGCCTCCGACTGGGCAAGGTTGGCTTTGCTGGTATCGAGGTCGGTTTTTGACACCCCACCAATCTTAAAGACCGCCAAATTGGCTTGGTAACTCTGTTTTGCCTTGTCTAAACTGATTTTGGCACTCTCGAGCGACGAACGGTTTTGGGTCGTGGTTTCTGGCGATTTGCGTTGGCTGCTACGGAAATTGATCTGGGCGGTTTTCAGTTGCAATTGGGCGTCAAGCAGTTGTTGTTGCAAACCCGTGTCATCAAGTTTGAGGATCACCTCACCGATTTCGACCCTCGATCCTTCGCGGTGCTTGATGCTGATGACCTGACCGCTGGTTTGGGCGGCAATGGTGCTGTCGATGGTTGGCTCGAGCGTCCCGTTGACGCTGCGGTTGGTTTTGAGAATTCCCGAATTGACTGTGATGGCGCGTACCGAGGTCGCCGTTTGGCTGGGAGCGAGTATGGCTTGGGTCGGTTTGGTTTTACTGCCGTCGCTGGGTTGATTGCAGGCGGACAATAAAAGGGCAAGGGCAATCAGCAGGGCACTGGTTTTTGGGTGTTGCATGGTGTCGGGTACTCCTCTGGGTTGATGTCTTTTTTGGTTGATGTCTTTTTGGGTCGATAACTTTTGTGGTTGATGATATTCTTGGATTTATTTTTCAAATCCAAGATATAAAAATGACTGAACTGACGGTCAGTCATTTCTGAGTATATCGTTGAAACACGTGCCGTCAAGCCAATAAAGTCCAATTGACTTCATTTGGTCTGAAATTTGAAGTCTAGACTACAGACTCGAGCTGCTCAGGTGTTGCTTTTCAAAGCTTGAACATAAGATATTTGACCCTCGAGCATGGTGGCAAAAAATTGTTTGACAAACTCGAGTTCACTGACTTTGTTGCTCGCCATCGAGGCTTGATAAACCTCATGAAGATGCTGCCTGACGATTAAAACATAATCGCGTCCGCTTTGGGTCAACATGACCATGACCACCCTGCGGTCAGTTTCGCTCGAGTGGCGTGCAATCCAGCCGCGTTCCACCAGGGCATCGACCACGCCAGTCAAGGACGATGGTTTCATGCCGATGCTGATCGAGAGTTGGCGCATGGTTGTGCCTTCAGAAAAATCTTCAAACAGGGTTTCTAAAATCATCCAATCGCCCATGTCGAGTTGATCGCGCTCTAAAGTGTTGACAAACAATTTGCGTCCATGCCAGGAAATCTGATGCATCAAGCCGATCAGGTCGGTTTCTACGGCAGCTCGAGAATTTTTGCGTGGTGGTGGAGTATTGCTTGATTTTTTGCTCTTAGGAATTTCCATGATTAAATAATACGAGATTTAAACTATTTTAATTCAGAACCATGCCACAATTGAACCCAAAGTAAACAACAAAATGGTTGCACCCGGGTCATAGGTGCAACCATCTGCTTTAAGGCTTTAAGCGACAGCCAAAAACTGTTTTGGTGTCTTGGAACGACGCGGTTCACGACTTTCCTGTTCCAATTCACGCTCCAGCGCGAGTGTATCTGCCCAGTCCCCCAAAGTTTTTAGACCCAGTTCAACCACTTCGATTGGCGATTTACAGCTTGTACCCTCGAGGAAGCTTTTGGCAGCGCGTTTCAAATAAGATGTCTTTTTCATGGTGTCCCCCTTCAAAATCTGTTAATAAATCCAGTTTAATTGCAAACTGTGACCAAATCGTGACCTAAAGTTAAGCCAATCCTGGTTGTGGTTTCTCGAGTTTTGCACGCCGTTCGAGCCAACGTACCAAATCGATAGGGCGGTGAAACACAACGATTTCACCAGTTATAGAATCCTCGAGTTTGGCGTTCCAGACATCTTGGTTTTGTTCTATCAGAATATGATAATCACTCGAGCGACCTGTATCGCTGGTTTTTGGTTGAATGTTTTCGTTTCGTTGCATCAAACCTATTTTGAATGCCCAGCGTGACCAAAACGTGACCTGGAATGAGTATTGGTGAGCCTTCGGATAGTACCCGAAGGCTGGGTTGCAGTCTTTCTGGCATCCGAAGAGAGTTCGTTCATGACAGGTTCGATTGTCACCGTAGACGGTGGTTGTACCGCCACGTTCAATCACGGATGAACTCGAGCCTGCCAACATCTTTGAAAGTAGGATTGAGCATGACGATTCACAGACTCGAGTTAAACCGCTGCAATCTTCACGGACATTTTTCATCCGACCTTAAACCCGTACTCGAGATCGAACCTGGCGACAGCGTAGAATTTGATTTGCTCGATGCGCGTTGGTACTTGCAGCGTCCCGAGACGGACGGCTCGGGAGCAAAATTTGAACCTCGAGATGACCTGCTGGATGCGGGTCATGCCTTGTGCGGTCCAATCTCGGTGCGCGGTGCAAAACCTGGCATGGTGCTGGCTGTACGGGTAGATGCCCTGACCCCTGGCGCGTGGGGTTGGCAAGCCGCAGGTGGCTGGCAGAGCGACATCAACGAACGCTTGGGATTGACAACGCACCGAGGCTTTTATATTTGGGACATCAACCTCGAGACGAAAACCGCGCATTTGCCGTCTGGTTTTGCTGTACCAATCCAACCTTTTCTTGGCGTAATGGGGGTCGCACCCGCCGCCGCAGGAATACATCCGACCAGTCCACCTCGAGTCGTGGGTGGCAACATTGACTGCCGCGAACTGGTGGTTGGCAGCACATTGCACCTGCCTGTCCAAGTAGCGGGTGCGCTGTTCTCGACAGGAGATGGTCATGCTGCCCAGGGCGACGGTGAATCAAGTGGCACGGCGATTGAATGCCCAATGCGTGCCACCCTAACTTTTGATCTGCGCAATGACCTCGAGCTACAGTACCCACACGCGCTGACCCCAGCAGGCGAGATCACCTTTGGTTTTCACCAAGACCTTTGGGAAGCGACGGCTCAGGCGCTCGAGGGCATGATCGCCATTTTGGTACGCCGTCATTCAATTCCTCGAGAGGAAGCGTTTGCCCTGGTCAGTGCGGCGGTGGACTTGCGGGTCACACAAATTGCCAACGGGGTCAACGGGGTTCATGCTTTGCTGCGACCTGGCGCAATTCAAGTTCAGAGACAATCATAAGACTGAACTTGATGGAGGTTTGGTCATTGCACCTCGAGTTCAAGCCAACGCGCAACACTTTGTCCAATCAAAACTTGGGTTCGCACACCAAGCTCAAAGCGTTGACCGTAGACCGTCTCGTCTGGCATTTCGGTGATGACCGTGATTGTGCCGCGTTCCTCGAGAGTTGATGGTAATCTTTTTGTGGTTATCTTGGCTTCACGTTCCCAAAATTGGAATGGCAGACCGCCTATCAATTCAAACGGGTCTTGATGCACGTGAGGCGCTCGTTGCCGTAGCGCCTCAAGGGTTGTTTCTCGAATCTGGGTGTCTGCCCCAAGGTCAGCAGCAATGGTGGTTGCCAGTTCTCGCGCCAAGTTTTTTTGAGCCTTGTCATGAACCACAATCACCATTGCCCCCATCGGAATCGCCCACAACTCAAAGCCTCGAGGGGCATAACCTGTGTACGGACGAGTCCATTCGTGCGCGGGATAACCATGAAGATTCAGGTGCACACGTGGGCGAAATTCTTTAAGCACCCCGTTCAGTGCCGCACCTTCAAACTCAGGGATGGCAAACTCGGAAATGGCTTGGACATCCACTCCCAGCGCGGTATAGCGTGCAGGGTGGTGCATGTGTTCAGGATGCACTTGCCGCAAAGCGCGGTACAAACGCAGACCGTCAGGATTTTTGAGCGGCATCCCAACCACGTTGATCGAACCCTCCGACAACCACTCCTCGAGCAAAATCAGGGCAGCTTTGGGACCTGTTGGTTCGTTTGCGTGCTGTCCAGCCGTGACCAGCAAGCTTGGCATATTTGGATTGACCAAGCGGCTGATGGCATGAATCGGGCGACCCTCGAGACTGCGCCCAACAACACGGCTCGAGACACCAGGAAGTTGCGCTAAACGTTTGGTTTCTTGCCAGATATCTTGTGCCGAAAGTAGACCACCTGGCAGTGATGACGCAAGACTCGAGTTGTCTTTAGAAGAAGCATCCAAGTGACGTTTTCCAAGGTCACTTTGAGCAATCAAGCTCGAGTTGGTCAGCCCTGTAGATTCCCATTTGGGAATGATACCCACACTTTCTAAAGCATGATGTCGCTCGAGTCTTTGAAGCGCGTCGGGCGTTCCAGAAACCAGTACCGAGAGCTTTTTGTTGGCTTGTTTGGTGACTTGTGCCGAGATACGCTCGAACGGCGCGAGTTGAACCGTACCGTCTTGGTTCATCACACCCAATTCACCAGTTCCAAGCAAAATCAACGTGACTCGAGCAAAACCAGCTTGACCAAGGTGTTCTGTAAACAACGGCACGATCTTGCCCACCTTCAAGCCGCGCCCGCCAATTGGCGCGTTGGCATGGCGTTGGAAAGCCTCGAGCGTGCTGAAGTAGACCTCTTCGGACAGTGCCTCGAGCATCGAAACCCGTTCGGGTTGAATACTGAGTGCCAGGTCTGGTTCTGAAAGTTTTGCTGTCACAGTCAGGCTTTGAAAGAACGGTCCAGCACTTGGACTGAGTACCAGGATTTGCGGCAGCACCACATCTTCATACCAAGACCAAAATCGTTCGCCATCGGTTAGAATTCGTTGCTGCACCAGCAGATCATTATTGACCTGTACCTCGAGCCAAGCCGTTGGTGACAGGATGATCTGATCTTGTTGAATTCTTTCAGCTTGCGGTGCAAGGCAAGTGTCATGCCAGACTTCGTGCTTGCCAATAAAAGCGCTGGCTTCGTAGACAGGATCGGCTCTTGGAGCGGCAAGTAATTCCAATTGAATTCCCTCTCGCTCTAAGAGGCTCGAGGCAGGGTAGAACTCTTGCAAGAAACGAACTTCGCTGGTGTTCGGCACAACCGGATACCGCATCACCAGTCTGTCCGCCCCATTTTGGCGCAAAATTGGCAGCACTTCCTCGAGCAACCAAAACAAGGCGGGTTTGTAACTGCTGCGAATATTGACCAGCGCACGAACATCTCGGCGTTGCAAAGCTGCTTGTGCTTCAAGCGCCAGTTGACGGCGAATTTCTGGCGGCTCTGAAAGATAGCCCAATACCCGCACCGTGCTTGTTGTGGCTGGGCAAGAAGCCTCGAGTGCCTGAAGCCAAGTTGTACCTTCCCAAGCAAAATCTGCCGTCCAGATATGCCGCGCCCCTCGAGCCGTGTCACGGACTTTTAAATCAGAGATTTTTCGTGCCGCATAGGGCGGGTATGGAATCAGCAATTCAAGACTCGAGGAACTTGCTACCGACATTGCCGCAGACAAACGACCCCAAGGACTACCTATGTTCAACACATGCTCGAGCGCTTGCTCGAGCAGTTGATGCTGGCTTGATTTACGCGCCATGGGTACGCCCCCGCTCCATTGGGTCAAGACGATCTCGCAACCAATCGCCAAGCAGGTTAAAACCGAGTACCGTCACCGTAATTGCCAGTCCTGGAAAGGTGGCGACCCACCAAGCGGTCTGCATGTAATTGCGTCCATCGGCAAGCATCCCACCCCAAGAAGGAATCAATGGGTCTATGCCCAAGCCTAAAAAAGTTAACCCAGACTCGAGCAGAATGTTGTTGGCAACGTTTAAGGTGGCAAGCACAATCACGGGTCCAATCAGGTTAGGTAGCAAATGGCGCAACACAATACGGGCATCACTTGCGCCGAGCGCTCGAGTTGCCTGCACAGAATCTTGTTCGCGCAGACTGAGCACCTGGGCGCGAACAAGACGGGCGTACTGTACCCATTGGGTCAATGCCATGACAAAAATCAATTTCCACAAACCTGCCCCGATCACGGCAATGACTGTAATTGCCAGCAGAATAAAAGGAAACGAGAGTTGCACATCGGCAATCCGCATCAGCACGACATCCAGCACGCCACGGTAAAACCCTGCCAGCAAGCCAACTCCCACCCCAACAATCAAAGAAAGCCCCACCGAGACAAAACCAACCGTCAACGAAATCCGACCACCATGTGGCAGGCGTGCCAGGATGTCTCGACCAATTGCATCAGTACCGAACAAATGACCTTGTAAACTGGGTGGTTTCAGACGATCTGCCAGGTTCATGACTTCGGAGCCAAGCGGTGCAATCACAGGCGCAAGCAGCGCTGAAAGCACCGATACGCCCAGCAACACCAACCCGAGCATCAGATCAAAATTCCAAGCCCGTCTGACTCGAGGAACATCTGTTGGCAGACTCATGGCAAAAACCTCGAGAATTGTGAAGCCGTCAACCTCATGAAATACTGATTCTTGGATCAATCAGCCCGTAAGAAAGGTCAATCACCAAATTGACCACCACGACCACCAAGGCAAGCACCGCCACCGTCCCTTGCAAGACGGGGTAATCACGCTGAGAGATGGCGTTCAGTGCCAGCGAACCAAGTCCAGGCCAAGCAAAAACCTGCTCGACGATCACCACGCCACCGATCAGACCACCAAACTGCAAGCCGATAAAGGTTAGGGCAGGAATGGCTGCATTGCGAAGGGCGTGCTTGTAAAGAACGACCCGTTCTCGCAAGCCTTTTGATCGTGCCACGGTAATAAACTGGCTCGAGAGTACCTCGAGCAATGCCGCTCGCAACAAGCGAACATTGGTGGCGGTCAAAATCAAACCCAGTGTCACGGCGGGCATAATCACTGAACGCCAACCTTCAAAACCAGACGGTGGAAGCCAGCGTAAATTCACGCCAAAGATCAAGATCAGCATGATCGCCAACCAAAAATTAGGAAACGACAAACCAATCAATGAAAGCAAACGCACCAGCCGATCAACCCAATACCCCTTTCGCACCGCCGAGGCAATTGCCAACGGCACGGAAAGCACAATCGAAAAGAACAAACTCGAGCTGGCAAGAATTAATGTTCCAGGAATTTTTTCGCCGATCAATTCACTGACCGGTTGATCGTTGCGAAAACTCTTGCCAAGGTTTCCAGTCAACAACCCTCCCATAAACTCGAGGTACTGAACCAGAAAAGGGCGATCCACGCCAAGGGCTTTGCGGATTCGCTCGAGATCGGTTTTGTTGGGCGCGGAAGCACCCTGGAACAGCGCCACCACAGGATCACCCGAGAGTCGCACGGCAAACGCCACCAGCAATGTGACGACCAGCATCACAAAAATCGCTTGTCCAAATCTGAAGACCGTGTAACGCAGCACCTGACCCCCTCGAGAAAGCTTGTGTGATTGAATCCGACTTCAGGAATGTACGAAGGGGTTTTTGACTATTAACCATAAGCTCTAAGCAAGAACCGATGTGCCTTAGAGCTTATAGTTTGGAGCTTATGGCTTCTCGAGACTCCTTGATGCGATTACTTGACAGCCACACCCAGCAAACGGTTGCGGTCATCTGGCGGCACAACCCAACCAGAGACGCGCTTACTCATGCCCCAAAGGTTGACACCCTGATAGAGCGGCATTTCAATGGCGATGTCTTGCAAATAACGTGCAAGTTCCTGCATGGTTTTTTGGCGGGCTTTTTGATTGTAAGTGCTACGTTCTTTCTCGAGCAACGCTTCGACTTTCGGGTCGGAGAACACAGGGTTCCAGTATTCGCCTTTGTGATAAAGCAAGTACGCGGTGTTGTCAAAATCGAGCGTCCAACCGCCCCAACCAAAGTTGTACATATGCCCCGTTTTGTTCTTGGGGATGATGTCACTAAAATACGTGTTCTGCTCGAAAGTCTTGAGGTTAACTTTTAGTCCCACGGCTTGCAGATATCCGGCAATGCCTTGTGCCACCTCGCGGAATTGTACATCGGTGTCGGTGAAATCAATCTCGAGTTCGGTTCCGGCGGGGACTTTGGCATCGCTAAGCAATGCCTTGGCTTTTTCTGGATCGTAAGGCAAGGGTTTGAGCTTGGGATCAAAGCCCCAGGAAATCTCGCCTTGGAAGCTGGCAATCGGTTTGCCGTAACCTTGCAAAATAGTCTTGATGATCGTATCGCGGTCTACAGCATAAATCATGGCTCTGCGAACCCGCACGTCATCCATTGGTTTCATTGAGATATTAAAGCGCAGTTCGGTGACGGTGGTTGTACCAACTGGCACGAGTTGCGCGTCGTTAATGCCTTTGACCACACTTGCCAGACTGACTGGCACGCCCTGCACAATATCGGCACGACCCGCCTGAAGTTCCGCCACTCGAGTCGCAGCCTCGGGAACAAAGCGGTAGGTGACGGTCTTGACTTTTGGTGAGCCACCCCAATAGCCAGGGAATGCCTCGAGCGTCAGGTGGTCGTCTTTGACATATTCGATGGGACGAAACGGTCCTGTGCCAACGGGCAGATCATTGAATTTTGCATCGCCGACTTCGCTGTAATATTTGGGTGCGATAATTTTTGCGCCGTATCCAGCCAGTTTGGTGATGATCACTGGGTCTGGACGATCCATGATGAAATCCACAACGTATTTGTTGATGATCTTGACCTGCTTGATCGCGGTGTAGTTGGCTTGTTGTGGTCCTTTGGCTCCCTCGGGTCCAAGCAAGCGATCAAAGGTGAATTTGACCGCGCTAGCATCAAAATCCTCACCATTTTGGAATTTCACACCTTGACGCAAGGTAAAGCGGATCACCGAATTGTTCTTTAAGAAAGTCCAGCGAAGCGCCAAGCCAGGTTTGATTTTCAGATCGGGTCCACGGTCAACCAGTCCGTCAAAGATGTTCGAGCCAACCATGCCCCATGAAAGTAAAAACGTGTCAATCGGGTCCCAAGAGTGAGGGTCTTGGGTTTGCACCATCACCAGCTTGCCAGTTGGTCCTGGACTTTGACTAAGTGCCACGCCCAGCCCCAAAGTCATGACGACTGCCGTGAACCAAGCAATACGTGTTTTCATAGCTGCTCCCCTCAATGCTGATTTTGAATGGGCATGGTGACTGACCGCCTAAACTCTGCGTTTTAAACCTTGACCTCCTCTGCTGGCTGGTGTTTGAGCCAGGCTTGCCAATCCCAAGTGTTTTTCAGAATTCTGACCACCTGAATGGTTTCGCAACTCGAGACTCCAGGCACGGCTGGCAGGGTGTGCGAAATAAACTGATACAAGCCGTCTATCGAGGAATGCAGGCTTTCAACCACAATGTCGGCTGGACCCATTACTAAACCAACAAAACGCACTTCTTTAAAAGCAGTGATGGCTTTAGCCGCCGCTTCTGCCTTGCGCGGAACGGTTTTGACCAAGGTAATGGCATCAACTTTGATGCCGAATCCGGCGGGGTCGCCTGTGGCAAGCACCTGAAGAAAACCGTCTTGTACCATGGCGTTGTAACGCCGCCGAATCGTACCTTCTGAAACACCAAGACGACGTGCCATTTCACGGAATGCCATGCGCCCATCTTCTTGAAGCAGGGTCACAATCTGGTGGTCAAGTGGATCAAGGTCTGCGTAACTCATAGCTCCTTTAATGACGCAATGCGTAGAATAAACAAAAAATAACATACAATTCAGCATTTGACAAGCGATTATGCACGTGATAGTGTAATTTGGTAATCAAAAGGCAAGTTCGTCAGGCTGGCTTTCTCGAACCACAAAACCAAGCGATTGTCAGCAAATAACTGAAATCTCGAGCATGTATCCTCTTGCGAGGCATGATGCGCGGGAATTCGAGCGATTTTTTTCGGTAACAAATACTGGGAGGTCGGGACAATGCCAGTCGCACAACTAAACGGAACAGCTATTTTCTATCTTCGCCACGGTCATGGTCTGCCTTGTCTGGTCATGCACGGTGGGCTAGGCTGCGACCACACCTACATGCACCCGTGGATGGACGCACTCGGTGACACCTTCGAGTTGATCTATTACGACCACCGTGGCAAGAGTTGGGCGTTCGCCTCGTGCAAAGAGCAAGTCACCAACCTCGAGAAAGCCAAAAAACTACTTGCCGAGGCGGGCTTTGCGAACGGTTTTAAAATGACGATTAAAGTCGGCGCAGATTACAAATCGCAGGTCAACATTGCCCAAGTCATTCAGGCACAAATCAAACCGTTAAAAATTGATATCACTGTAGCGCCGATGGAATGGGGTGCTTTCCTGGATGATGTGGTCACCAAGGGTAACTTTGATGCGGTGATTCTGGGTTGGATCGGTGCGGTTGACCCGAATGATTTCTTGTACTACCAGTTCCGCACGGGCGAGAAATTTAATTTTTACAAATTCTCCGATAAACGAAGTGGACAGCCTGCTCGACCAAGCGCGAACCTCGGTTGATCGTGGCACACGGCAGGTGCTCTACCGCAAGGTGCAGCGTTTGCTTGCCGAAAAAGCCGCTTATGTCTTTTTGCACATCAACGAACAATACGAAGCCTTTAGACCACAAGTGCAAGGCTACGTTCATTACGCCACGGGTTCAATGGAATCCTTAAAAGATGTCTGGCTGAAAAAATAACCTCGAGTTTCCACGACCAAATTCAATCCTGCTCGAGAAAGACCGATGCTGACCTACACTTTTAAACGCTTGCTGGCGGTGATTCCCATTTTGTTGGGAATCACCGCCGTGTCCTATTTTTTAACCCGCACGATTCCTGGTGATCTGGTGGCAGTAATGCTTGGCACAAACACCGACCCAGAAGTCGCGGCGCAACTGCGGCACAAGCTCAACCTTGACCGCCCGATTCTCGAGGGCTACGTGGTTTGGTTGGGACAATTGGTACAAGGCAACCTTGGCGAGTCGTTACGGTCTGGCAGACCCATCGGCGAGGACATGGGTACACGCTACGGACGCACCGCGCAACTGACCGTTGCTGCCATGTTCTTGGCACTTGTCATCAGCTTGCCACTTGGCATTCTGGCGGCAATCCGAAGAAATCGCCCTGTTAATCAAGCCATCTCGAGCGTCGCGCTGTTGGGGGTTTCCACGCCAGATTTCTGGCTGGCATTTTTACTGATCCTGATTTTTGCCGTCTGGCTGCGTTGGTTGCCACCCGCTGGTTACGCCATGCCGCTCGAGAAACCCATTTTGTTCTTGCGCCTGCTGCTCTTGCCCGCCCTGACACTTGGTTTTCAAGTAACTGGCATTCTGACCCGTTTCACACGGTCTGCCATGCTCGAGGTGCTCTCGCAAGATTTTATTCGCACCGCCCGCAGCAAGGGGATCGGGCAACGCACGGTCATGTACAAACACGCCCTTCGCAACGCGCTGGTTCCAATCACCACCGTGATTGGTTTAAACATTGGTTTTTTGCTGGGTGGCACCGTGATTGTCGAAACGATTTTTGGCTGGCCTGGTGTTGGCAGTCTGGCAGTGACTGTCATCAACCAACGCGATTACCCTGTGGTACAAGCCACCGTAATGCTGTTTGCCTTTACCTTCGTGATCGTGAATTTGATCGTGGACGTGTTGTACGGTGTGATAGACCCAAGAATTCGCTATGCTTAAAGTTGATCCAATCTTTCATAAACATCTGCATTTAAACCCCTGTTGTAATTTGGCTCTGCGCTTTGAGGAACGGCAATCTTTGATTTGAAACTCGAATTAAACCGCTTGCAATTTCAAGGCAGGCTCGAGCAACGTTAACCAACAAGCCGCTCGAGAGATCACCTTCCCCGAATCGAGATTTGTTCATGACCAGCACCACAACCTCGAGTCAAACCGCGACTTCGGACAGTCCGCGCCGCAAGTTACCGCGTTTGCTGCGGCAGCGTTCGTTTATCTTGGGAACTTTAATTATTGCAGTCATGGCGTTGTGCGGTTTTTGCGCCGTTGATTTCACCACACGATCCTGTCGAACAGAATTTCGAGCACACCTTAGAAGCCCCCTCGAGACAATTTTTGCTCGGCACGGACATGTTTGGACGTGACCAGCTTTCGCGGATGATCTTCGGAGCCAGGATTTCGTTTATGGTCGGTTTTATCTCAGTTGGCATCGCGCTTTTGGCAGGTGGCTTGCTGGGTTTGATTGCCGCCTACGCTCGAGGTTGGCTCGATAATTTGATCATGCGTTTGATGGATATATTGTTGGCATTTCCATTTTTGTTATTAACAATTGCAATCATGGCATCCTTTGGCACGAACTTGGCAAACGCCATGATCGCCATTGGCATTGTGTACACCCCAAGTTTTGCCCGCATCACCCGCGCTGCCACGCTTGGCATAATGGAGCAAGGTTTTATCGAGGCAACCAAGGCGCTCGGCTCGAGTCCAGTGCGCTTGATGTTGCGGCATGTGCTGCCGAACATCACTGGTCCTTTGATCGTACAAACCACCCTGTCTTTGGCGTTTGCGATTCTGGCAGAGGCGGCACTTTCGTTTCTGGGTTTGGGTACGCAACCGCCCACACCATCGTGGGGATTGATGCTCAATGAAGGGCGCAGTTTTTTTAACACCGCACCGTGGCTGGCGATCTTTCCTGGTGTGGCAATCACGCTAGCGGTCTTGGGCTTTAACCTCTTGGGTGATGGCTTGCGTGATGCGCTAGACCCACGACTTCGTGATTGACCTGAAACTCGAGCATTGGAAAATTTGTGACACGATTTTTTTGCTCGAATCTGGTTTTCAAATCATCCAAAACCTGATTGAGCACTCTCGAGGAAGCAATAAATTTTGTGCGACTTCAGTGCTCTTGAATTCAAAACTGAGGAGCATTCATGCCAACCAAAAAAACCACAACAAAATCGTTCTCGGTACTCGAGACAACCTTTCATGACCTGCAAAACGCGATGGCATCGGGTCAAATCAGTTCAAAACAATTAACGCAAATATATCTTGATCGGATCAAAGCTTTCGATCAAGAGCTTCATAGCGTGATCGAAACCAATCCAGATGCGCTTAAAATTGCCCAAGCCCTTGATCTCGAGCGCCACAGTCAGGGTGTGCGTGGTCTACTGCACGGCATACCGATTCTGGTGAAAGACAACTTGGATACTTTTGACCGAATGCACACCAGCGCAGGCTCACTCGCAATGGCAAAATCTATTGCGCCTCGAGATTCGACGGTTGTGGCTCGCTTACGCGCCGCAGGTGCAGTGCTGCTTGGTAAAGCCAACATGACCGAATGGGCAAATTTTATGACCGTTGGCATGGCGAACGGTTACAGTTCTCGCGGGGGTCAGGGCGTGAACCCATACAAACCAGG